>NZ_CALUWV010000005.1 GCF_944324575.1 uncultured Mailhella sp. | reverse complement strand
GCTTACGCAGCGTAGGCGTATTCGTAATCGTTGTTGGCAATTACTTTGTTGCCGCTTTTTACGAGGCCAGCGGCGCCTCGACCTGCAACCATGGCTTCCAGCATCCCCGTCGAAACCAATGCGCCCCCGTTGAGGTTCGGTTCCTTTTTGACAAGGTCAGAAAGTCCGGTATCCGCCGCTGCGGGCGGAACAGGCATTAAATACGCATAAAAAAGCCGCTCGTAAAGAGGTGAGAGAGGGCAAATTTCCGGTTCTTTTCACCTGAGGCGGACGCATGGACAGGAAAGCGGCCGACGTCGCTCCCGCCTGCGAGAGCGGGTCAGTCGAAGTCTGCCAGCAGAGGTGCCATGCTGAAGGAGCCGAGCCGTATGCTTCCCGCCTCGCGCCGCATGCGGGCCATGGCCTCATAGAGGTGAGGCGAGCCTATGCCGTTGTGAATGGAACTGTAGGCTTCGATGAAGGCAGCAAGAGTATCGCAGGCCTTGATGAGCTGACCGTCCTTGGGGTCGAAGTCGTCGGAGTTGTATTCCTCGTTGAGCGCGGCAAAGCCGTCGAGCTTCAGAATGCGGTCGTCGACGCGGCAGGTGTCGTTGAATTCCGACCGGGTGGACAGACCGAGATAATAGTCGAGGCGCTCTCTGATGAGGCCGTAGCCTTCCTGTTCCAGAGGGTCGAGAATACGGCTGTGCAGTTCTTCGTCTTCATATTGATGGATGATCTCCGGAAGCTGGGCCACGGAACGCTTGACGGGCGTGATGATGTCGCGGGTAAGCAGCTCCGCAAGGTCGTGGAACAGGCCGCAGTAGAAGTCGTTGATGCGGCGCTGCGGGCAGCCGTCGAGATAGAGACTGAACAGGTAGGAGTACACGGCTACGATGAACATATGCCCGAGTACCGACGTGGCGGGTACGCGCGGGGTCTGAGCCCAGCGTATCTGGAAGCGAAGCTGGCCGCAGAGGTTGGCCATGCGGGCAAGCGCCGTACCGGAGCCTGCAAGCAGCTCGTTCACGCCCTCCACATCCTTGAGCGCCAGAAGACGTCTGTTGAAGGAGGGACCTATTTCCTTGATTTCCTCATCAAAACCGTTGAGCGGCTCAATGAGGCAGAATTCCCAGCGCGACGCGTACATATGGGCCGCGCTCAGTATGCGGTCGGCAAGCGTGTCCGCTTCTTCAGCCGGGCGTGTGTGGTAGGAGACGAGCCGCTGCCAGAGCGCTTCGTCGAGCGGACGTATGCGGGGCTCGAGTTCCCCGAGAGCCCATGCCGTGAGTTCCTGATAATGCTCCCGGTTGGACTTGATGCGGTAGAAGACCGGAGGCTTGATGTCGGTGATGATGAGACGGTAGAAATAGTCGAAAAGCCCGCCTTCGATGATGTCGATGCCGATGCGGCGTTTCTCTTCGACGGTCATGCCCGCGGTGTTCTGCTGCCAGAGCAGAAAGGCCACGATCATCTTGTGGGCCTGCTTGTCGAGCTCGAAAAGTTCCACGGGGCGGAGCTTGTCGTTCCAGCGCCGCATGCTGGCTCCGGAGAAAATGAACTGGAGAAGGCTTTTTCTTATGCTCCGCATGGCCATTCCTCACTTGCTTAAACTTTCGTTTTATGGCAGATACCTTGTTTCAAACGTTCTGGCAAGGGAACGGCGGTCTGGTAGCCGCTCCCAAGGCGCGCTTCTCCGGCTCCCCGTTGCGGGGGGAACGTGTCCGGTTTCCCTTGGGAAAGGAACGACTGTAACGAGGAATGTGCTTCCCTGGTGGGAAGCCTTTTTGTGACTACGCCTTTTCATTGGCACACCCATGCGGTTCCGCCCCGTGCGGGACAGGAGATATTTTCATGAAAACTTTCAGCCCGACCCCGGCCGACATCGACCGTCAGTGGTATCTGGTTGACGCCGAAGATCAGATCCTTGGCCGTCTCGCCGCTCAGATCGCTCATCGTCTGCGTGGCAAGCACAAGCCTGAATTTGCTCCTCATATGGACAACGGCGACTTCATCGTTGTGGTCAACTGCGAAAAGATTCGCGTGACCGGCACCAAGATGCACGACAAGCTCTACTACAGCCATTCCGGCTGGGTTGGCGGCCTCAAGGAAATCAGCCTCGAAAAGCTGCTTGCCTCCAAGCCTGAAGAAGTGCTCCGCAAGGCCGTTCGCGGCATGCTGCCCAAGAACCGCCTCGGTCGCGCCATGCTGAAGAAACTGAAGATCTATGCCGGCGCCGAACATCCTCACGCCGCTCAGGCCCCCAAGCCGCTGACCTTTGAGAAGTAGGAGTCCAGCCATGTCCACCACTTTTGATTATGGCACCGGCCGCCGCAAGACCGCTATTGCCCGTACCCGTCTCTATCCCGGTTCCGGCCAGATTGAAATCAACGGCCGTCCCATGGATCAGTATTTCCCCCGCAAGACCCTGCAGATGATCGTCCTGCAGCCTCTTGCCCTCACCAAGCTCGCCGAACAGTATGACATCAAGGTCAACGTGTGCGGCGGCGGCATTTCCGGTCAGGCCGAAGCTGTTCGCCTCGGCATTTCCCGTGCGCTGCTCCAGGCCGATCCCGCTCTGCGCGGCACCCTGAAGCATGCCGGCCTGCTGACCCGCGATGCCCGTAAGAAGGAACGTAAGAAGTACGGTCTGGCTGCTGCCCGCGCCCGTTACCAGTACTCCAAGCGTTAATCTTCCGATTCTCGCAGTATGGGAGCCCGTCGTTTTTCGGCGGGCTCTTTTTTTGCCGGAGCCGTCTTTCTCGTGAGACGGCTCCGTTTTTTTCGGTCTTTTGCGGGGGAGAGACGGCATGTTCCGGGCGAGCTGACGGGATGCGCGTCCGGACTTCTGCAGGCAGAGACAGGAGAAGCCGGGACGAGTCTCTTTGTTTTTCAGAAGGAGGAAGCGGCCGACGGGGGGAGGGCTGGGCTCCGGCCCTTTGGAGAAAATGTCGCAGCAAAGGAACAAAATGGGAAAAATGTTGCATCTGCGTCAGAAATGTTCCGGGAACTTCGTATGCTGGCGGAAGTTCTACCGGGAGGTTCGCCATGATGTTTTCGCCAAGAATGGTCATGATGCTGCTTGTGGTCTGCTATGCCTTGTGGGGCGGCGGCATGATAGCCATGAAGTATGCGTTCGAGTCCTTTGCCGTGCTGCACGTTGTTTTTGCCAGAGTGGCCTTTGCCGCGCTGTTTTATCTGGCTCTTTTTCCGAAGTGGCGGCATATGCCCTATCAGAAGGGCGACTGGAAGTATCTCGTCATGCTGGTCATGTTCGAGCCCTGCCTGTTTTTCCTGTGTGAAACGTTTTCCATGAAGTACACCACGGCGTCGCAGGGCGGCGTCATTGCGGCATGCTTTCCCCTCTGCACGGCCGTGGCGGCCTGGCTTTTTCTGAAGGAAAAGCTGACGAGGCGCACCGTAATCGCCATTGTGCTTGCGGTGCTCGGCGTGGCGGGCTCCTCGTATTTTGCGGAAGGCGATGCCAGAGCCTCCAACCCTCTGCTCGGCAATCTGCTCATGTTCGGCGCGGTGCTTTCCTCCACGGGCTATGCCGTGTGTGCGCGCTTTATTGCCCGTCGCTACTCCTTCCTGAGCATTTCGGCGGTTCAGGCCATCGGCGGAGCGGTGGTGTTCTTTCCGTTCCTTCTTTCGGCTCCCATGCCTCAGAGTGTCACGCTTCCGGCGCTCGGCGGACTTTTGTATATGGGCATCGGTGTCGGCATCACGGCCTATCTTCTGCTCAATCTTTCGCTCAAGCATCTGGAAGCGGGCATTGTTTCGCTGTTCGGCAATCTCATTCCCGTGTTCACGCTTGTTTTCGCCTGGCTGATCCTCGGCGAAAAACTCAACGTTCCGCAGGTCGCCTGCGTGGGACTCGCGCTTATAGGGGTGCTTGTGTCCTCCACGGAAAAGAAAGAATGATCCTGCAGGTGAGTTGAACGATGCCTGCCGGCTTATGCGCGCGGAAGGATTGCATTTGCAATCCTTCCGCGCGCGGCGTATAGCCAGATGGTAAACTGCGCGACGTTGCGCGAAAAAACGGCTTTCGCCCGGAAGGACATCTATGACGGAACTCTCATCCGAGCAGAAGAACATCGAGTCTCTGCCATCCATTCCCGAAAATGGCTGCATCACCTTCATAGGCATGGCGGGTGCGGGCAAAACTACAGTGGGGCGCCTTGTGGCCCGGGCGCTGGGCTGGGCCTTCGTGGACTCGGACCATGTCATCGAGGCCGTTTTTGCCGCGCCTCTGCAGAGCGTGGCAGATGCCCTGAGCAAGGATGAGTTCATCGAAGTCGAGGCTGAGATCGTAGGCGCCCTCCGTCTGTGCCGGACGGTGATCGCTACCGGAGGCAGTGTCGTGTACCGGCCTTCCACCATGGAACATCTGGCCTCGCTCGGCCCCGTCGTCTATCTTGACGTGCCCATGAAGGTCGTGCTTGAGCGCATTGCCCGCAATCCCGACAGAGGGCTGGCCATCGCGCCCGGACAGACCATTGAAGATCTTTTCCGGGAACGTGAGGCGCTGTACCGGCGCTATGCCACGCTGAGCGTGGAAGCTTCCGGCGTCACGCCGGCGGAAAGCGCGCGGCTCGCCCTGGAAAAACTCGTCCGCCTGTACGCTTAAATCATTCTTGACGCCTTCGTGCCCTCAAGGATACTCTGAACCGTTGCCTGTGCCGCTTGTTTCGGCACATTGCTTATGCTACTTTTTCCTTATTAAGGAGTTTAATTATGCTTCGTCGCACTGTCATTGCGCTGGTTGTGGCCTTTTTCTGCTCCGCCGTGGTTCTTCCGTCCCAGGCTCAGGCTGCCGGCAAGATAGGCGTGGCCAACCCCCTGCGTCTTTCCGCCCAGAGCGATCCCGGCAAGGAGGCTGAAAAGCAGCTGACTTCCATGTTCGGCAAGGAGCGCCAGCAGCTTGAAAAGCAGAATGAAGAACTCAGCAAGCAGGCTGAGGATCTGCGCAAGCAGGCTGCCGCCCTTTCGGAAAAGGCCCGCAACGAACGCGCGCAGAAGATTCAGAAGCAGGCCCAGGAGCTGGAAACCAAGGGTACCGCCTATACGCAGCGTCTTTCCCGCGTGCAGCAGGCCATCAACTCTCAGATGAACGACGTCATGCGCACGGCCTGCGAAAACTATGCCAAGAAGAACGGCTATGACATGATCATCGACGCGTCCGTGGTCATGTTCTACGTTCAGGCCAACGACGTGACGAGCGGCCTGATTGAAGAAGTCAACAAGGTCTGGAAGTCCAAAGGCGGCAAGTTCAATCTCAGCTCCGTGAAGTAACAAAGGAGCAAGGAATGCCCAATCCTTCGTTCAAGCTTTCCGAAATTGCGGACAAGCTCGGTGTGAAACTGTCTTTGAAGGACCCGGAAGACGACATCGTCATTACCGGGATCAACACGCTGGAGGAAGCCGGTCCCACGGAACTGAGCTTTCTCGCCAACCCCAAGTACGTTTCACAGCTGTCCACCACCAGAGCCGGAGCCGTCATCGTTCGGCCCGAACACGAGAACGACGTTGCCCGTGCGCTCGTGACGGACAATCCCTATCCCATGTTCGCGCAGGCGCTGACTCTTTTTGTCAAGCCTCAGGGCAGCTTTACGGGCATAAGCCATATGGCCTGCATTCATCCCGAGGCCGAGCTTGGCGAGGATTGCACCGTTTATCCCTTCTGCTATATCGGCCCGCGCACGAAAATAGGCAGGGGCAGTGTCATTTTTCCCGGGTGCTACATCGGAGAGGATTGTGAGCTCGGGGAAAACAGCATTCTGTACCCCCGCGTCGTGCTCATGGCGGGAACGAAGCTCGGAGCGGCCTGCGTGCTTCAGCCCGGCGCCGTCATCGGCGGCGAGGGCTTCGGTTTCGTGCGTACGGCGGAAGGCATCAGAAAGGTTCCGCAGATCGGTCACGTGGAACTCGGCGACCACGTGGAAATCGGGGCGAACGCCACGGTGGACCGCGCGGCCCTGAGCGCCACGCTGATCGGCGACGGAACGTGCATCGACAATCTGGTCATGGTGGGCCATAACGTGCACATCGGCAAGGATTGCCTCATCGTTTCGCAGGTGGGCATTTCCGGATCCACGCACGTGGGCGACAACGTGACCATGGCCGGGCAGGCCGGTATTTCCGGACATCTGCACATCGGCAGCAATTCCACCATCGGGCCTCAGGCCGGCGTTGCCAAGGATATTTCCGAAGGGCAGGTCGTCGGCGGCTCACCCACCATGGACTATAATACCTATCTGCGCAACGCCACGCTCATGCCGAAGCTCCCCGAGCTGTTCAAGCGCGTGGCCAGGCTGGAAAAGGAAATGGGCCACAAGCCCATGGCCAGCGACAAGACCGACCGCTCTCTTGTGGCCATGTGGAATCGCTGGATGTCCATGATGCATCATCGTTGATTCGGCCCCGGCGGCGGGCATGCCGCCGGGAGGAGCCTGTGCTGCTTCGTACGTATCTCGCGGGGCTGCACGGCTTAAGCCGTCACTATAAACCGTTAAAAGGCAATAACACCATGAGCGAGTCCATTTCCCTCGGCATCAAGGAGATCCTGAGCATTCTGCCCCATCGCTATCCCTTCCTTCTTGTGGATCGCGTGGACGAGCTGGTGCCCGGAGATCACATCCGCGCGTATAAGAATCTCACGTTCAACGAATCCTTCTTTCAGGGGCATTTCCCCGGCGTTCCGGTCATGCCCGGCGTGCTCATCATCGAAGCCATGGCGCAGACGGGCGTCATTCTCGTGGCGCACAGCTTCCCCGAATTCAAGGAGCATCCCGATCAGATCTATCTTTTCACCGGCATAGAAAAGGCGCGCTTCCGCTCGCCCGTCCGCCCCGGTGACAAGCTGGTCATGGAATGCACCAATCTGACGCACAGAATGCAGCTCTGGAAGATGGATACCAAGGCGTATGTGGACGGCAACGTGGTTGCCGAAGCCAGACTTACCGCATCCGTTCTTCCCAGGGAGTCGTTCTGACATGGCAGCACCTCAGATCCATCCGACAGCGTTTGTCTCTCCTTCGGCTCAGATAGGCGATGACGTCGTCATCGGTCCCTGTGCCGTGATTGAAGATGACGTGGTCATCGGCGCGAGAACCCGTATCGACGCCTTTGCCTCCGTCAAGCGTTACACTACCATGGGGGAAGACAACCACGTCTACTCCTATGCCGCCGTGGGCGGGGAACCGCAGGATCTGAAATTCCACGGCGAAAAAAGTCAGCTCATCATCGGCAACAGGAACAACATCCGCGAATTCACCACGCTGCACCGCGGCACGGAGTCGGGCGGCGGCATCACCCGAGTAGGGGACAACAATCTGCTCATGGCCTATGTGCACGTGGCGCATGACTGCACGGTGATGAACAACGTGGTCATGTCCAACAATGCCACGCTTGCCGGGCACTGCTTTGTGGATGACAACGCCATCATAGGCGGTCTTTCCGCCGTGCATCAGTTCGTCCGCGTTGGCACTCATGCCTTTGTGGGCGGCATGTCCGGGCTTGCGCAGGATCTTCCCCCGTGGATGCTGGCCGTGGGCAACCGGGCGACCATTCAGTCCCCCAACATTGTGGGACTGCGCCGTGCCAAGGCCTCCATGGAGCTTCTTTCGGCGTTCAAGCAGGCCTACCGCATGACGTGGTATTCCGGCATTCCCCGTCCCGATGCGCTCATGCAGCTCGAGGCGGAATACGGTCATCTTCCGGAAATCATGGGATTCATCCATTTCGTTCGTGAGAGCAAGCGAGGCATTCTTCCCGGGGATGATCGCAAGAAGATCATGGATCTTGCCTGATTGACCGTGCCTTCCGAAGGCGCGCAGGTAAGATGTTTTCCGACGGTTACAAGAGAAGAGGGTCGTGCTCCTTGACGGCCCTCTTTTTTGTTTTTCTGCCTGAAGAGAGCCGGGCGAACGGCGGGTAATCCGTTTGTAACGGCTCCGGATTCGGGGCGGCGTATACGCGGTCGAAGGCAGCTCAGGGATATGGCCGGGGACGTCCGGGGTCGGAAGGGCAGAAGGCGCGCTGCTCAGCCTCTTGCCTGTCGGATTCCTGTTTTTCGGGACGCCCGGAAAGATGGAAGTGTTCACGTCCGTCAGGTATCCGTGCGGGAATTTTCGGGGCGTCCTGTTTCCGGGCTTCGGGAAAGCCGTCGGGACGAAATGTCCGCATCAGAGCGAAAGGAGAGCATCGTGAAGAACTTTGTATTCAATACGCCGACAAAGGTCGTGTTCGGCAGAGGCGTGGAAGAGGAAACCGGCAGGCTTGTCAGAGAATGCGGCGGACACCGGGTGCTGCTGCATTACGGGGGATGCAGCGCGGAACGTTCCGGACTTCTTTCCCGAGTGAGGGATTCCCTGCACAGGGAAGGCGTGGACTTCGTTGAGCTCGGCGGCGTGGTGCCGAATCCCCGTCTGTCAAAAATTCATGAAGGCATTGAGCTCGGCAGAAAGGAAGGTGTGGACTTTATTCTGGCCGTGGGCGGCGGAAGCGTCATTGACTCCGCCAAGGCCATAGGCTACGGACTCGCGAGCGAAGGGGAGGTGTGGGACTTCTTCGAGAAAAAGCGCAAGGCTTCCGCCTGTGTTCCCGTGGGCGTGGTGCTCACCATTGCCGCCGCAGGCAGCGAGATGAGCTCTTCCTGCGTGATTACCCGTGAGGAAGGATGGATAAAGCGGGGCTACAGCAACGAGCTTTCCCGTCCGAAGTTTGCCGTGATGAATCCTGAGCTCACGCTTACGCTGCCTGCCTGGCAGACGGCGAGCGGCTGCGTGGACATTCTCATGCACACCATGGAGCGGTATTTTTATCACGAGGGCGGCATGGAGCTTACCGACGGCATTGCCGAGGCTCTGCTCAAGACCGTGATGAAGAACGCGCTTGTTCTTCGCGACGATCCCTCCTGCTACGAGGCGCGGGCTGAAGTCATGTGGGCGGCTGCGCTGTCGCACAACGGGCTCACCGGCTGCGGCACGGACGGCGGAGACTGGGCTTCCCACAAAATAGAGCATGAGCTGAGCGGACTTTTCGACGTTTCTCACGGCGCGGGACTTGCCGCCGTGTGGGGAAGCTGGGCGAGATACGTGTACAAGGCCGACGCCGCGCGCTTTGCCCGCTTTGCGCATAAGGTCATGGGCGTGAGCGGCGCGGGCACGCATGAAGAAATGGCGGAAAAGGGCATTGAGGCCATGGAAAATTTCTTTCGGGCCATCCATATGCCCACGTCTCTTTCCGAGCTCGGCGTTGCTCCTACGGAAGAGCAGATACGCGAGATGGCGGAAAAGTGCTGGCGGGGAATAGGCGGCCCTGTAGGCGTGGTTCGTCCGCTCGGGGTTGAAGATATCGTGAATATTTATCACCTGGCCCGATAGAAGGTTCGCTTCCGGCTTTCGGTTCGTCAGGTTGAAGCGTGAACGAACGGAAGATTGCCGGGACACGTCCTGCTGCAGAAGATGTTGTGGCCGGAGTCTTTCTGAAAGGCGAAGGTCCGCAGCCTCCTTGCCGGAGGAAGGAAGCGGAGAGCGGGGCGGACGTTTTCGGCAGCCGTGCCGGGCGCACTTTGGCGTTCCAGAACGTGGGAACAGACGAAAAGGGGGGAAGAATGGCAGCGTCACAACGTGCGGGAGGTTCCCATGCCGTACTGATGAAAGGCTCTACGGTGGGAAGACTCAACGCGCCCTGGAAGAAGGTGCTGCATCTTGCGGAGCAGAAAGTCATTCGCAAGGGGCAGAGCGTGGACATCCGCACGGGGCTTTCACGACGTGACGGCAGACCATGCTTCTACTATGTCGTTTCCGGCAGAATTCGTCTTTCGTACGTGAGTCGCAGCGGAGAGGAACGCACCATTCTGTATGCCGGGCCGGAAACGCTCATGAATGTTCCCTCCGTCATTGTGGGAGACGAGGACAATACGCTGGTTACCTGCACGCAGGATGCCGAGGTCGCGCTGTTCGACGCCGCGCTTCTGTCGGATGAGGGCTTTGCCGCTGCTCATCCCGATCTGATGATCAATCTCGTACACTCTCTGTGCGTGCATATGGTCATACACTCTCAGCGGCTGGCCGAAACCTCGCTCACCAATTCCGTGGCGCAGGTCTGCCGTGTCATTCGCGAGCTTTCCGAGAGACACGGGGGCAGGGCGGTGTTTGCGCCGGGCATGACACAGCAGGAGCTGGCGCTTCTTCTGGGCATGCATCGCACGACGCTGACGCGCATCTTGTGCCGTCTGCGAACAATGAAGGTGGTAGGCCGGTTCACCAGGCATGAGCTGGAGATTCTCGATCCTCAGCGTTTGAGAGAACTTACGGAAATATTATAAATACTTCTTAACCTCATACAGAGGGCCGCTTCCAGACTTGGGAACGGCCCGTTTTTTTTAGATACGTGGATGCTGGTTCTTCCTTTGTTTTCAGCATGTTTCAGTCCACGGTCCGGAAAACGGCCTCATGTTTCTCAGTTAAAGTGAAAAAAAGTGCAAAAATGACGCAAATGCACTACTCCGTTTCTCCTTGCCCATGCATAACAGAATTAAAGCAGAAAAGCTGAAAGGAGGTTTTTCATGCACGATTCTGGAGAGATGGCGGTTATCACGCACGAGACTGATGTTCTTGTTCTCGGCGCAGGCGCGTCCGGCTGCGGCGCGGCGCTTGCGGCGAGCGGCAAGGGCGTTCGTGTGCTCCTGGCGGACAAGGGCAAGCTGGAAAGCTGCGGTTCGCTCGGAGGCGGCAACGACCATTTTATGGCGGTGCTGAATACCGGAGCTCCTGGTGACGACGAGGCCACGGCCATAGATTTTTACTGCACGCCCATGACGGGCTACACGCCGGCTCAGGTGAAGCAGTGGCTCGAGGTCATGCCCCGCATGATAGAAATGCTCAAGTCTCTGGGCATTGAATTTCTTCATAATCCCGACGGCAGCTTCTACCGCACGACCGGTTTCGGTCAGCCCGGAAGCTGGTGGACCCATATCAACAACGGCAAGTACATCAAGCGCCGCCTCGGCGGACTCATTCGTTCCAAGGGCGTGGACACGCTGGAATATTTTCAGTGCACGAAGCTTTTTGTGAGTGAAGGCCGCGTGGTCGGTGCGGCGGGCTTCCATGTTCTTGACGGAACTTTTCATGTGATTCGTGCCCGCTCCGTGGTGCTGGCACTTGGCCGCCTTACCGGACGCGTGACGGTCAACTCATCCCTCAATCCGTTCAACATCGCCTTTTCACCCTTCATCACCGGCAGCCAGATAGCCCTGGGCTACGAGGCCGGTGCGGAAATCATCACGCTGGACACCGAGCAGGAAGGCACCTTGCTTCCCAAGGGCTGGGGTTGCCCCGGCATGAACGGCATCACCTCCAGCGGCGCGAAGGCCATCAACGCTCTCGGTGAGCGCTACATGGCCAAGTACCATCCCATGATGGAAGTCGGCCCCCGCTGCCTTCTTGTGCGCGGAACGGCGCAGGAGCAGTCCGAGGGCAACGGCCCGCCCTTCGTGCTCGACCTTACGCATATCGACAAGGACATTCTGCATCATCTTCAGTACGACAGCATGCCCGGTGACAAGGAAACCTGGAACGACTACTGCGAGCAGGCCGGCATTGATTTCAGCAAAAAGCCCATGGAAGTGGAGCTTTCCGAAATTTACATCAACGGCATCATGTACCTGAAGGACAACTTCGAGTCGCGCACCGTGAAGGGACTTTTCGGCGGAAGCATGTTCCACGATTTCTCGGGATCCATATGCAGCGGCTATATTGCCGGAACGCATGCCGTGGAAGCCTGTTCCCAATACGCTCTTGCGGATGTGGACGAGAATGAAATGCTCCGGGAGAAGGAACGCGTTTTCCTGCCTCTTCATACGGAGGACGGCATACGTCAGGAAAAGTTCGAGGCCGCCATACGGCAGGTCATGAACTACTACATGGGTTATGTGCGCAGCGGCAAGGGCATGAGCATAGCTCTGGACAAGCTGGCCTACATTGAAAGCCGCATGAACGAAGTCATGGCCGCCAATCTGCATGAGCTCATGCGGGCCCATGAGTCCTTCCACCTTCTGCGCACCTGTCTTCTGACCACTATGGCCACTCTTGAGCGCAAGGAGACCAGATTCGTCTACAAGCGCACCGACTATCCCGAAGAAGATCATTCCTATGACGACAAGCTGCTTGTCGTCTTCCAAAAGGACGGCGCTCCCTTCTGTGAATGGCGCAGGCCCGTCGTCCGCTAACGAAGCGGAGCGGCCGTGCGGTGAGAGTCCGCGACGCGGACGCGTCCTTTTTCGACATCATTTTTCAAGGAGCTGGAGATGCCTCCTGTTTTCAGTAAAGAAACCAATGTGGTCTATGTCCGCAATGACGGACGTTCCGGTCAGGGACGGACATCCCCCTGTGAGAACAAGTGCCCTCTCGGCAATCCCATTCAGAAGATGGAACGGGCCATTGCCGAGGGCGATCCCGCCCGCGCGCTGTATGTTCTTCGCGCAGGCAACCCCTTCCCCGGCGTGACGGGCAGAGTATGCCCGCATCCGTGCGAGGGCGCGTGCAACCGCGCGCTGTACGACGAAGCGCTTTCCCTTCGCTCGTTGGAACGATACGCGGCGGACGCAGGTGCTGCCGACGTGCGCAGATTGAAGGTTCTGCCTGCCAGCGGCAAAAAGATTGCCGTCATAGGTTCCGGTCCCGCCGGCCTGGCCTGCGCCTATTTTTCCGCGCTGCTCGGCCATGAGGTCACGGTGTTCGAGGCCTCGCCCGTAGCGGGCGGCGTGCCGCGCCAGTCCATTCCCGACTTTCGTCTGCCCAAGGACGTGGTGGATCACGAAGTGGGCATGATTCTTGACCTCGGCGTGCGCATTCTCACCAATACGGAAGTGGGGCGCGACATCAGTCTCGATGAGATCATGTCCCGCTACGACGCCTGTCTGCTTGCGGTGGGCAACCGTAAAGGCCGCATGCTGAGCATTCCCGGCATTGAACACGCGCTTCCCGCCGTGTCGTTTCTGAAGGACGCCAACCTGAGCCGCAAAAGCCTTGAAGGCCGGAAGGTGGTCATTCTCGGCGGCGGCGGCGTGGCTTTCGACAGCGCTTTTACAGCCCGCAGGCTCGGCGCGGCGGAAACCTGTCTGATCTGCCTGGAAGACCGTGAGCATATGCGCGTACCCCGCGCTGAAATCGAGCAGGCCGACGAGGAGTCCGTCACTCTTCACACCGGTCATCTGGCCGCCTCCATCGAGGTGGAGAACGGGCGCGTGTGCGCCGTAACTGCGGATGCCGTTTCCTCGTTTTCCTTTGACGAGTCCGGGACTCTGCATGCCGAGTTCGTTCCCGGCGGCAAGCTTCGCGTGGAAGCGGACGTGGTCATCTGCGCAAGCGGCCTCATGGTCGATCTTTCCATGCTGGACGGCAGCGCAGCGGCAGAGGTGGAAAGAACGCCCCGCGGCTGCGTGAAGACTTCGTGCAGCGCTTCGTCGATTCCCGGGCTGTTTGCGGCCGGCGAATGTGCCAGCGGTCCTTCTCTGGTGTCCACGGCCGTGGCCGAGGGGCGCACGGCGGCCTTCGACATTCACGCCTTTCTCACTGGCGTGGAGGCGGGACGCGCCGTTGATGCGTGGCTTGATGAAGAAGGCAGCATCGTGCTGAAATACTTGGAACATAAAGCTGTTCAGCATGAGGTGGCCTTTGATGAAATAGTCAATATCACCTATCATGCGAAGAGTCCGCGCAGGCATACGGAACTGCATACGGCCCGCGAAACCTGGCTGGCCTTCGAAGAACTCGACAAGGGCTTTGCTGCGGAAGATGCCGTGGAAGAAGCCAGACGCTGCCTGCACTGTGGTCACTGCCAGGAGTGCGGCGAGTGCGTGGCAAGCTGCCCCGGACTTATTCTCAAGGCCGGAGAGGGTTCGCCGCAGGTAGCCTATCCTGATGAGTGCTGGCATTGCGGCTGCTGCCGTCTGGCCTGTCCCGGCGCCTGCATATCCTTCAAATTCCCGCTGCACACCTTTTTATGATGACTTTGTCCCGTCCATTCCGGACGGGACGTACGCACGAGGAGAACCCCATGAGAAAGCTGTCCCTTGTTCTTTTGAGCATGGTGCTCTGTCTGACCGGTCTGTCCGTCCCCGGCAGCGCGAATGCGGCCGACGCCGAATACGTGCTGAGTCTCAACCTGCCCATTCCTCCCATCCATAACCGCTGGAACTATGCGCTCAAGCCTTGGGTTGAAGAGCTGGAAAAACGCAGCAACGGACGCATCAAGGTGGAACCCTACTTTGCCGAGGCCCTGAGCAAGGAAGCCGACGCCTTTGAATCCGTCAAGACCGGCGTGGCGGATATGGCGGAGTTCAGCTTCGACGTGGCCGTGGGCCAGTTCCCGTTCCATGAACGTGTGTTCACGACGGTGAGCCCCGGTGTTTCCATGGAAGATCCCACCTCCTTCGTGCTTGCCGTTCAGGATGCCTTTCCTGAAGTGAAAAAGGAATTCGACGGCGTGAAGGTGCTCTTTACCCATGCGCAGACCGTGGGCATGCTCATAGGCAGCAATGAACCCATCACCACGCTTGACGGATTCAAGGGCAAGAAGATCAATGTGCTCGGCGACTATCAGGTGGCGCAGAAGGTCAGCGCTCTCGGCGCTTCCGTGGTCAGCGTGCCCATGGCCGATGTGTTCACCAGCCTTCAGCAGGGTGTGATCGATGCCGCCACCGTGGACTACGATCTGCTCGTTTCCCGCAGGCTCGGCGACGTCATCAAGCATGTCACCGCCGTGCAGACCACCTGCTTCGTGTTCTGCGTGATGATGAATCAGGACGTGTACGACAACCTGCCCGATGATCTGAAGGCCGTGATCGACAGCGTGTCCGGCGAGTACGGTCGCCAGACCTTCTCGCAGTTCTGGAATACGCTTCCCTATCAGAGCCTCGACACCTGGATGGAACAGATGGGCGGCAAGCTCCATGTGCTCACCGACGAGGAGTATGCGGAAATAGACAGACGCATTGCTCCCGTTGCCGAGGAGTGGGCGGAAATTCTGGACAAGGCGGGATATCCCGGCAAGGACATGGTAGCCAGGATTCATGAGCTTCAGTCCACCTATGCCAAGCCGTGGAAGGACAGTCACTCCATGGAGATTTTTAAAACGAGTTCCGGAAAGTAAGCTTCGGGAAAAGTTGAGGCGTCCGCATGGCCTCTCTCATGAGCGATGCGGACGCCGTCAGGGTATGTTTGCATGACGTGAGGCCGGACGGCCTCGACAAAGGAAAGAGATATGGAGAATCCCCGCACCACCGGTTCTGCACAGGGAGCCGGACTCCCCGACATGCTGGACGGAATCGCAAGAATGCTGAGACTGACGGAAAAGCCGTCGTCTTTTCTCAGCGCGGCGGGCATGGGCATTTTCATGCTCATGGTTCTGCTTACGTTTGCCGACGTATTTTTGAGGTATATGTTCGGCAGCTCCATTCCGGGAACCACGGAACTTACGGAACTGCTCATGGTAATTGTCGTCTTTTCTTCCATAGCGGTTACGCAGTGGCAGAAAAGCCATGTCACCATGGACATCCTCACTTCACGTCTTAAAGAGCCTTTCAGGGCTCTTCTCGAGGTTATGACGGGGCTGTGGTCCGTGGTCATCGTGCTGTTTTGTGCGTGGACCACGTTCCGCTACGGCATGAAGACGTCGTCTGTTACGCTGGTTCTTCGTATCTCGCTGGAACCGTTCATTTATTTCGCAAGCTTCGGTTTCTGTCTGCTGGCGATAGCCCTGCTTGCCCAGTTTTTTGAAAGCATGGCCGCCGCCGTGCGTCTGAACGGCGCGGGAAAGACCCTGCTGGCCCTTGTCGCGGCCGTGGCGGGCGTTCTTTTCATGTGGTACGTCGCCACGCACAGGGTTCCCGGTCTGTCCTCCATCAAAGTCGGCGTAGCCGGTCTCACGCTGCTGTTCATTCTCTTTTTCCTCGGCGTTCCGGTGGCCTTTGCCCTTATTGCCACGGGGCTCATCTTCATCGCTCAGCTCAAGGGCATTCCGGCGTCGTTCGGAACGACGGGCAAGGCGCTTTACAGCACGGCGGGCAGCTATTCCTGGGCTCCGCTCATGTTCTTCATGCTTATGGGATACCTGTGCTTCTACGCCAGGTTCGGCGAAGACATCTACAACTGCGCCCGCAAGTGGATGGGGCATATGCGCGGCGGGCTTGCCATGGGCAGCGTAGTGGCCTGCGCCCTGTTCGGCGCGGTGGTGGGCGACGTGCTTTCCGGCAGCATAGCCATGGCGGCCATTGCCCTGCCGGAAATGCGCAAGAACAGGTATGACGACGCTCTGGCCGTGGGCACGCTGGCCTGTTCCGGCACCATAGGCTGTCTCATTCCTCCGAGCACCACGTTCATCATTTATGGCGTGCTGGCGCAGCAGTCCATCGGCGATCTTTTCATCGCCGGCATCATTCCCGGTCTCGTGTGCATGGTCTGCTTCATGCTGGCCGTGTGGCTGATGGTGGTCAAAAATCCCTCCCTTGCGCCGCGTCTGCCGCGTGCGCCCATGGCCGAGAGAATCGTTTCCCTGAAGTCCGGCCTGCCCATCATGCTCATTTTCATTCTTGTCATAGGCGGCATTTACGGCGGCGTGTTCACCGCCACCGAAGGCGGCGGCATAGGCGCGTGCGGCACTCTCATTCTTGCGCTTCTTCTGCGCCGCCTCAGCGTCAGGGATTTCATAAGTACCCTCAAGGACTCCGCAAAGTACATTTCCATGTGCTTTACCGTGCTGTGCGGAGCCATCGTGCTCAGCTACTTCATGGCCATGACCAGAATTCCCATGGTGCTGGCCAACACCATTGCCGGCATGGATCTGCCCGGCATGGCGGTCATGTTCGCCATCGTCATGGTGTTCCTGATTCTCGGCTGCTTTCTTCCCTCCATGCCGCTGCTTCTCATCTGCGTGCCCATTTTCGTGCCCATCGCCAAGGTGTTCGGCTGGGATCTCATCTGGTTCGGCGTCATCATCGTCATTCTCGACAACATGGCGTCCATCACGCCTCCGTTCGGCATCAGCCTTTTCGTGATGAAGGAAGTGGCTTCCGTTTCTCTGGGAACCATGTACCGGGCGGCCATTCCCTTTGTGCTGGCGCTTCTGGTATGTCTGCTCGTCATCATAGCCTTCCCTCCGCTCTCCACCATTCTGCCTGCGCTCATGAAGGGCTAGTGCGGCAGGGCAAACAATGAGGCGTGCCGCGTCAGGGGCGGCACGCCGTGGTATGCCCGCAGAAGATCGGCCCGAATCACCCCCCTGAGAGGCGAAGGCCCGGCGCGGGAGACAAGTCCTGCCGCAGGCCTTCGCCTTATATCAAGGGCGACGGAATGACGAAGAAGGCGGCGTTCGCAGGGAACGCCGCCTTCTGTGTTTTGTGAAAGGCATGGTTTCAGCGCCGTGCGTCGTGTCCGCACGAGCCTTAGCGGTGCGCAAGCTCCCGTTCCATGTCGCGGGACTCGGCGCGTCTCTTGAGCTCCTCTCTCTGGTCGTGCAGCTTGCGGCCGCGCGCGAGGGCTATTTCCACCTTGACCTTGCCGTGCTTGAAATACAGTTTCGTGGGCACCACGGTGAGGCCTTTCTGCTCGATGCGCGTGGTGAGCAGGTGAATCTCGCGGTGATGGAGCAGAAGCTTCTTGTCCCGGTCGGGATCCTGAAGAACGTAGCCTCCGCGATCGTAGGGCGCTATGCGCATGCCCACGACGAAGGCTTCTCCCTCGCGGCATTCGACGAAGCTGTCGCCGAAGCTGACCTGACCGGCGCGGATGCTTTTGACCTCCGGCCCGGTAAGTACGATGCCCGCTTCAAAAAATTCAAGAAATTCGTAGTACTGACGGGCTTTGCGGTTGTCTATGCGCGGCGTGTCGGCCATGGGGATGCTCCTGAGAACAAGGATGGGGAAAAGAGGTGCTCTGCATGAAGAAGAGGACGGAATGAAGGCAGAGCATTTTTCCCAAAGAATTCACTGGCTGAGTACCATACAAGCCGTCGTCCTGCAAGGAGCGGAGAAAATTCCGCACGCGGGATGGACGACGGCTTTTGCGGTTCTCAGTCCTTCATGCCGGAAATGAGGGCGTATACTTCGCCCGTGGTCCATCCCCGGGCGCGCGACTGCACGCGGCGGGCTACGGCGCGGGGAGCGCCGCCCAGAGGGCGTTCCTCCTCGATGAGCGCGAGAATCTCGTCGCGGCTGCTGCGGGCGGACTGTTCCGGCGGGCCGATCACGACGGTGACCTCGCCGAGAATGCCGGAAAGATCGGGCATGCTCTCGAGACGGAAGCGCAGGTATTCCTCATGCGTCTTGGTGAGCTCGCGGGCTATGCACACGTCGCGCGGGCCGAGAAGGGCCAGGGCGTTTTTGAGGGTTTCCTCAAGCCGGTCCTTGCGTTCGAAGAAGACCAGAGTGGCGGAAATGGCGGCGTAGGGGGCGAGCGTGTTTTCCTGATCTGAGCGCTTGCGAGGCAGGAAGCCGAAGAAGACGAAGGGCTGGGGAGGAATGCCGGAGCCTGCAAGGGCGGTGACCGGAGCGCAGGGGCCGGGAATGACGGAAACGGGAAGTCCCGCCTCGCGGCAGGCGCGGATGACCACATAGCCGGGATCGGCCATGACGGGCATGCCGGCGTCGGAAATGAGCGCGATGTTCTTTCCCTCGCGCAGCATCGCCAGCACGGCGTCGGCCTTTTCCTTTTCGTTGTGGTCGTGATAGCTCATGAAGCGGCGCACGGTGACGCCCCAGCGGGCGCAGGCAAGACCTTCTCGCTTGGTGTCTTCGGCCAGAACGAGGTCCGCTTCTTCCAGACAGGCACGGGCACGGGGAGAAAGATCACCAGGGTTGCCAAGAGGAGTTCCCACCACCCACAGCGTGCCGGGTTCCGTGATCTGCGTATTCGATGACATTTCGTATCAGCTCCGTTTGGTAGGTTCCTGTCGAACGCTCCACGCAGGCAAGGTCGAAGCGGCAGGGGACGCCCCAGGCGTCGTGAGCGGCCATCCATGCCTGTGCGGCGCGCACGAGCCTTTCCTTCTTGACGGCGGTGAGAGCCTCGAAGGGGCGCTGCATCCCGCCTTTTGCGCGGGTTTTTACTTCCACGAACACAAGAGTTGCACCGTCTTCGGCCACAATGTCGAGCTCGAGATGACCGCTGCGCCAGTTGCGGGCCAGAATGCGCCAGCCAAGGCCCTTCAGCATGGCGGCTGCCGCCTCTTCCCCTTCCGCTCCGGTTCGCGCGCCCTCAAGAGAAGGCTGCTCGGAAGAGGCGTCTTTTTTTCGTGGTCTGAGCACGTTCAGCACAGCCAGCCCTGCTCCTGCACCCTGGGCGGCAGAACCCCGCGAAAGTCGAGACGGTGCAGAGGGCACGGTCCGTATTTTCTGAGCGCTTCCCTGTGCTCCTTCGTGCCGTAGCCCTTGTGCCGGGCAAAGCCGTATTCCGGCCAGCGGGCGTCGAGTCTTGTCATGAGTTCGTCGCGGAAGGTCTTGGCCAGCACGGACGCCGCGGATATGGCAGGAACCTTGGCGTCGCCGTCCACCACGGCCTCCTGTTCGGGCAGGGGAATGCCGAACTGGCGGAAATAGAGCGGGGGAATGATCTGCGTGCCGTCGATGAGCAGACGCGCGGGCACGCTTTTTTCCTTTGCTCCCATGCGCACGCGCATGGCGGCCACGGCGCGCGTCATGGCCATGAGCGAGGCCTGAAGAATGTTGATGCGCGAAATTTCGTTCATCCAGGCGAGGCCTATGCCCCAGCCTACGGCAAGCGAGCGTATTTCCCCGGCAAGGCGGTCGCGTTCCTCGGGTTTGAGCACCTTGGAGTCGTCGAGGCCCATGAGATCGAAACCGTCGGCAAAAATGACGGCTCCGGCCACCACCGGTCCCGCCAGACAGCCGCGTCCGGCTTCGTCGGTTCCTGCGGTAAGCATCTGCTGCGAGTCGGGAGCGCTGAAAAGCATGCCCTGTTCAATGACGACGGCTTTTTTGCGGGATCTGGCCATGAGTCACCTGAAAAGGAAGTGAGAATTCACGGGGCTGAAGGCGGAGCACCGTGTTTCCGGGGAGAGGAAAACGGACGTTTCGCCTGAAAGAGAGCGACGCGCGCCTGTCTTCGTGCCCTGGCCGTGCGTCCGGAGGGACGGGCCTCATAGACAAAATCCCCTGCCGGAAAGCGCCGGAAGGGGATTTGTCTGCACAAAACACAGGCCCGGGCAGCGCCGGGCCGGAATTTTAGTAGCGGTTGCGGGGCTTGATGCGGGCAGCCTTGCCGCGCAGCTCGCGCAGGTAGTACAGGCGGGAGCGGCGCACGCGGCCTTCGGTCACCACTTCGATGTGGTCGATGAAGGGGGAGTGCATGGGAAGGATGCGCTCGACGCCGACGCCGTCGGAAATCTTGCGGATGGTGAAGGTGGCGCCGGTGGTGCCGCGCTGAATGCGGATCACGTTGCCCTGGAACATCTGGATACGTTCCTTTTCGCCTTCAACGATGCGCAGATACACCTTGAGGGTGTCGCCGGGCTTGAAGGACGGGATGTCCATGCGCATGTGTTCGCGTTCGATCTGCTTGATGATATCCATAGGGGGACTCTCCTTGAGGAAAATGGTGTTTATCCCCGATCGCCGAGGAGCCTGTCCAGAAGGATGGCGGCAGCGGCGCGTACGGGAAGATGATTGTACTCGTCCATCCAGCGCAGCGGAGGCAGGATGGCGTCGCATTGCTCCAACACCTCAGGCGCAATGCCATGCCCGGTTCCGAGAAGAAGGAGCACGGGCCTGTCCGCAAGACAGCGCCGCACCTCATCGAAGGTGGTCGCCGGCCGGCGTTCCCGGTGTTTTTTATCTAGGACAGGCTGGGCACTGGTGCCGACCACAAGGGGCGGCAGGCCGCGATCGGTTGTCAACGTCGCAATCGCGCTTTCCAGAGATTCCTCGGGCCTGACCAGTCGAAGGGCCTCGGCTCTGTCGGGATTGAACGACAGCCCCGGCCCTTCCGTCCAATGAGAGAGCAGTGTTGCCAAGAGTCTGCGCTGATCCTCCAGCGGCGTGACCACGAAGAATCCACTGATCCCATAGGTGCGGGAAATTCGTGCTATATCGTGAATGTCGAGGTTTGTCAAAGATGTTGTGCCCGTTTTCCGATTTTTTAATCGGACCGGGTGATGGAGCAGAGCTACATGGAGATTCTTGCCGGGACGGAACCTCGATTCGGCGCGCAGCACCTGTCGGTCGTGATGCGTGAGCACGGCATGATCGAGCAGATCGGGCCGGTATTTCGCGGTAGCCAGCACGGACTGATCGCGTCGCCATGCGGCGATGAGCGCATGGTTTCCGCCTTCAAGCACCTCGGGCACGCGCAGCCCCTCGAACACGTCGGGCCGCGTGTACTGCGGGTATTCCAGAAGGCCGTTGCTGAAGCTCTCCTCGTCGCCGGACTCGTCCTTGCCCATGAAGCCGGGCTGGAGCCTTGCCGTGGCTTCGATGACGGCAAGGGCCGCCGCCTCGCCGCCGTTGAGCACGGCCTCGCCCACGCATACGGGCTCCACGGGCAGAAGATCGAAAAGCCTCGCGTCGAAGCCTTCATAGCGGCCGCAGACAAGCGTGATTTCCTCTTCTTTGGCAAGTTCCCGGGCAAAGGCCTGCGTGAAGGGGCGTCCTGCCGGGGTAAGGGCGATGAGACGGCCCTTCCTTCCGTTGCAGGGGGCAAGCTCGCGCAGCGTGCGCACGAGCGGGTCGAGCATGAGCACCATGCCCGGGCCTCCGCCGTAGGGGCGGTCGTCCACGGAATGATGCCGGTCCGTGGACTTGTCGCGAGGGTTGGCAAAGGAAAATTCCACGATGCCCGCTTCGCGGGCCTTTTCCATGAGACCGCTGGAAAGGGGCGAGTCGAACCACTCGGGGAAAAGCGTGACGAGATTGTAGCGCATGACGGGTTATGCCTTGCGGGAGGAGTCGTCTTCCGCGTCCCTGTCGTCCTGTCCGTCGTCGGGCGTTTCTGCCGACGCGCCTTCGCGGTACAGGTCGAGCAGACCTTCCGGCGGGGCGATGGTGGCCGTTTGGGCGGAAAGATCCACGTCGAGCACGAATTCGGGCACGGCGGGGAAGAGAATTTCGTACCCGCCTTCTTCCTCAGGCGCGCGGATGACCCACATTTCCTGTCCGGCGGGAAAGTCCACGTCCTCCAGCTCGCCGACGGGCGTACCGTCTTCAAGGCGCACGGAAAGCCCGATGAGGTCGCGCAGATAGGGTTCGTCCTCGTCGGCCTCGGGCAGGAAGGATGCGTCGATGAGCAGTTCCTGACCGCGCAGACGTTCAGCCGCCGAGCGGTCGTTGCAGCCTTCAATGCTGAGAATGAGCTGATCCTTCCACAGATGCCATTCGCGTATGCGCACGGGCCGCGGCGCAAAACGCCCGGCGCGCAGCATGAGCGGCTTTTCCAGAAGTTCGGCGGAGTCTGCGTAGTAGTCCACGCGAATGTCGCCCTTGACGCCGTGGGGCTTGGTGAGTCGCCCCAGAACTACGAGAGAGGAGGCAGGCATTATTCGAGAATTTCCAGAACGACGCGTTTCTTGGTTTTTGCGGACACGGCGCCCAGAAGGGTGCGGATGGCCCGCGCCGTGCGTCCCTGCTTGCCGATGATCTTGCCGAGGTCGTCTCTGGCCACGGAAAGTTCCAGCGTGGAGGCCTGTTCCCCTTCGGTTTCGCGCACGGAAACCTGATCGGGGTTGTCCACCAGCGATTTGGCGATGAATTCCACAAGTTCTTTCTGCTGCATGTAAGCTCTCCGCACGTTTTCCCGGAGCATGAGGAGAAAACGCGAAAATTTTTTTCAGACTATCATTCCCTTCCTGCGCCCGTCAATGAAGGGAAGAGGGCCCGGGGCGGAAGGATCGGTCGCCTCTTCGCCTGGAGAGACGTGTCGGAAGACGAAGACGTCTTTTTCTGCTACAGGAGTGAAAAGGCCTTGAGAGTTGTTACGCAATTGTGCGGAAGCGTTTTCTGCGTGCGCCGGAAAACAAGAGTTCTTTATCCTGCTTTTGAAGAAGAGAACTCATGGAGCGGACCGGCGCGTTTTATGTTCATCATTGTACCCGGCAGCGTCCGGCCCCAAAAGGAGTCGCCATGGCATTGCGACATTTCATGCTTTCTTTTCTGGGCTGCCTTGTTCTGTCCGTGTCCGCGCATGCTGCGGCAGACAGGCTGGAGCTTCCCGCCCCGCAGAAAACGGGCGGACTGCCCTTTATGGAGACGCTGAATGAAAGACACGTGGAGCGCACATTTGATTCTCGTCCTCTGCCCATGCAGGAAGTGTCCAACATCCTGTGGGCGGCCTGCGGCGTGAATCGCAGTGACGGCAGGCTCACCGTACCAACGGCCATGAATCGGCAGCTCGTTGGCGTGTATGCCGTGCTGCCGGACGGCGTGTACCGCTACAATGCGCAGCAGAATGTTCTTGAGCAGGTGCTTCGTGGCGATTATCTGAAGCAGTACCGGAACGGTGCGCCCATGGTTCTTCTGCACGTGGCCAGGGAAAGCGACCGCTGCTCGCCGTTCCATATCGGCTCCATGTACGAGAACGTGGCGCTGTACTGCGCGTCGGCAGGACTTGCCAATGTGATGAAGGCTCAGGAAACGGACAGGCTGGACGGCAAGCTCCCTCTGCCTGACGGCTGGAAGGTCTACATGATTCAGCCCGTGGGATATCCCGCAAAGTAGGCATGCCGGATGTTCCGGTCGGACCGCGGCTTGATTTTCTGTGGCCTGTCCGGAAAAATGCGGCAGGTTCTGACGGAAAAGAGCCCCTCGGCTTTTCATCGTTTTGCCGCGGGGCTCTTTCATGTCGGGGAAAGGTGCAGACGGGATGACGATGTGCCCTCTGTCCTGTCAGTATCGGGCAAGAATGTTCATCAGCGCCTGAACACCCGCTTCCATGTCTTCCGGTGAGGCGTATTCTTCCGGGCAGTGCGACACGCCGTTTCTGCATCGCAGAAAGATCATGGCCATGGGCCAGACGCGGGACATTTCCGCGGCGTAGTGTCCGGCTCCGCTGGAGAGCATGGGGCAGTCGCCCTG
Source organism: uncultured Mailhella sp. (assembly GCF_944324575.1). Taxonomy (GTDB): domain Bacteria; phylum Desulfobacterota; class Desulfovibrionia; order Desulfovibrionales; family Desulfovibrionaceae; genus Mailhella. The sequence continues at coordinate 30,535 of NZ_CALUWV010000005.1, read as the reverse complement.
AACGGCGGTGACGGCCTCGGACACCTGACTGATGAGGGCTGGAGAGCATTCGGCGAGGAGGGATTCGAAGAACGGCGCGTACAGGAAAGTGAGGTGCCTTTCCCGGCAGATGCTTTCGGCAGAGGCAAACATGGCAGCCAGCGCCTCGTTCAGTTCCTCCGTGCGGCAGGAGCGCACGTCGAGCCTGAGGTCGATTTCACCGGGAATGCAGTTGGCCGTGTTGGGCGTGCAGGTGATGTAGCCCACGGTGCAGTACAGAGAATCGCCGTACTTTTTCGCGATCTGCTCCAGCGAGCTGATGACGGCGGCTGCGCCCATCATGGGGTCCTCGCGGCAGGACATGGGAATGGTGCCTGCGTGTCCGGTTCTGCCGATGATGCGGATGTTGAAGCGCCGCGAGCAGTTGATGCCCGTTACGGCTCCCAGCTGCCTGTCGTATTTTTCCAGCAGTATGCCTTGCTCGATATGCAGCTCGATATAGCCGCACAGGCTTTCGGGCGCCATGCGCGCCCCATCCACGGCATCGGGGTCCAGACCGAAGTCCAGCATGGCCTGACGCAGCGATATGCCGTCGGCGTCCACGGCGTCGAACCACTCCTTTTCCCAGAGACCGGCAATGGCGGCGCTTCCCAGATAGGTGACGCCGAAGCGCGCGCCTTCCTCGTCGGCAAAGCCTGCAACTTCCACGGCGTGCCGGGGACGACGCCCCTGTTCGTGCAGACGGGCTACGGCTTCAATGGCGGCAACGACGCCGAGCGTTCCGTCATATGCTCCGGCTCCGACCACGGTGTCGAGGTGAGAGCCGAGCATGATGGCCGGAAGCGAGGGATCGGTTCCTTCCATGCGGCCGCGGATGTTTCCTGCGGCGTCCACGTGCACGCTCATGCCTGCCTGCTGCATCCAGCTTCCCACAAGGGCGTTGGCCTTCTTGTGTTCCGGCGTCAGATAAAGTCTGGTGACTCCTTCCGTTGTTCTGCTTATGCGGGCAAGTTCCGTCAGTCTTTCGGCGACGCGCTGCGCCGCATTGTTGTTACTGGTGCTTGTCATAGTAGTCCCATGCCCCCTGTACGGCCTTGCCTTCGGGAATGTGCAGTCCAAGTCTGACGAGCACGGCCTCAAGTGCCGCCAGCGTCGTCAGCACGCAGTCCTTGCGGGCGTTGTATCCCATGGTTCCTATGCGCCAGATGCGTCCCTTGAGCGGTCCGAAGGATGAGCCTATTTCAATGCCGAAGTCGGAAAGCAGCATGCTGCGCACCTGTTCGCCGTCCACGCCGGAGGGAATTTCCACGCCGAGCACGTTGTTCATCTTGTGCGTCATGTCGCCGAAGGGCTGCAGTCCCATGGCCGTGATGCCGGCAAGCATGGCGTTTCCGTGCAGTCTGTGCCTCTCCACGGCATGGTTCACGCCTTCCTGGCAGAAATGCGCGCGCATTCCCGGGCGCCGTACAGGGCCGTGGTGGCCTCGGTGTGATGATTGAGTCGTTCCTCTCCCCAGTAGTCCATGAGCATGCATACGTCGAAGTAGTTTGACTGTATGGGCACTTCGCCTCCGCACTGATGCGAGGAGGTTCTCACGCCTTCCTCCACGAGGCGGCGGCGACGGCAGACTTCCACGAAGCGGGGGCTCATGGTGACGGGGGACGTGCCGGAAGATCCGGCAAGGCATTTCTGCAGGCCGGCGGAAACGGCATCGAGGCCCCATTCATCCGTCTTCAGCGTGTTGCCGCCCAGCGTGGCCGTGGCGTCCGTATAGAAGAGGACGTCGTAGCGGCGGCAGATTTCGCCTATTTCCTCAAGAGGCTGGGCCATGCAGGTGGACGTGTCGCCGTGCACGGTGAGCAGAATGCGCGGGCGTACCCTGCGTATGGCGTCCTCCACTTCGTCGGGGGAGAAGATTTCGCCCCATGGACGCTCCACGGTATAGAGTTCTGCGCCGCATCGACGGGCTATTTCGCACAGAAGCAGGCCGAAGCGTCCGGCCACGGTGACGAGCACCTTGTCTTTGGGGCGAATGGAGGAAACCAGCAGCGCTTCGATGCCTGCACGGGAGGTGCCGTCCACAAGGAAGGTCTGTTCGTTGGAAGTCTGGAACACTTCGCGGTAGAGCGCCATGGTTTCGTTCATGTATCCCGTCATGGCGGGGTCGTATTGTCCTATGAGCTGGGCGCTCATGGCGCGGAGCACTCTGGGGTCGGCATTGATGGGCCCGGGACCCATGAGCAGGCGGGCCGGCGGATTGATCTGATCGTATGCGTTCATGTCGAACATGTTGCCTCTGTGGGTTGAAGGAATGAAGGTTGTCGAGGGGCTGCGGCCCTCGTTGTCGAATGCGGACGGTCTTTCTACAGGCCTGCGCGGGCGCGGGAAATGAACTGCTCAAGCTCTGCCGTCTGCGGATGTCGGAACAGTTCCTTTGCCGGGCCTTCTTCGTGTATTTTGCCCTTGTGCATGAACACGACTCTGTTGGCGACATCGCGGGCAAAGGCCATTTCGTGCGTGACGAGCACGAGGGAGAGCCCTTCGCTGGCCAGTTGTTCCACGACCTTGAGCACTTCTCCCACGAGTTCGGGATCGAGGGCCGAGGTGATTTCGTCGCAGAGCAGCATGCGCGGCTTCATGGCCAGGGCGCGGGCTATGGCCACGCGCTGCTGCTGACCTCCGGACAGGCCGGAAGGATAGTAGTCCATGCGTTCGCCGAGCCCCACCTTCTCGAGCATTTCCTCGGCGAGAGTCCGGCATTCCTTTTCCGGCAGGCCGAGAACCAGCCGGGGGGCCAGCATGACGTTTTCCGCGGCCGTGAGATGGGGGAACAGGTTGAACTGCTGAAAGATCATGCCGATGCTCCGGCTGATTTCCCTGGCCTTCTTTTCGTCGGAGGTGATCAGCATGTTGCCGAAGCGTATCCAGCCTTCCTGATAGTCTTCGAGACCGTTCATGCAGCGCAGGAGCGTGGACTTGCCCGAACCGGACTGACCGATGATGGCCACGGATTCTCCCTGCCGAATGTTGAGGTCGATGCCCTTCAGTACATGATTGTCACCGTAATATTTCTGCAGACTGCATATGGTCATGATGTTCATCGCGAAGATCCTTCGAGACGGCGTGCGAGCCGGGAAAGGGGAAAGCAGAGGAGAAAGTAGCCGAGGGCAAGCAGACCGTAGATCTTGAACGGCTCAAAGGTGGCGTTGGTGAGCACCATGCCGACCTTGGTCATTTCCTCGAAGCCGATGACCGACGTCAGGGACGTGTTCTTGATGAGCTGCACGATGAATCCCACGCTCGGGGCCGCGGCAAGACGGATGGCCTGGGGCATGACGACGTGTCTCATGGTCTGGGGGAACGAGAGTCCGAGAACGCGGCAGGCTTCCCACTGTCCGCGGGGCAGGGAGCGCACGGCGCTGTACCATATGTCGAGAAGGTAGGCCGAAGCGTACAGGATCAGGCATACGCTTGCCGCCGTCCACGGACTGACCTCGATGCCGACGAGAGGAAACGCGAAGAACACGAGGAACAGCTGCATGAGGATGGGGGTGCCCTGAAACAGATTGACGTAAAGGGAAATCGCCCGGTTTACGCGGGCGCCGCAGGTCAGCCGGAGCGTGAGCAGAACAAGCGTGAAGATCGCGCCGCCGCCGAGAGCCACCAGCGAGAGCGCCAGCGTCCAGCGCATGGCAAAGAGCAGGTTGCGGATGATGTCCCACAGTGTGAATTCCATCATCATGGTCAGTTCCCCCTGAAAAGAACTTTGCCGAGTCCCAGCATGGCGTGGCGCATGATGACGGCCAGAAGCAGATAGAGCACCGTTGCGGCCATGTAGGATTCAAAGGAAAGGAACGTGATGGACTGCGTATAACTGGCGGCATAGGTCAGGTCTTCGCAGGATATCTGCGAGATCACGGCGGAACCGAGCATGACCAGCACGCACTGGCCGACTATGGCCGGATAGACCTTGCGTATGGCCGGAGGAAGCACCACTTTCCGGTAGGCCTGCCATTTGCTCAGTCCCAGCACGCGGGCGGCCTCCCACTGTCCTTTGGGCGTGACGGCAATGGCCGCGCGGACGATTTCCGTGATGTAGGCGCCGAGATTGACAATGAGAGCCAGAAGTGCCGCTGGTTCGGCGGAAAGATGTATGCCGAGTTCCGGAAGGCCGAAAAAGATGAAGAACAGCTGCACAAGGAAGGGCGTGTTGCGGAACAGCTCCACATATGCAGTCCAGATTTTATACAGAAGGTTTTTTCTGCCGTTGCGTACGATGCCCCCGATGATGCCGAGAGCTACGCCGCCCGCCGTTGCCGCAACGGCCAGTTCCGCCGTAAGGGCAAGGCCGGAAGCAAAATGCTGGGCATAGTCGGCCAGCCCTTGAAAATTCAGTACGTAAGTGGCCATGATGAATCCTGAAAAAGGCCGGGCGTCCGCTGCAGTATCGGAAACGGGTCGCTTCCGAAAGAGCACGACATGCAGGCGGACGCTCCGGGGAGAAGAACGGGCCGGTCAGGAGGAAGGTGGCCGCCCGTCCGTCATCCGGCAGCGGTCTGAGGAGGGTGCTGCCGCCGGACGACGTTCAGAGAGTTTTTTGGAAAAAGGCGCATGACTGCGCTGCTTCTTGTTTTTTGAGCTGCTCCGGGAAAACGGATGCCCGCGCCGTCAGGCAAGTTCCGTGATCCCGGAGCTCAGGTGTTCCGGTGATCTGCAGAGGCTTAAGAGAGGCGGACGAATGTGCTGCATTTCTGAAGCCTCGGACAGCATTGTCCTCAGATTTCCGGTTCCTGATGAATCATGTCGGCGGGGAGGGGAACGCCGAGATAGGTTTCGGAGAGGCGATTCAGCGTGCCGTCCTCGAAGGCCTTGGTGATGCCCTTGTTCAGCGCGGCCTTCAGGGCGGGTTCATTCTGCCGCAGGCCTACGAAGTTGGGAGAATTGCGCAGGCTGAACTTCAGTTCGGGACGACGGTCGTCCTTCATGCGCAGGCGCAGAGCACCGGCCACGAAGTTCAGTGTGCAGATGAATTCGGTCTGACGGGACAGGTAGGCCTGACTTGTTGTGTTGGTATCTTCGTAGCGCTTGCAGGTCACGCTGTCGTCGATGAGCTCGGTGAGCAGCTGATCTTCAATGTTGCCGCGCGTCACGCTGACGCTGTGCCCTTTCAGGTCTTCCGGCTTTTCAACCTTGATGGACTCAGGGCCGAACACGCCGAGGTAGGTGGGGACGTAGGCCATGGCAAAGTCTATGGCCTTGAGTCGTTCGGCTGTCTTGCCCAGTGTGGAGATGACGATGTCTACTCTGCCGCTTTGCAGAAAGGCGATGCGGTTGGCTCCGGTGGCCGGGACAAGTTCGCACTTCACGCCGAGATCCTTGGCCAGATACTGCGCCATTTCCACGTCGTAGCCGCGCATCTTCATGTCGGGACCTACGAAGCCGAACGGCGGATAATCCTGGGGAACGGCTACGCGCAGGACTCCCCGGCTCTGTATGTCCGCCAGTTGATCGGCCTGAGCCGCGCCATGAAATCCTGCAAGAAGCATAAGAGATACGGCAATGGAAAGAATGTTGCGAATGCTCATGGTGTTACCTCTTCTTTTCATAGACTGTCGTGTTGTGTCACTCAGTGTTCGCCATCTTTTATGCAAGAGCTGTGCCATAATAAAAAAGAACAATATTTTCATGACAATAGTGAATCGCAACATCACTGGAGTACAAGAAAGGCAATGCTGGTGAAACGTTATTGTCTCTGTTGTGTCACGTAATTGTTTCAACAGGTGCGGAGGTGGACGGCGTCAGTGTCGCTTCTTTCCGGCAGGCTGCGGCACAAAGGATGGCCGTTGCCTGCCGGAACCATGAGAATGAGCCTGGAAAGGGGGAAGCATCATTGCAGGCAGGCACCGAGAGGAAGGCCGCGCTTCTGAACGAACGTGTGAAGGCGCGAAGCCAGAGAAAGCAGGCTTTTTTCGGAAAAGGCCGGGGCAGCCATGGTGACGCCGAAGGGCAGATCCGCATGGGTACCGGGCATGCGCGCAATGGCGGCCGGTACGGAAACGGCGCACAGATCGAGAATGTTCATGAAGTTGGTGTATCGGCTCATGTTCACGTTGGTGGTCATGGGGTCCCGCCTGACCTCTTCGATGGTATAGGTCGTCGGTACGGTGGGAAGCAGCAGGAGATCCATGTGTTCAAAGTCCGCAGTTGTCATGCGTCTGAGTTCTCTGGCGCGATAAAGAGTGCGGAAGGTTTCTTCCGCGCTCCAGCGTCCCGCGCCGAGAATGATGTCGCGCACCACAGGCACGCAGTCTTCGGCGTGGGAGCGGATGAAATCCCCGAGCACGGCGGTCCGCTCGGCCATGTAGGGGCCGAAATACAGCATGTCTGCGGCCTCCTTGTACGGAGCATAGCGTATGGTCATGCATCGGCCGCCGATGGCGCACATATCCTCCACGGCTTTTTCCCAGGCTTTTTCCCAGGCCGTGTTTCCGAGAAAGTCCAGCGTGTCCGGAATGCCGAACGTGAAGGGACCGGTCTTTTCGACGGAAGTGCGCTTCGGGACAGTCCGGCTCCAGATGTCATCAGGATCGGGGGCGTCGGCGGTTCGAAAAACGTCGGCAGCATCCTCGCTTGTCAGCGCAAGAATGGACACACAGTCCAGCGAGGGGCAGGCGGGAACCACGCCTGAGGAGGACAGAAGGCCGCGGCTGGGCTTCAGTCCGATGAGGTTGTTGAGAGCTGCCGGAACGCGTATGGAACCCGCCGTATCCGTGCCCAGACTGAAGCTGACGAGGCCGCGGGCCACGGCGTGCGCCGAGCCGGAACTTGAACCGCCGCTGATGTAGGCAGCGTTGAAGCTGCACGGGCAGGCGCCGTAGGGGGAGCGTACGCCGACAAGTCCCGTGGCGAACTGATCCAGATTTGTCTTGCCCATGAGCACGGCGCCCGCGTCAAGCAGTTTCTGAACGACAAAGGCAGTTTTTTCCGCCTTGTACGAATATGCCGGACAGGCGGCAGTGGTCTCCATGCCTGCCACGTCCATGTTGTCCTTGACGGCAAAGGGAATGCCGAAGAGCGGATAGCGCTCTGCCAGATCGGGGGCATCAAGGCTGGCGGACTTTTCTTTAAGAAGACGGGCTCTGGCACGCACGTCCTGTTCCGATACGAGACTTATCCATACGCCTGGGGCTGATTCCCGGCGTATGCGGCGGGCAAGTTCCGCAAGGCCTTCTTCCATGTCGGCTCCGGCGGCATACCAGCGGCGTACGGCGTCAAATGTGGGAACGGAAGGAAAACTGGTCATGGTCGGCCTCCTTAGGTGGTGAGCAGGGTTCCGGAAATGGCGGGGCAGCGGGCGCGGGACAAAAAAGGGGGCAGTCCCGAGGAGCCCGGAACTGCCCCTGAATGGCGGGGAACACGCCGGTCGTGTTCCCTCAGGGAGGGGGGTATGTCGTCGAAATGTGTCCGTCCTTGAGCTGCCCGGCATTCGTTTATTCATGTCCTGAAGGACTCGAAGAAGAATGCGGGAGCGAGGACGGAAGGAAAGGAAATGGGAGTCATGCGGCAGGAGGTCTGACGGCCTGTCGTGTGATTTTTGAGGGAAGGGGAGGACGGGAGTCATCTCCCGTCCTCCTGCTTGTTTCCTGAGCGACCGCAGGGGGGGACAGATATATGCAGCCGCTCAGGAGAAAGCTCAGAGTGAGTCGCCGGTGCGTATTCTCCGGCTTTCGAGGACGTCCACGACATAGATGATGCCGTCGCCTTCGTGGCCGGTGGTGGCGCCTCTGGAAATGGCATCCATGGCCTTGTGTACGTCGTCTTCATGCAGGCAGAGCTCTATGCGTACCTTCTTGAGCAACGTTACTTCCGTGGCGACGCCGCGATACATTTCCACATAGCCCTTCTGACGGCCCGAACCGAGGATGTTGGTCACGGACATGCTGTAAAGTCCCTGAGCATACAGTTCCTGCTTGACGGTGCCCAGACATTCCGGGCGTATATAGGCAACTATGAGTTTCATGTTCTGCTCCTGATGATACTTGATGTGGTCGGACTACTCGTTGGAGAAGATCTGGAAGCCGCTGTAAACGTCGGTTCCGTGTTCCGTAATGTCCAGACCCTTGAGTTCCACTTCGCGGCTCACGCGCAGGCCGATGAGCTTGTCGGCGAGCTTGAAGGCGCAAAGTCCGGTGATGAAGGCCCACGCGCCTACGCTCACGGCGCCGAGAAGCTGGACGAGCAGCAGGTGGAAACCGCCGCCGTAGAGAAGACCGACGTTGGAGCCGTAGCCGGGAGCGGCAAAGAGACCGACAAGCACCGTGCCGAGGAAGCCGCACACGCCATGGACGGAAACCGCGCCCACGGGATCGTCGATGTGAAGCTTCTGGTCGACGAAGAGGATGGAGAGAACCACTACTATGCCGCAGATGATGCCGATGAAGATGGAGCCCACGGGAGAAACTTCAAAGCAGCCGGCGGTGACGCCCACAAGACCCGCCAGAACGCCGTTCATGGCCATGGAGGGGTCGGGCTTGCCGGTCATGAACCAGATGGTAAGCATGGAGGCGGCAAAGCCGGTGCAGGCGGAAAGGCAGGTATTCACGGCAATGTAGCCCACGGTACCGTCGGGCGTGGTGGTGGAGCCGCAGTTGAATCCGAACCAGGCGAACCACAGAATGAACACACCGAGAGCCACCAGAGGAATGTTGTGTCCGGGAATGGCGAGAGACTTGCCGTCGGGGGAATACTTTCCGATTCGCGGACCGACGCAGATGGCTCCGGCAAGGCCTATCCAGCCGCCCACGGAATGCACCACCGTGGAACCGGCGAAGTCGATGAAGCCGAGATTCTCAAGCCAGCCTTTGGTGTCGGCAAAGAGGCTGTTCCAGCACCAGCCGCCGCTGATGGGATAGATGAAGGCGCTTACCAGAATGGATACCATGATGTAGGCCTTGAAATCCGTTCTTTCAGCGATGCAGCCGGACACGATGGTGGCCGACGTGGCCGCGAACATGGCCTGGAAGAAGAAGAACGTCCAGGCCCATCCGCCTTCGGGCGTGGTGGGATCAATGAAGCTCATGCCGAAGGTGGGCGTGCCGATGAATCCGTTTGAGACGCCGAACATGAGTCCGAAGCCGATGATGAAGAACAGCGGAGTGCCCACGCTGAAGTCCACGAAGTTCTTCATGAGAATGTTGCCCGCGTTTTTGGCTCGGGTGAGACCGCATTCCACGAGGGCAAAGCCCGGCTGCATGAACATGACGAGCATGGCACCGAGCATGGTCCATATGATGTCGCCGTCCTGCTGGCTCAGAAACGAAGGGTCTTCTTCGGCCAGAGCCGTGCCGGGAACGAGCAGAGAAGTCATGGCAAGGGCTGCCGCTCCGAGGGACAGCAGGGACATTCGCCTAAAGGAAAGTCCTGTACGATTGAACATGGAAAAACCTCCTGTACGAGATGCCCTTCTTTATGCAGAAACCGTGCCAGAATAAAATTTTATTTATATTTTACGTAGTTGTTAAAAACTATGTCATTGGCGATGTGTGATTGATATATTTTTGTATCACCTCGGGCAAAATCCGCGGCAGGTACAAAGCCCGGAAAGAAAAATATAAAACGAGTAATATCAGTATATTACAAAAAAAATATGCTTTTGGCCTTTATTTGTACCGATGCGTAAGCGCGCGACGTGTGTTTCTGCGGCGGGAGGCAGGTCCAGATGCTTCTGGAACGCTGAGGAAGCTGTATCGGGTTGCCTCGGATCTTTTTTGAATCACGGGAAATACTGCGGCTTTTTCCGGACTGTTGTCGTGTTCTTTGAAGGATGAGCGGAAAGATGCGGGGGGGGGCGTCGTTCGGCATGGATGACTGTTTCATTTCTGTATCACGTTATGCAGAACACGTCGGAATCTCTGCAATATTGACGTGAAAAAAGCGGTCGTTCGTCTCCTTGTCGTACATGTTTTTTCGTACAACGGGGCTTTTGTTCATAAAAAAAGTGCCCGGAGCCTTTACGGGCTCCGGGCACTCGCATGCGAAGAGACTTCAGTCGTTACGCCCAGTGCACGAGGCCGGAACGCATGACGTTGTCCAGGGGATCAATGAAAGGAACGACGCGTACGCCGTAGGCGTGCAGGCCGGTGACTTGTGCCTCGCAGGAGGCTTCATAGACAAGGTTGCCGTTTTCCTCGCCGGTGAAGGCAAGGTTCACGATCTGCGGTTCGTCGGTGAAGTTCATGCCGTCGGTCACGCCGAGGACGAACTGCACGCGCAGTTCTTCCTTCTTCATGTCGCCGGGGGTGAGCGTGAGCTTCACGGTGAAGGGCTTGCCGCAGTACACGGTGTCGGCGTCAAGGCCGGAGAGCTCGATGGACTGGATGGCCGTGGTGTTGAAGCGACCGGGAATGCTCTCCATCCATGCGGTGACGGCGCGGGCCTTGGCCTGACGGTCGGCGTCCATGGCCACGCCGCGGCGGGCGGCAGGAATGTAGATTTTTTCCATGTAGTCGCGCACCATGCGGCGGCAGCCGTACATGGCGGTCAGGCTCTGCAGGGAGTTCTTGGATACGGCTATCCAGCCGTGGGGCAGAGCATCGGAATCACGCTGGAAGAACAGCGGAACCACGTCGTTTTCCAGAATCTGGTACAGGCTGTCGGCATCGGCGTAGTCGTTCTGTTCGGCGGAAAGGGTGGCATATGTGGCCTTGGGGCCGATGGTCCATCCGTTCTTGCCGTCGGCGCCCTCAACCCACCAGCCGTCGGAGATGCTGAGGTTGATGCCGCCGTTGACCGGCACCTTTTCGCCGCTCGTGCCGCTTGCTTCATGGGGACGACGGGGAGTGTTGAGCCACACGTCGCATCCGCGGGAGAGCAGGCGGGACACTTCGAGGTTGTAGTTTTCCACGAAGAAGATCTTGCCGTAGAAGCGCGGATCGCGGGACCAGCGCACCACTTCCTCGATGAGCTCGATGCCCTTGCTGTCGGCGGGATGAGCCTTGCCGGCCATGACGAGGACGGTGGGACGCTCGGGATCGTTGAGCAGGCGGGCCAGACGGTCGGGATCGGCAAAGAGCATGGTGGCGCGCTTGTAGGGGGCAAAGCGCCGGGCAAAGCCGATGATGAGGGTGTTCTGCGTGAGTGCGGAAAGCCACTTCGTGCGCTCGTCGCCGGAAATGTCGGAATAGGCGGTGCACTGGGGCAGACGTTCGCGCAAAGCGTCGATGAGCGCCTGTTTCTGGGCGCGACGTGCGGCCCAGTATTCATCGTCCGGAATGGACTGCACCTTGTTCCATGCGGGATCTTCGGGCTTCAGATCCAGCCAGTTCGGTCCGAGGTAGTGACCGAGCAGCAGGCGGAAGGCAGGGCCCACATAGGAGGCGGTATGCACGCCGTTGGTCACGTGGCCGATGGGAAGCTCCGCTTCGGTGAAGCCCTTCCAGATGTTGCGCCACATACGGCGGGAAACCATGCCGTGCATGGCGCTCACGCCGTTGGCCTGCGACGACATTCTGAGGGCAAGCACGGTCATGTCGAAGTTGTTGGGGTTGCCGCCGTCCTGACGGCCGAGGGCGAGAAAGTCCGCCCATTCCAGATCGAGCATTTCGGCATATGGCTGGAAGTAGCGGGCCATGAGATCCACGGAGAAGCGCTCGTTGCCGGCGTCCACAGGGGTGTGCGTAGTGAACACGCAGGAGCTGCGCACGAGGGTCTTGGATTCTTCGAGGGTGAGGTCATCGCCCTTCATATGCTGACGCAGGCGTTCCAGCACGAGGAAGGCGGAATGGCCTTCGTTCATGTGCCAGACCGAAGGCGTGATGCCGAGGGCCGCCAGCATGCGCACGCCGCCGATGCCGAGCAGGATTTCCTGACGCAGACGGACGTCGCGGTCGGCCTCGTAGAGGCGGGCGGTGACGCGGCGGTCGTCGTCATTGTTCTGCGGAACGTTGGTGTCCATGAGGTACAGGGGAACGAGACCGACCTGCAGTTTCCAGATGCGGGCATACAGCGTGCGGGTGCCGAGAGGTAGAGAGATCATGAGCGGCTCGCCCTTGTCGTCGAGCATGGCTTCGAGCGGCAGGCTGGCGGGCTGGTTTTCGGGATACTGCGGATTCTGATGGCCGTTCTTGTCCACGGTCTGCTGGAAGTAGCCGTTGAGGTAGAACAGGCCCACGCCGACGAGGGGCAGGCGTTCGTCGCTGGAAGATTTGAGATGGTCGCCGGAGAGAACGCCGAGGCCGCCGGAATAGAGCTGCAGGCTTTCATGCAGGCCGTATTCGGTGGAGAAGTAGGCCACGGGACGCTCGGCAGAAATGGCCGTGGTTCCGTCCTCCATGACGTCGGAGACGGTGGACTGGGCCATGTAGGCGTCGAATTTTTCGGCGAGCTTGTTCAGGCGGGTGACGAAGGTCATGTCGGAGGCAAGGTCGCGCAGACGGGAGGGCGGCGTGTTTTCCACCATGTAGATGGGGTTGTGGCCGCATTCTTCCCACAGTTCGGGCGACATGCCGCGGAACAGCGCCAGGGCTTCCGGCTGCCAGCTCCACCATACGTTGCCGGCGATGTCGTGCAGACGGCTCAGGGCCGCAGGAAGTTCAGACACGGCATTCAGCGTGCGCAGGAAGGGGATGGAAGAAGGACGCATGGCGAGTTCCTTGGAAAAATTGGCGGTTTGGGTGTGATTGGAGGCGTGGCGGCGGAAGTGCGCCTTTTCGTTGGCCATGGAATAGGCGTTCATGTAGAGTTTGAAGAATTCGCTCCAGTCGGCATGGGCTGCGGCGGCGCGCACGGTGCGGCGGCGCTGGTCGAGCTCTTCGTCGGAGCAGGAGGCGTAGTGCACGATGACGTCGGCCAGCGCGTCCACGGTCTTTGCATAGTCGTTGTTGCGGCGGGCGATGACGCCTATGCCCGGCTGCGTGCCTATCTTGGTTTCCATCTGGCGTATCCACAGGCCGAAGCCGGACAGATCGGTGGTGACGGTGGGCACGCTGTAGGCCGCGCTTTCATGGGGAGTGTAGCCCCAGGGCTCGTACCAGGAGGGAAACACGCCGAGATCGCAGCCGGAGAGCACGTCGAAATAGGGTATGTTGAAGAAGCCGTCATGACCGTCGAGCAGGGCGGGAACGAACACGACGTCCACGTTGTCGTCCGCGGTGTTGTTCAGACCGAGACGGCGGCAGGTGGTAAGTATGGGATCGTTGGGAGCGTCATACACCTTGTGGCTCGTGAGGAAGCCCGCACCGGGCAGGGAGGGATCGGCCACCGCGGAAGCGTCGCCGCTTATGGCGTTTTCGTCCACGCCGGTGTGGCCGCCCATCATGAGCATGAGGGCGAGCACCTTGCGGGAGGTGTTCTGCATGGACTTCTTGGCCCTGGCGAGAGCGTCGAGGAAGAGATCCACGCCCTTGTTGTGGTACTCGTAGCGGCCGGAGATGACGAGAATGCGGGTGTCGGGCGTAATGTCGCGGCGCAGCAGACGGCTCACGGGCTCGAGCAGGCGGGCGCGGTTGGCAAGGGCGCTTTCGCGGTCCGCGCTGTAGTCGTGAATGGCGGAGAGGTCGAGGCCGTTGTCGGTGATGATGTCGGGCGTGCGGCCGAGGAAGACGCGGGCCTCTTCGGCGGTGATGCCGCTCACCGTGGTGAACACGTCGGCTTCTCTCGCGCTCACGGTTTCCATGGAGCACTTGGCCGTGACGTTGTAGCGGAACGCTTCCTGAGAAGGCGAGATTTCCGACATTCTGGCGTAGATGTCCACGCCGTTGCCGGCCATGGCGCGGCCGAGCACGGTGGCGTGGGTGGTGAACACCGTGCCGATGGAAGGCGCGAGCTGCTTGAGCGCGAGAATGCCTGCGCCGCACATCCATTCATGGAAGTGGGCGATGCCGTGGCTCTTGTTGCGGGTGGAGAGCACCTGATGAATGGTGGCGATCACCTCGCCGCAGGTGTAGCTGAACAGGACGGGCTCGACGTAGTCCCAGCCGCCGGACAGGGAGTCCACGCCGAATCTCTCCCAGAGCTGACGCAGAATCTGGTTGGAGTCGTGGCGGCCGTTGAAGTCCACGAGAATGACGCGCGGTCTGCCGGGAATTTCCCAGCGGCCGAAGCGGCAGTGAAGGTCCTTGTCCTTGAGCGGGTAGCGCAGCGCGTCCCAGTAGGGCTCGTCCGTCTCGGTGAACTCGGTGTTGTGCTTGGTGTCGGGGCCTATGAGAATGTATTCGCCGTTGAAGGCGCGCATGGCCTGCTGTGCCTTGCTGGCGACAACCTCATAGATGCCGCCGACCTTGTTGCACACTTCCCAGCTGACCTCGAAAAGATGAGTGCGTGAAGGTTGATTCATGTAAGCTCCATAAAAAATGAATTCTGACAGGAAGACCCCCGCTTTCCCCCGAAAGAGGGAGAAAGAGGGGCCTTCCTGTCAGTTTCTGGTCATGTTACTGGTTGGCCTTCGCAAAAAGTCGTATGCGGAAGTCAGCCAGGACGTTCATAAAGTTGGTATAGGCGTCCAGCGGAGACCGGTAGGGGGAAAAGTACTTGTGCACATTGCCGTCCGAAGACTGAGGCGTGCCCATGTAGTACAGATGATCGGAGGTCTGCAGCTTTCTCCATGCTTCGTTGAGCTCAGGATCGTTGACGTATTTCACGAGCCCGAGACATTCGTACAGGGCGCGGAAGGCGTCTTTCTGCATGTCGTTGCCGAGCCATGCGGAAAGGTCACGCTCGGCATCGGCCCACGAGATGTAGTTCGGGATGTCCAGGTCGCCGCGGACAGGGTAGCGGTCGGCTGCCTCGGACACGGTGGCAAAGTCGAATTCAGGGTCGCTCAGCACGCAGTCCGGCAGCGCGCGCATGAAGTCGAAAATGCCCGTGTCGGCCCACTGATGTTCGCCGAAGGTCTCATAGTCCATGAACAGGTTGACGACGTCACCGTTGCCCTTGATGCTGTGCAGCCAGTCTGCAAACGTGTCGGCCATGAGCGGGTAGGCGGGCCAGTCGCGGTTGGAGAAGCGGAAGGCTATGTCGTCGGAGAGCGAGTAGCTGCGCAGCATGAGCTTCATGCCCGGGCAGCGCGCGGGCTCATAGACGAAATGCGGGCTTCTCCAGCCGAGCATGTTGTCCGTCCCTTCGGCAAGAATGACGTCGTACCCCATGTCGCAGGCCATGCGCGCCACGTCGTTGCTGTAGATGAGCTCGGTGTTGCGGAAGACGCGGGGGGTCTGGCCGAAGAGTTCGCGCATCCTTTCGCGGTGACGCATGACTTCGCCGCGGAATTCGTCTTCAGAAAAGAGACAGGCGAGGGAATGATTGTCGGTTTCGTCGAGGAATTCCACGCAGCCGGTGCGTGCAAGGGCGCGGAAG
Organism: uncultured Mailhella sp.; assembly: GCF_944324575.1. Lineage (GTDB taxonomy): Bacteria > Desulfobacterota > Desulfovibrionia > Desulfovibrionales > Desulfovibrionaceae > Mailhella. Next base: position 15,205 of record NZ_CALUWV010000005.1, on the reverse strand, counting down.
CTGTCCAGAACTTCGGGCGCGTATTCCATGAACTGGTCGATGACGATGCCGGTGAGAGAGAAGGATACGCGAAAGCGTCCCTGATGCCGTTTGATGAGTTTGAGCAGCAGGGCATTCATGGGCAGGTAGCATTTTTCGGCCACCTTCTGCATGACGTCGCGGTTGTGCTGGGCATCCTCATAATCGTTCTTCGCGCCCATGTCGAAGAAACTGTAGGGGCGGAGGCGGTAAGGCTGATGAACTTCAAAGCAAAAGCATACGGAAGGCATGGCTTAACTCCGGGCATTGGGGCAGACATGAGCGTAGGCGTCGAGAATTCCGTCGGCGGCGCGTTCCCAGGTGAGAGACTGAAGCGACTGCTGACAGAGTCTGAGACTTTCGGCGGCCATTTCGGGATGGTTCAGCACGTCCAGGATTCTGTCGGCCATCTGACGCACGTCCCAGTAGTCCACGGTAAGGGCTCCGGGCAGCACTTCGGCGCAGCCGGACTGCTTGGAAAGCAGAATGGGCGCACCGCACTGCAGCGCTTCCAGAGGCGCGATGCCGAAGGGCTCGGACACGCTGGGCATGACGTACAGCGAGGCCATGGAATACATGTGCTGCACGTCCTTGCCTCGCATGAAGCCGGGGAAGTGGAACCGGCTGCCCATGCGAAGCTCTGCCACGCGTCGTATCATGCGCGGCAGAAGATCGCCGTTGCCGGCCATGATGAAGCGCGCCTCGGGCATTTCGTTGAGCACGAGCCTCGCAGCTTCCACGAAGTATTCCGGTCCCTTCTGGAAGGTGACCCGGCCCATGAAGAGCACGCGCTTTTCGTTGCGCACAAGTTCCGGAATCTCGAACGTGGGCACCTTGTCGTGCAGAAACGCGCCGTTGTATACCACGGAAACCTTTTCCGGGGGGACTCCGTAGCGTTCCACGGCGACCTGCTTGGTGCGTTCGCTCACGGCAATGACATGATCGGCGGCCTGCAGGCCGTCCCGCTCGATGTTGTAGATCTTGTCATACCCGTGATCGCCGCAGCGGTCAAATTCCGTGGCGTGCAGGTGCGCGACGAAGGGCAGGCCGCTCAGCCGGCTGGCCGTCATGGCGGCGGGATAGGTCATCCAGTCGTGGGCATGGATGACGTCGGCCGGCTTTTTCATGTGTTCTTCCAGCACCACGGCGGAGGCGGCGGTGGTGAAGCGGTAGACCTCGTCCATGAGGTCGTTGTGGTAGCCGCCGCGGAAGTGGCTGATTTCATCGACGTACTGGTCGTTTTCATTGAAAACGTCGGGATCTATGCCGAGCTCGCCGAAGTTCGTGCCGCCGTAGGGGTTGAGATTCGCGCGTACGGGACGCATGAAAAGGTGGGAGAATTCGTCGGACGCCTGCTGACGCCGCACCTTTTCCACGGCCTTTTTCAGGGCGCGGGAAATGGGCACGCCGGAGGCGGATCGCAGAAACGTTCCCGAAGCAGACTTCTCGGCCCGCATGCTGGGCAGAATGAAGGCGATGTCCACGCCCCGCTCCATGAGGCCCTGCGTTATGCCGTAGCAGGCCGTTCCCAGTCCTCCGCTGATATGCGGCGGAAATTCCCATCCAAGCATCAGAACGCGCATATGATGTCCCCCGTTTTGTCGGGTAAGGAAAAACTGAATTACCGGAGCTCAGAGCCGTTTTTCTGGAAGGCATCCAGCCAGCGTTTCCATTCTCCCGGGTTGGATTGTCTGACGAGCAGCAGCAGACGGAGTGCCTCGGCCGAACTCCATGCCTGTGCTATGCAGCCCCCCGGCGCGTGGGGCTGCTGCCCGTCGAAAATTTCGGAAATGCTTCCCAGTCCCGCTTCGCAAAGATGCTGCGAGAACAGCGGCGTGACGGCGGAAAGGGCCTCGAATACGGCTTTGCCGGAGCGGGCCGTCTTTACCACGGCGTCCATGTACGCCCCGAGAAGCCAGGGCCAGACCGTGCCCTGATGATAGGCTTTGTCGCGTACGTTCTGAGGCCCGCGGCAGACGGGGCGATACCCGTCGTCGGAAGGGGCGAGGGTGCGCAGACCGAAGGCGGTGAGCAGGTTGTCGCGCACGCACTTCACCACGCAGGCCTGTACCTTCTGGGCAAGGGGCGAGCAGGGCACGGCCACGGCGAATATCTGATTCGGCCGGATGTGCCGGCCCGGTCCCTTTTCGGGATGCCAGGTGTCGTAGAGCCCTCCGCCCATGAGTGCGGCGTCTTCGTCGGACGGACGAAAGACGCGGTTGAAGGCTTTTTTGAGGCGCGGCAGCAGCGCCGTTTCCGCTGGCGGAGTTTCTCCGAATTCCGCCGCGAGCTCGGCGGCGAAGGACAGGGCATCGAACCACAGGGCGTTGAGCTCCACGGCGCAGCCGTCGCGCGGGGTGACGGGCACGCCTTCTATTGAGGCGTCCATCCATGTGAGCTGCGTCTTTTCGCTGCCGGTATGCAGCAGGCCGTCCTTGTCGGCGTACACCAGCGGAGAGCCGTCTTCATCGGGCATGGTGCCTGCGGCAAAATGATGGATGATGTCCTTTATCACAGGCCAGCAGGTACGCTTTATGAAGGGCTTTTCCTTCGGACATGCCAGGGCGAAGCGATGCACGGCCAGAATGTACCACAGCGAGGCGTCGGCGGAATTGAAGGCTGCCTCCCCGTTTCCGGCGCCGATGAGGTTGGGCACAAGTCCGTTTTTCACCGTGCCCTTTATCTGACGCAGCACGGCCTTGCCTTCCTTCACGCGGCCGGACAGGAACGTGAGCCCGGGAAGGGCGATGAAGGTGTCGCGTCCCCAGGGGCCGAACCAGTGATAGCCTGCGGGAACTACGGCTTCGCCGCCGGCGGTGATGAGGAAGCGGTCGTTTTCCCGGCGCAGGTGTTCAAGAAGAGCCTCTTTGAACACGGGCTTCGGCGTGGTGGCGGCATGGCGTTCCCACAGGGTTTCCGGGGCTTCGTGCAGGGGCTCGGTTCCCGCACTTACCCATATGGGGCAGTCCACGGCAAGGCTTGTGACGAAGGCACCCGGCATGAGCAGGTCTTCCTCGAAGTCATAGCCTCTTTCTTTTTCCACGGGGTAGAGCACCTTGTAGTACCAGTCGGGAGCCACGGTGAAGGATGTGTGCTGAAGCGTAGGATGGGAAACCTGCATGACAAGGGCGGGCATGGCGTCGTCTGGCTGGAAGGAGAATCCCGGATAGCTTCCGTTTTCTATGCCGAGGGCGCGCACGAAGGCTGCGCGCGAGGGATCGGCAAAATGCAGGTGATTGACGTTGCGGCCGCTTATGAGGGGGCGCAGCGTGAGACGCAGCGCTCCGAGTTCGCGGGCTGCGGGCGTGTCGCGGAGCGCGTAGCGGATGAGAATTCTGTCGGAAGCGCGGTCGAGCATGAGCGAGCGCAGAAGCACAACGCTGTCGTCGCCGTCGCCGCAGAGATGGAACGCGAACGTGACGCCGTCGTGATCGCAGGAGACTTCCTGCAGGGCTCGCCAGCCTTCCGGATAAGCGACGCCGGGATGCAGCCGGGTGGAAAGAGGAACGTCGCGGCCCTGCACGCTGACGGAATCTTCAATCGCGGACAGAAGCATGCGTTTTTCCGACGGGGTCTGAACGGCCAGAAGGCCGTGATAGCGTCTAGTGTTGCAGCCGGCCGCCGTTCCGGAGGCGTAGTCCCCCAGGCTGTTGGTGAGAAGCCATTCCCTGTTCATGCCGCCGTTGGGATAAGATGCGTCTGGACGAATGCGATATTCCATGGAAAGTTCTGAAACTCCTGATTTCTGCCATATGAAAGGAACGTCGTCGTGTTCTTGCGTTCGACGAGCAATGTCTCCATGGCAAAATTTTCATGTAAACTGGTGAAGAAAAGAGCTTACTCCTGTTTTGCCCCCGGGAAAAGCCCTTTTGTCGTGAGAATGATATCCCGTTTATGCAAGCATGGCAATGTTGCCTTCTCTATGTTATCCGCATGTCATGCAGGGAGGCGGAATATGGATATGCTTGTGGCCGATCTGGGGGGAACTCAGAGTCGATTTTTCAGGTTTTCTTGTGAAGACGGAGAGATATCTGTAAAAGAAGGGGTAATTCTCTCTTCCCGTCAGACGTCTTTCAAGGCGTTGCTTGAGGAAGTTTTCGCAAAGTGGACGGGGCATGGAAAATTTTTGCAGGACGTTTCCGTGCTGGTTTTTGCTGCCGCCGGACCGGTACGGGACGGGCGCGTCGTCATGACAAACGCGGGCTTTACGGTGGAAAAAGGACCGGCAGAGACGCTTTTTCCCCATGCCCGCTGTCTGATCATGAATGATTTTGAGGCGCAGGCCTGGGCCTGTCTTTCGCCGGTCATGCGGCAGGCGGAACTTGTCGTGCCCGGGCGTCTTTCTCCGGGGAGCACGGCAGGGGAGAACGTTGCGGCGTTTTCCGGGCTTTCCGGGAGCGCGTCGCCCGTGGTCGTGACGGGCGCGGGAACGGGGCTCGGAGCCGCGTGGCTGCTGCCCGGGCGTGATGCGCCCTTCGTGCTGCCCTCGGAGGCCGGGCATCAGGCTTTTCCCTTTGAGGGACGGGAGGAGCTCGCGTTTTCGGAGTTTCTGTCCGCGAGGCATGACGGAGGGGAGGTGACGGCGGAATTCGTGCTTTCCGGATCCGGACTTGCGTTGCTTTACGAGCATCTTTGCGGACGCTCCGGCGATCCTGCCGTGTTTACGCGGGAGAAGGGCTTTGCCGATTCCCTCTGCTGCGGGCTCTTTGCGCGTTTTTACGGCCGGTTCTGCCGCATGGCCGCGCTTGCTCTTCTTCCTCAGGCCGTGGTGCTGACCGGCGGCGTGGCGGGAAGAACGCCGTCGCTTGTGCGTCATCCCGAATTTTTCCGCGAGTTTCTCCGGTCGAGGGGAAGTCAGAAGACGTTTCTGGAGGGCGTGCCGGTATGGCTCAACGCGCATCCTCAGGCAGGGCTCTGGGGCGCGGCACGAGCCGGGGCGGCGCTTATGCAGTCGTGCCTGACCGGGCGCTCGTGCTGAGGGAAACCGGGGGATTTCCTGATCGTGCAGCCTTTTTCCGGCTTGCGGAGAATGATTTTTTGCAGGGGCAAAGAGCCGCTTGTTCAAGGGAAACGGCTGCCGCATGCTGCGGACAACCGGTTGAAAGCATAAGGCTTTCATCGTACCTTTTTCGGTATAGGAGACTTCGGCGTGAGAGTGTTGAGCATGCGCCGACATTTTCAGACCTTGTTTCGACCCTGTCTCTGCCGGAACAACAGGGGGAATGTGTCATGTTGGATGAAAACGACGCTTTAGTGGAAGAGCTTGCCGGACTTCTTCTTGCAAGGGGCATGCGATGCGCCACGGCGGAATCCTGCACGGGCGGACTGGTGGGAGCCATGCTCACGGCAAGGCCCGGTTCATCGGACTGGTATCTCGGAGGCGTAATTTCCTACGCCAATGAGGTGAAGAAGGGGCTTCTCGGCGTGCGCGGGGAGGATCTTGCAGCGGTGGGCGCGGTAAGCGAGCCTGTGGTGCGTTCCATGGCTCTGGGAGCCTGCCTGACCACAGGGGCGGAGGCTGCCATGTCCACGAGCGGTGTGGCCGGTCCGGGAGGCGGCACAAAGGAAAAGCCCGTGGGTACGGTGTGGATAGGCTGGGCGCTGAACGGCAGAACGCGGGCGAAGGTGTTTCATTTTGCGGGCAGCCGCGACGAGGTGCGCGTGCAGGCGGCAAGACAGGCCGTGGCAGGACTGACTGCCTGGCTGAGGGAAGGAACGGATTGAAGGCCCGAGATGACGGCGCGGGTATTTTTTCTGCTGCGCAGGGGGAAGGGAAAAGCGCGGCCTCATGACGAAACCGCGCGTCGTTCGTCAGTCTTCGGCGGTGTCTGCCGCTGATTTTTCCGTCGGGCAGATTCCTTCTTCGCATTCTTCCATGAATATCTGCCACACGGTGACGAAGAATACGGCCAGCATGGGCCCGGAAACGAAGCCGTCCATGCCGAACATGATGAAGCCGCCGAGCGTGGAAAGCAGCACGAGAAAGTCGGGCAGCTTGGTGTCTCTTCCCACGAGCAGGGGGCGCAGGAGGTTGTCGGCAAGGCCGATGACGCACGCGCCGTAGGCCATGAGCAGCGCGCCTTGCCAGTACTGACCGGTGGCGACAAGGTACAGCGCCGTGGGCAGCCAGATGAGGGCCGATCCCACTACGGGAATGAGGGAGAGCACGGTCATGACTACGCCCCAGAACACGGCGGCGCGGATGTCGAGAATCCAGAATATGAGACCGCCCAGCGCGCCCTGAGCCATGGCCACGAGAAGGCTTCCCTTCACTGTGGCGCGCATGACGCCCGCGAATTTGCGGAACAGCCGTTCTTCTCTGTGATCGCCGAAGGGCAGGGCTCGTATCATCATGTCCCGTATGCGGCCGCCGTCCCGTACGAGAAAGAAGGAAATGTAGAGTACCAGGGCAAGATTGGTGACGAGGTGCGCCGCGCCGCCGCCTATGGCCACGGTATTCTTTGCCACAAGGCTGCCCAGGGAAAGCGCCGTTTTGCTGAGCGCGGCCTTTATCTGCTCAGGCGTGTAGCCGTAGCTTGCCAGCCAGTTCTGCGCTTCGGGAAAATGCTCTCGCAGTCTGTCCACGGCCTCGATGAGCGACGTGCTTCCGGCGATTATTCTGTCGTACAGAGCCATGCCTTCAGCCACGCAGGAGTAGAGCAGCCACGAGAGCGGCAGAATGATGATGACAAGGCAGAAAAGCACGGTGAGAAGCGCGGAGAGATTGGGGGAGAGTCCCCGGCCGTCGCGCAGCCGGACGTTGACGGGTGCGAACAGCACGGCGATGACCACCGACCAGAACAGCACGTCGAAGAAGGGCAGCAGCAGCCAGCCGAACAGCACGGAAGAGGCCGCGAGAAGAAGGAGAAATGCCCGCGCCTCGAAGCGCTGTCTGTTGTCGTACATGAAGGTCTCCTTCGCCCTGCGGGCCGTCAGTTCTTCTCCAGCCGCTCTTCAAGGTCGCGTTCGAGCTTCACGCGGAAGGAGCCTTCGCTTCTGTCGATGCGTACCATGCCGGGAGCGGCGTTTTTCATGGGATGGATGTATTTTGCCAGAGAATACTGGATGGAGGCGCTTTCCGCGTCCTTCTGCCAGCTTTTCAGCGCGGCGAGCATGCCTGCTTCGTGCAGCGTGCGTTCCGGCACGTTCTGCCCGGCGTGATCGCGCCGTATGATGACGTGCGCACTCGGGCCGTCGGCGGTGTGCAGCCAGTAATCATGAGGGGCGGCCAGCTTGAGCGCCAGGGCGTTGCCGCGCGTATCGCGTCCGCGCAACATGAGAAAGCCGTCGCTGCTGCGGAAGGCCTGCACCTGCTTCGGCAGCGTTGCAGGCAGGGAGGCCGCCTTTGTCTCGCGTTTCTTTTCCCGTGCAGCGGGGACGGCGCCTGCGCCGTTGACGGCGGCGAGCATGCGGAGCATGGAGGCTTCGGCAGCTTCCTTTTGCGCGCGCACTTCGGCACGTCGTCTTTCAAGATGTTCAAGACCGCGCTTTCCGCGTCCGGCCTGATGGAAAAGCGCGGCCATGTTTTCGCGAACGGTGAGCTTCTTGTCGAGCTTCAGCGTCACGGGGCCTTCCGCGCCTTCCAGCGTCACGGCGTCGAGCTTGTCATTCTGACTGAAAAGATAGAGCTGACTTTGCAGAAGAAGGGCGTCCTTCTGTCTGTCGCGCATGGCGGCAAGGCGTTTTTCCTCGCCGTCGAGCTTGGCAAGAAGCTTGCCGAGTCTGCTCGCTTCGGCGGAAAAGGGCTTTGCCGCCGCCTGTCTCGCGTGCTCGGCCATTTCGCCGTATACGAGCGTTTCTCCGGCCTTCGCAAGCGCGGCCACGGGATCCTCGAACACGGTTTCCTTCCACGTGCCGCCCATGGAGGCTAGCTGCTCTCCGGGAAGCGGCCATGCGGAGACTTCGCAGCGGCCTTGGTCGCTCTCGTAGAGGAACACGTCGCCGCCTCCGGCTTCGAGATCCATGAGCAGGGCGTCCGCATCCAGCGGATCGAGAAAGACAAGCGTGCGGCGCAGCGCCGGCGTGAGCACCTGCCACGTTTTCCATCTGTCCGGAGAAAGAGCGGAAAGTCCGCCTTCCGGCCAGAGCGGCTCGTTTTCCGGCGCGGGGGCGTCAAAGGAGAGGGACGGGCCTTCGCGAAGGTCGAGGCAGAGCCATTCGGACACGTCGCCGGACAGTCCGAGAAAGAGACGGCGTTCCGTCCATTCACAGACGGCGCGGACGATGCGGCGACCGGATACGTGCTTTCGCAGGCGCATGACGAAGGCCGGCGGCTGCGCGTTGACCGGAATGCGGTGGTCGGCGGAAAAAAGCAGCGGAGACCTGCGGTCGGCCTTCAGCGCGAGATAGCGCTTTTTTTCGCGTCCGTCGCCGCCGTACATGGCAAAGACCGTGACGCCGGGACCGGGCGCATGAATTTTTTCCATGCGGGCCCCCATGATGCGGGGAACGAGAGCGTCGCAGAAACGGCGGAAAAGATGGGCGTCCATGGTACGGACCCGGATCAGCTGCCCTGAATCTTTTCGCCTTCTTCCTGACGGGCTTTGCAGGAAACGCAGAGCGTGGTCACGGGACGCGCCTTGAGTCGGGCAAGGCTTATGTCTTCACCGCATTCTTCACAGATGCCGTATTCTCCGTCATCCATGCGCTTGAGCGCGTCCTGAATCTTGGTGATGAGCTTGCGCTCACGGTCGCGTATGCGCAGGGTGAAGGAGCGATCCGACTCGGCGGTGGCGCGGTCGGAAGGATCGGCGTAGGATGAATGGTTGTCCGTCATTTCTTCCAGAGTGGAATCGCCGTTGCGCTGAGCCTCGACGAGCATCTGGTTGAGAAGATTGCGGAAGTATTCCAGATCTTCAGGGGTCAAGGTTCCTCCTGGCAGGCTGTGCCGTGCCGATTGAATTTCCGTTGTGTAAACTATAAATTTTCCGTTGTAAAGCGGGGAGCGTTATCATTTGCACATGGTCATGGCACGCAGCAATGTACTGAAATCAGCCACACTTTGAGGCGCCAGGCCGTCTGTCTGGAAGCTGAGGAAGGGAATGGAGGCTCCCTGTGCCGCGCCCTTGTCGGAAGAGCTGTCACCGATGAAAAGAACTTTTTCGGGCGAGGTTTTCCACTGTTCAAGAATGAAAAGCGCGCCGTCGGGGGCGGGTTTGGGGTGGGGAACATGGCTTGCCAGCACGATGGGGTCGAAATAGCCGTGCAGACGGCAGTTGTCGAGCAGCATGTCCAGAGCGTCGGTGCGGTTGGTGTTCATGGCAAGGCGCAGGCCCGACGCTCTGCAGAAGTCGAGCACGTCGTGCAGGCCGGGATAGCAGCCTATGTGCGGCATGATGTCGCGCACATATGATATTTTTTTTGCCGCATCGCGCAAAAGCGGCTGAAGGGGTCTTGGGAAAATGGCGTCCATGGCCTGATGCACGGTGGCCGCCTGCACGAAGTCTTCCTGTTCCTTGGTGAGCTTCGGCAGTCCCAGGTACTCACGCAGGTAGTTGTAATATTCTATGTTGGCCGCGCGCGAGTCGATGATCACGCCGTCGCAGTCGAAGATGATGCCGGCGGGAAGGCCGCGGAAGGTGTCGGAAAGCCAGGCGGCAAGAGCGGAAGCGGAAAGGTGTGACATGGTAATCAGCAGAGATTGTCGGGCAGGCAGATGGTGAGAGTTCGTTGCCACTGGTCGGCGGGAAGGCCCCGTTTCAGTCTGTCCTCGGATGCGCGGCCGCACAGCGCGGCAAGAGCCGACGCCCTGACGGTCACGGCATGGCAGCCGGCGGGGGCGCCTTCGGTCTTCGGGGCATCGAGTTCCGAAACGGCGGCAGCCATGGCCCGGCTCGTCACCATGACGGCCGTGCCTTCCGGAAGGTCGGGCAGAAAGGCCAGAGCCGCGGCAAGGGTTTTCTTCCAGTCGGGCAGATCGTTTTCCTCCGGCATGCGGGGAGATGCTGCGGCGCGGGTCACGCCGGAAATGAGCCCTGAGAGGGCGCGGCGCGAATCGCCGATCTTCTGTTCGAGCGCGGCCATTTCAAGCGCCTGCTTTTCCTGAAGCCATGTCAGAAGAAGCACCTGCTGGGCGTTCTGGCGCAGCGGCTGCTGCGGCTCCTCGGCAGGAAGGCCCGCCATTTCGCGAAGCGCCCGCCTTTCGGCCTCGGAAAGGTCGGCAGGCGCGGTTTCTGCGCCCAGCGTAAGCACGGGGGCGCCGCTTGCGCCGTCGCGGCAGGCGCGTTCATAGTCGGCCAGACAGGCGGCGGCCATGGCCGGAGACCACGGCATGGACGGGGCCCAGGCTGAGTCCGGCTGTCCGGGCAGGCCGGGCCACAGCGTGAGGCAGCCTTCGATGTGCGGGAAAAGTTCCGCGTGAAGTCGCGGGAGGGCAAGATACGAGGGGGTGTTCATGATGTTCGCTCCTTTGCGGACTATACGGCGAGACGCCCGTTCAGGCAATCAGGAAAAGCGGGGAGACGGTCCTGCCGGAAACCGCGCACGGCGCTTGACCTTTGCCCTGTCCCTCCCGTATAGGATATGGACGAACTTGGAGAGAAAGACCCCGGAGGTTTGCCATGTTTGGTATAGGAATGCAGGAACTTCTCGTCATCCTTGTGCTCGTGCTGGTCATATTCGGCGCGAAGCGTCTGCCGGAAATCGGCGGCGGCCTCGGTCGCGCCATCCGCAATTTCCGTCAGGCCGCCTCGGAGCCCGATGAAATCGACATCACGCCCAAGAAGGATCAGCCCAAGACCGACGACGAAGACAAAAAGGCGTAAGCTCCTGCCGGGAATGCTCATGACGGTCGAACAGATTTCCGTTTTTGTGGAAAACAGGTCGGGTCAGCTCGGCGACGTGACCCGTGTGCTGGAAGATGCCGGCATCAACATCCGTGCGCTGTCTCTTTCGGATACGACGGATTTCGGCGTGCTGCGTCTTATGGCCGACGATACGCAGAAGGCGAAGGGAGCGCTTGCCGCAGCGGGCTTCACCGTGGGCAGCACGCCCGTGGTGGCCGTGGACGTGGAAGACACGCCGGGCGGTCTCGGCAGAGTGCTGCTCGTGCTTTCCGAGTACGGCATCAACGTGGAATATCTTTATGCCTACACGCAGCGTGAATCCACGCGTGCTACGATCATTTTCCGCTTCGATCGAACGGAAGAGGCCGTGAACGTGCTGCAGCAGCGAGGCATTCGCGTGCTCGGACCGGATGAAATCGCCGACAGACGCTGACGCGCTCCGTCAGTGTCGGACATGATCATGAAGCCCCGGCTGGCCGGGGCTTTTTGGTGTCTGCGCGACACCCTTTCCGTCGTTTTTCGTCAGGGAAGCGGCGCTTTGTTTGTTGCGGCGTTCTGCATGGCCTGTCTTGCCAGCGCCTTTCTTGCCCGTTTGTTCGGATGCGCGGCCGCCTCTTCCTTCCTGCGACGGCGTTCTTCCGCCTCTTTGGCCAGCCTTTCCGCCCTTTCCGCCTTTTGGGCGGCCTTTTTTTCCTCCGCCTCCTTCTGCTGCGCGAGTGCTTCCTTCATGCTCAGAATGCATCCGCACCATTTCTGGCGGTAGAGGCCGAGCTTTTTCGACATGGCGATGCCGTCCCACCACCACGTCCGGAAATCCCGGTAGAGAAAGGATGCGCCTGTTTTGACGGACGCGCGCGTCGCTTCTTCCACGATGGCTTCATGATGCTGATAGCGGGAGTAGAGCAGGCTCGTGGTGAAGGCGTCGAAGTGATGCTCGCCTGCAAGGGCAGCCGTGCGTTCCATGCGCGGACGGTAGCAGAGGCGACAGCGTTCCCCCGGTCGGAGAATGCCGTTCAGTTCCCGTGACCAGCGGCCCGGATTGACGGGAGCGCCCTCCTCCAGAAGAGGCACGTTCAGACGCACGGCCGCTTCACGCATGGCGTCGCGTCTTTTTTGCCATTCGTCCGCAGGGTGGATGTTGGGATTGAAGAAGAAGGCCGTGGGTTCCCAGCCTTCGTCGCGAAGATGCACGATGGGCATGAGGGAACAGGGGCCGCAGCACACGTGAAGAAGAATGCGGGGCATGAACCTTGTCCTGATGTTTGCATTGCCGTGGGAAATCATCTGCGGTGCTGTTGTAGCGCGAACAGACGCATGGGGCCAGCGTTTTTCAACGGGCGGAGAATGTCGGAGACGCACGGGGCGGAGCTGAGAAGAGTGTTTTGCCTCAAAATGCAGCCGGGCTGTGTGATTGCCGCGTGCAGGAACAAAAAAGGCGGCCGGAGCCGCCTTTTTTCATGACTGCTGAGGGAAATCAGCGGTTGTATTCGCGGGAAATCTTGAAGAGCACGGGGCTGAGCAGCAGCAGGCCGATGAGGTTGGGCACGGCCATGAGAGCGTTGAGCACGTCGGCGATGTCCCACACGAGGTCGAGCGTCATGAGCGCGCCCACGGGGACCACGCACACAAAGATGATGCGGAAGGGCTTGAGCGCCCTGTCGCCGAGAAGATAGATCCAGCAGCGCTCGGAATACACGCACCAGCCGAGGATGGTGGAGAAGGCGAACATGGCGAGGCACAGGGACACCATGACGGAGCCTATGCCGGGCAGGGCGGACTCAAAGGCCGCAGCCGTGAGGGGAGCGCCGGAAAGTGCGCCTTCCACGTTCCAGAGGCCGGAGCAGAGAATGGTCAGGCCCGTCATGGTGCAGACGATGATGGTGTCGATGAACGGGCCGAGCATGCCTACGTAGCCCATGGCCACGTGGTCGTCGGTGGTGGCCGTGGCGTGAGCCATGGCCGCGGAGCCGAGGCCCGCTTCGTTGGAGAATATGCCGCGCGCCACGCCCATCTGCAGAGCCAGCATGACGGTGGAGCCGGCAAAGCCGCCGGCAGCCGCAGTGCCGGTGAAGGCGTCGCGGAAGATCATGGCGAACACGCCGGGCACCTTGTCGATGTTGGTGGCGATGACGATGAGGGAACAGATGATGTAGACGATGGACATGAACGGCACGAGCTTGCTCGACACCGAACCTATGCGGGACACGCCGCCGATGATGACGATGGCGATGAGCACGAACATGACCACGGCGGACACGACCGGAGGAACGCCGAAGGAGGCGTGCAGGGCGTCGGCTATGGAATGGGACTGCGTCATGTTGCCTATGCCGAATCCGCAGATGCCGCCGAACAGCGCAAACAGCGTACCGAGCCAGGCCCATTTTTTGCCGAGGCCGTTCTTGATGTAGTACATGGGACCGCCCACGACATGGCCGGCGGGAGTGACTTCACGGTATTTCTGGGCAAGCACGGTTTCCGCATACTTGGTGGCCATGCCGACCATGGCGGTGCACCACATCCAGAAAAGGGCTCCGGGACCGCCCGTGAAGATGGCGGTGGCCACGCCTGCGATGTTGCCGACGCCCACGGTGGCGGCAAGAGCCGTCATGAGCGCCTGAAAGGGGGAAAGTTCTCCATGCACGTTCGCGTTCTTGGCACGCCCTCTCCAGGTGAGGCGAAAGCCTTCGCCCAGACGCGTCCAGGGCAGAAATCTCAGCCCGCAGGTGAGATAAAGGCCCGTTCCAAGAATCAGAGCCATCATGACCGGGCCCCAGACGTAGCCGTCCAGCACCTTGATGAATTGGGAGAACTCTTCCATAACGTCAACTCCTCGCCCCAGTTCGGTTGGTTAGAGCATGTTCAGCCGATCCCTCCCGGGTGCCTGCCCCGCGTATCGGCCGCCCGGAACTGGACCGGCGATCCGACAAATATATGAAAACGGAGTATGCTCGTATTTACATTTATGTTGATATCATCGGAAAATCAAATATGGCAAGAAAAAATATGAAGGGGTGTTTATCTGTGAAAATTAGCTCAATTTATTGATCGCAACGGATTTTAAAGAAGACAATTCATCGGTGAGCAGGATGGCATGAAAAATACAAAAATGTGAAAAATATGAAAATGTGGCGACATATTCCGGCAAGAGGTATGTTCGTTTCCATGAGCCATGGGCGGAAAAAGGAACCGTTGCCGGTCCGCAAGGGGCCGATGCCGAGGCTTTACAGGAAAGACGGTGTACCCTAATACCGGAAAACATATCATCTGTTACGCAAGAGAGGCTTTTTCATATGTTTGACGTTATCTATGTCAATCTGGTCTGGTTTCTGGCCGGATTCGTCAACGGCGTGACGTCCTTCGGCGGCAATCTGTTTGCCGTGCCGCTTCTTACCCTGGTGGTGGATGCCAAGACGGCCATCATTCTCGGCTGTTTCGTGGGAACGGCCATTACGGTGACCATTGCCCTGTTCTATCATCGAGAGCTTCCGAAGCTGGAATTTCTTCTGGCGTGTCTCGGCAGCGTGGCGGGAATTCCTCTCGGCATGTTCATTCTGAAAGTGGCGCCTTCGAAGATAGTACTGCTCGTGTGCGCAGGCATTCTGCTTCTGTTCCTTCTCTGGCAGGCCGTGGCCGGGCGCATGCACGGAGTCTTCCGCATTCCTTTGTGGTGCATCGTTCCCATGAGCGTGGTGTCCGGTATTCTGCTCGGCGCCACCAGCATGGGAGGTCCCATTCTTGCCATGTACGCAGTCATGCGGGGATGGAGCAAGGAGGTCACGCTTTCCGTGCTGAACAGCATGGCGGCGCTGGTCATGATCTGCCTGATGGTCTTTCAATGGAAAAGCGGCCTGTATACGCCCGAGATTCTTCACACGGCCCTGTGGGCAGTCCCGTGCACGATAGCGGGCGTGCTTGTGAGCATACCCGTCATACGCCGTCTCGATACGCGTATTTTCCGCATGCTTGTGCTCGGTATGCTTGTGTTTTCCACGATCGTGCTGTTCGTGAAGGGCCTGACGGCCTGACGATCGCTGTTATCCGAGGCGCTTCTGCACTCATCGAGCCTTCTTCGCGAGAGGGCCGTTTTCGTCGTGCTCTCGGAATAAGCGGGAAGTGCGTTCGACGAAAAGCGTGTGATCTCGTGTTGTTTCCGCTGTCGTCCTTCCGGGAAAATGCGCCTGCCGTTTCGCCTTCTTCCCCGACTGGGTCCGGGGAGCCTTTGCGCTCAGGAAAAAGAAACCCCCTGCCGTCCTAAAGGGGAAGGCAGGGGGCAGGCGGCAATGACGCGCCTTTCTCCCGGGGATGGGGAGAAAGGCGCGATGTGTCTTTAGGTTCAGGACTCATTAAATATAAAAGATGACAATGGCAGCGAGACAAATGGCCGAAAAGAACGTGTGTGCACA
>NZ_CALUWV010000004.1 GCF_944324575.1 uncultured Mailhella sp. | reverse complement strand
CGCTTCATCGCCCATGATACTGCGCATCTTTACGTGGGAAAGTAGGCCGATGCCAAGGTTATCTTTAGAGAGGCTCCCTTGAGGAGCCTTTCGTCGTTTAAGGGCCGCATCGTCACGCGGCCCTTTTTGCGTTAAAAAAACGTCCATGGAAAGAATGTTCCTGCGTCCTTCCCGGCAGGTTCGTCAGTTGCTTCCTGTTGCAAAGGAAAGCGGAAAGGTTGTTCTGAAAGTCTGCGTACAGGCGAGGGAACATGATGCTGAACCTGAGGAAGAGCCGAGGGCAATACGTACACGACTCAGCCTTGCTCAGGGCCGGGCAGGGTGAGCCGTGTCTGCTTTTATTCTCTCTCTCGAGGATTCCAGGGCGTTTTTTTGAAAAAGCCATGGTCGGGCTTCTTCCCGGGAGTTTTTTTTCATCAGACGTGCTCCTGCGGCCTCTGAAAATGTCCTCCGCAATGCCGGTACTTTTTCCGGCGGCAGAATATGCGCACGGTCGGCGGTGTGCTTTTTCAGCGTGAGAGCATTTCAATAAGGCCGACGGAAAAGAGATTTGTTTCGACTTATGGTTTTATGAAGTTTCGTCAACGCCGTGTGAAGCCGGGGACTTGCTATCGGCAGGGCAACGTTTTTGGGGCCTGTGCGGCTCTCAGAGGCTGCAAAAGACGCGTTTTGGGGGAATCCGCCGTCGCCTCTTCGGTACGCTCTGCCGTCAGGAAAGCGCCTGAAAAAGAGATGTGCACGTGCCTTGCACTGATGCCCGCGCATGACGGGCAACCCCTGGCGTAACAAGGAAGAATTTACCGCCCAGGGGCTACGGAGAAAATTTGATGCCGAAAAGGACAGGGCAACAGATTTTTCGTTCCTAGGAAAGATTTTTTCTGACGGCAGCGCTGATGAATTTCGCCCGGCCATGCCTTACCGGCTTATTTTTTATGCTTCTCTGAAAGATTATTAATACTATGCTCGGAAGAAGACTGATGAAGATTGGAAATGTATTCTTCCCTTCCGAAATTGTTGTCGGAACAGAACCGTCTTGTTTTCTCAGGCTTCTGTCGTGGAGGAGGTTTGGCTTTTCAGGCCGGTATGACGGCAGAGCTCCGGCTTGAAGAATCTTTGCTTGGCAGATTCTCCATGTTTTCGGTGGAGACCGGTCGCATGGTCTATGATGGAAGACAAGCTCTTTTTGGGGGAGGGATTCCTCGGCGTGTCTTCTCCTTGCCGAGGGCTTAATGAATGGCGAAAGAAGACTGTGCTTGTCTTGACGAGAGATGGTGTTTCATGGACGGCTTTTTGCCGGAGAAAGACATGATCCTCGTATCGGAAAGTCGGAGGCGAGAAAAATTTTTCTAAGCGTGTGGGATCAGCAATATGTTTTTATTCTCCCGGGAGCTTTTAAAAAGATGCTTTTGAAGTGCGGGATGACGATGTTGCGGGGGCCCCATGTCTGAGGACTTGAAGACCGCAAGGCAAAGAGCTTCTGCACTCATCGTCTGCTCTGAAGAAAATGAGTGCCAGAGAAAATTTTTGGAGAAAGCGGATACTTTTTACCGTGTTGGGAAGGCGGGAAAAGAACAAGCTAGACGTACGGAGACCGACAGACCGCCCCTTTTATTAAAACGAAGAGAGGAAATTGGACTGTCGTATGTCCCTGGTAGGACTCTGCTCAGATAATCATGCGGATAATCACGGGAATATGTTCTGAAAATTCAAAATAAAGAAATAAATCACAAGCAATTCGTCAGAAAGAAACCAGTTGATAACCTACTTGAAAAATATGTTTTTATGGCGTTTTCCCGAGAGGATGATGCAATTCACATATTTTGCGTTCAGGAGGGGGTGGTGTAGTATAAAATAATATATAACAATATGTTATATAAAAAATGATTTTGTTTTCATGAAAAATGTGTTATTAAAATTTCAATAATTGTTGTTTCTTTTTACGCTTGTCTTCCGCCCTTGCGAAGATTTTTTATTTTTTATAATCCTATCATCATAGGCTTATTCAGATGCTTTTTTCAGAAAAGCATTCGTTGTGATGATCATTTTAATTTCAATGGGGGAGTATCATGGCGTGGACTCAAGTCTATGATCCAGTCGTCAGCGAAGTAGTCTCAGCCTGCATTGCGGCCATACCGCTGGTTATTCTGCTCTATATGCTGGCCATAAAACGTGCCAAGGGGCATATTGCTGCGCTGGCCGGACTCGCTTCCGCCTTCATCATCGCCATTCTTATATGGCGCATGCCTGTGATTACGGCCATCAGTTCCGTCGGACTCGGCGTTGCCAATGGTCTGTTCCCCATCATCTGGATCGTCATCACCGCCGTCTGGGTCTACAACATGACCGTGGAATCCGGTGAGTTTGAAATCATTAAGGACTCTCTGGCACGCGTGACTCCCGACCGCAGACTTCAGACTATTTTCATTGCCTTTGCGTTCGGTTCCTTCCTGGAAGGCACGGCCGGCTTCGGTACTCCCGTGGCCATTACCGCAGCCATGCTTGCCGGTCTCGGCTTCAATCCCATCTACGGTGCCGGTCTCTGCCTCATCGCCAATACGGCTCCCGTGGCCTTCGGTGCCATCGGTGCTCCCGTGCTTACGGCAGCCAGCGTGTCCGGCATGGATGCCAATCTCATCAGCCAGGTGGCGGCTCGTCAGCTTCCGCTGCTTGCCATCATCATCCCCTTCTGGCTGAGCATCGTCATGTGCGGCGTTCGTCGTTCCATGGAAATTCTGCCCGCTATTCTGGTTGCCGGCGTGTGCTTTGCCGGTGCTCAGTTCATTTTCGCCAACTTCCATGGTCCGACCCTGCCCGACATCATGTCGGCCATCGCCACCATCGTGGGGCTGCTCGTTCTGCTTCGTTACTGGAAGCCCAGCTCCATTTTCCGCTTTGCGGAAGATCCCGCCATCAGCACCGATGGTCCCGGTTACTCCGGCAAGGTTGTCCTGCGTGCCTGGGGTCCGTATCTCATTCTGGCCGTCATGGTGTTTCTGTGGGGTCTGCCGCAGTTCAAGGCCGTGCTGAACAGCATTTCCGCGCCCAGCTTCTCCTGGCCTCTGCTTGACGGCATGGTCAATCGTGCGGCTCCCATCGTGGCCTCTGAGGCTCCCTATGCGGCCGTGTTCACCTTCGGCTGGGTGTCCGCCGGCGGTACCGCCATTCTGCTTTCCGGCTTCATTGCTGTGCCGCTCATGCCCGGCTACTCCTATGCCAAGGCCGTGAAGTGCTTCTTCACCACTCTGCATCAGCTTCGTTTCCCCATCCTCACCATTGCCAGCGTGCTCGGTCTGGCGTTCCTCATGAACTATGCCGGCATGAGCTCCACGCTTGGTCTTGCCTTCACCAAGACCGGCAGCCTGTTCCCCTTCTTTGCTCCTCTCATCGGCTGGCTGGGCGTGTTCCTCACCGGTTCCGATACGTCGTCCAACGCGCTGTTCTGCAGCATGCAGCACACTACTGCTACGGCCGTGGGCATTCCTCCTGAACTCGCCGTTGCCTCCAACGCCGTGGGCGGCGTGACCGGTAAGATGATTTCTCCCCAGTCCATCAGCGTGGCCACCTCGGCTACCAACATGGTCGGACAGGAAGGCAATCTGTTCCGCTTTGCCCTGGGACACAGTATTGCTCTGACGCTTATTCTCTGCGTGCTTGCCTACTGTCAGGCAGGCTTCCTGAGCTGGATGCTTCCGTAAGAAGGAAGACGGGATCTGCATGGAGCGTGTCCATGCAATCCATGCGGGAATCGTTCCGGGGGGTCGGAGCGATTCCCGCTTCTTTTTTCTGGGGGAGAAGAACGAATTTCTGCGGTACGTTTCAGGAACCGCCGTTTTTTCCCGTACATATGATCCCGCTCTCTTGCGTCCTGGGGGGGCTGCGGCTATACTGCCCGTCGAATTTCTTCACCATAACGGGGCTTGCCATGGAATTTACGGACAAGGAACAGGCCATTCTTCGCATTGCTCAGAAGAGCATACCCGATACTCTTACCCCATATGCGGACATGGCTGCCGCCACCGGAGCCACGGAAGAGGAAGTGCTTGAGCTTCTTTCCCGACTCAAGGATTCAGGAGCCATCCGCCGGTTCGGCGCGAGCATCAAGCATCAGCGTACGGGCTGGACGCACAATGCCATGGTGGCTTGGATGGTTTCTCCAGAGGAAGTGGACGAGGTGGGACGCAAGGCTGCCGAGCATCCGCGCATTTCCCACTGCTATTATCGTCCCAGCCCCTATCCGGCATGGCCGTATACCTTCTACACCATGATTCACGGCAAAAGTGAGAAGGATTGCCTTGATGTGGTGGAAGATCTGCGCCGGACTACCGTTCTGGACAGATTCGAGATTCTGGAAAGCCTGAAAGAGTTGAAAAAAATTTCCATGACGTACTTTGCGGAGCCGTCGAAGTAACAGGAGCAACATAATGAATACCGAGCGTTCTCATGATCTTTTTGTTCACGCGCAGAAGCTTATTCCCGGCGGCGTGAACAGTCCCGTACGCGCCTGCCGCAACGTGCATGCCGATCCGCTGTTCATTGCCGACGCCAGAGGCTCTCATCTCACCACTGCCGACGGTGAGGATGTCATTGATTTTCTCGGTTCCTGGGGGCCTATGCTGGTAGGACATGCCCATCCCGAGGTGACGGATGCCATTTGCCGGGCAGCTGCGCGCGGTACGAGCTACGGCGCTCCCTGTGAGGACGAGGTGCGTCTGGCCGAGGAAGTGTGCGCGGCGCTGCCTTCCGTGGAAATGGTGCGCATGGTGAACTCCGGCACCGAAGCGACCATGAGCGCTCTGCGTCTGGCCCGCGGCGTGACCGGTCGCGACAAGATGATCAAGTTTATCGGCGGCTATCACGGTCATGGCGACGCGTTTCTTGCCAGTGCCGGTTCCGGCGTAGCCACGTTTTCCATTCCCGGTACGCCTGGCGTGCCCGCGGCGACCGTGGCCGACACACTGCTTGCGCCCTACAATGATCTTGATGCCGTCAAGGCACTTTTCGAGGCCTGGCCCGACCAGATTGCCGCGCTGTTCGTGGAACCCGTGGCAGGCAACATGGGGCTCATGCTGCCGCAGCCCGGATTTTTGCGCGGCCTCAGGGAACTGTGTACGAAATACGGCGCGCTGCTGGTCTTTGATGAAGTGATCACGGGCTTCCGTCTTTCCTATGCCGGAGCACAGGGACGATTCGACATCATGCCTGATCTCACCACCTTCGGAAAGATCATCGGCGGCGGACTGCCCGTGGGGGCCTACGGCGGCCGTGCCGACATCATGCGTCACATTGCGCCGGAGGGAGAAGTATATCAGGCCGGAACGCTCTCGGGCAATCCGCTGGCGATGGCAGCCGGTCTGGTTACGCTGAACATTCTGAAGCATGCCGACTATGCAGGCCTTGAGGCCCGAGTTCACGCCTTTGTGGAGGAGCTTCAGGAAATTCTCAAGGAAAAGGGCGTTCCTGTGCAGATCCCGCACATCGCCTCCCTGTTCACCGTATACTTCACGGAAGCTCCCCTTGTAGACTTCGCCAGCGTGCAGACCACCGATCAGAAGCTGTTTGAAACGTTCTACAAGCAGATGCGTGCACAGGGCATATTCATGGCTCCTTCCGCCTTTGAAGCCAATATGCTTTCCTTCGCTCACAGCGATGACGATTTTGCGAAGGCTCTGGAGGCCGCCCGTCACGTGAAGTTCTAGAGTGTCGTTGAAGAAGCTTTGCCTGGACGCGGAGTATCCGAAAGGACTCCGCGTCTTTTTTTGCGCTTCGGTCTGGGGACGTTATGCAGGAGGTCGGTATACAAGAGACGATCTGGAGGCGTCGACCGAGGACTCACGCCTTTTCAGATGGAACCGACCTTTCGACAATCTTTCGGAAAGACAGGCTAAAACTGCAGGCCGGATCTTTGTGTCTTCATGATGAAAACGCTCCCGTTCCATTCGGAAGGGGAGCGTTTTCATCATGAAATTCGGCTCTGTACGGATGTGTGACGGGTATTTTTTAATTTTATGATTCTGGGTATGGAAAAAAGAAAAACGCCCGGAATCTGTCAGCGATCGGCTTTTTGCCTTGTAGACTGACGCTGGGCCGCAGCTGCTGACTTGCGGGAGGGGGAAGTTTTTTTCTGTACCTTGCGGGGTGCGGAGTAGTTTGACTTCTTGAGTTGTGCCGCCTGCTTTTGGGAGACTCCGAGCTCGGCTATGGCGGTGGTTCTTTTTTTTGCCACGGCGGAAAATCCTGCATTGAGCAGTCTTCTCGCTTCCGCCGCACGCACTCTGGTGTTGGGCGCTCCGAGAATGACGGCAATGAGCTTGTGGCCTCGCTGACGGGCCGTGACGATGATGTTGTAGCCTGCCGCCGTCACCCAGCCTGTTTTCAGTCCGTCGAGCCCCGCATAGTGGCCGACCAGTGGGTTGTGGTTTGGTTCCGTGTGGCCACGATGGGTGACGGAGCGGGCAAGATGATATCTTCTCGCGATGGGATAGTGAGCCTGATAGGCTTTGGCAAGCTTGAGCATGTCACGCGCCGTGGTGAGCTGGCCTTTGGCCGGCAGTCCATGCACGTTGACGAATCGGGTGTTTTTCATGCCAAGCAGTCTGGCCAGCGCATTCATTTGCTTGACGAACGCCGATGTGGAGCCCGCCACGTGTTCCGCCACCGCCACACTTGCGTCGTTCCCCGAGGCTACGGCCATGCCGTAGAAGAGCTTGTCGAGAGTGACGCGTTCCCCGGAACGCAGGCCGAAGCGCGATCCTCCGGTCCTGGCCGCTGCGGCGCTGACCTTCACCCTGTCGTGATAGTCCACTTTTTTTGCGCTGATGGCATTCATGGCGACATACATGGAAATGACCTTGGTCAGAGAGGCCGGAGGGATCTTCATGTCGGCGCGCTGTTCATAGAGAATGCGTCCGGTCGTCACATCCATGAGTATGGCGCTTTTGGCGTTGATGGGGCCTGCAAGCGCGCTGGAGACGCAGAGAAGGCAGAAAAGAACTGTAAGGGCGAGAATGCGACGGACGCCGGTCGACGGATGTTGGATAGGCATGGTTGTTCCTGATTCAGCTCATGAAATTGCGCCTTCCAGACTGCGTCTTCCGAAGAAACGGAGATGGGCGGCACGGCTTCCGGAAGGGGAAGATTCCGGAGCAGGATGCGCAAGCACCTTGTGAATTTTTTAGACAATTTTTTGTTGAGCGGCAAGACTGCAACGTTATTTGTAACAATTTAAATCGTGGGGGTGCGCGCGGGCGGATTATCCCCGGACCCGGCATCATGCGGCACCGGGGCTGCACAGGGCGTCCTCATGCAAGGCCTCGGAAATGCGTCTGGAACGTTTGCCGCCATGGGGCGAAGAGCGCGGCAGGTGAGGAGGATGGCGGCTGGTCTGCGCAGGCTAGGACCAGACGTCCCTGGCTGCGGACAAGGCTTCGCCACGTATGCGGGGCGACATGGCGGGGAGAGCGCTTTGTCCATGAAGACGGTGCGCCTCTGCACGGCGCAGAGGAAAGGACGGAAGTGCCCCGTCTTTGTACTTCCTGTTCCAGGCTGGTCTGTTCCTGTTCTCCTCCTTCCATGCGCTGAAGGGCACCGGATTGCGGCCAGACCGCCTGAAGAAGACGGGAGCTGGACGGTGTTGGGCTGATCCGTGCCTGTTACGACGGGCATGATAGTTTTTGCGTCCCCTGGCGTTCTGTTTCTTCATGGGTTCTGTCGGTTCCGGCGAGGCAAAAGCGTGAAACGCGCTGACACGCTTACGTAAGCCGTCGAATGAGGAGAATGAAAATCATGCGTTACGTTTGCTTTTCAGGTGGAATCCGTGCCAAGGTGCCGTTTTTCTTTTAAGGCGTAATGCACGCATTTGATATGATAAGGTAACAAAAAAGCCGCCTCCGCGTGTAGTGCGGAAGCGGCCTGAACGGACTGTTGCGGACGGAATTATTCCATGCCCATGGCTTTTTTGACCTTGTCGAAGATGCCGGGCTTGTTCTGCTCCTCGGAGAGCTTTTCAAACTCCCTGAGCAGCTTTTCCTGCTCGGCGGAAAGCCTGGTGGGAGTTTTCACCACGACGCGCACCAGAAGGTCGCCCGTGCGCTTTTCTCCGGGGTATTTGAGTCCCTTGCCGCGAATCTGGAAAATCTTGCCGCTCTGCGTTCCCTTGGGAATGTCGAGGTCGAGGGTTTCCCCTTCGTTGAGACTGGGAATCTGAATGCGGGTACCGAGCGCAGCCTGAGGGAAGGTGATGGTGGCCGTGTAGATGAGGTTCTGTTCGTCGCGGTCGAAGACGTCGTCGTCCTCGACGTGAAGCACCACATAGAGGTCGCCGGGAGGGCCGCCGTGCACGCCCATTTCGCCTTCTCCGCGCAGGCGCAGACGTGCGCCGTCATAGACGCCCGCAGGAATGCGCACGGAAAGTTCACGCACGGTCTCCACGATGCCTTCGCCCTTGCACTTGGGGCAGGGCTTGGGAATGGTGAAGCCGCGACCGTGGCAGGCGGGGCAGGGCTGCACGAACTGCATGAAGCCCTGACGCATGGCGACCTGTCCGGAGCCCCCGCACTTTTTGCAGGTTTCGCGGGAAGATCCCTTGGCCGCTCCGGAGCCGTTGCATTCGGGACAGGTGACGTGACGGGGAATCTTGATGGCTTTTTCCGTGCCCTTGGCGGCTTCACGGAAGGAAATGGTCATGTTGTAGCGCAGATCGTCGCCCTGCTGGGGCCGGGGACCGCGGGAACGGGATCCGCCGAAGCCGAACAGGTCGCCGAACACGTCTCCAAACTGAGCGAAAATGTCTTCCGCGCTGTTGAATGACGTGCCGCCCATGCCGGGATCGGCGGTGCCGAAGCGGTCGTAGTTGGCCCTGCGTTCGGGATTGCGGAGGACGTCGTAGGCTTCGGCGGCCTCCTTGAACTTCTGTTCAGCCTCGGGGTTGTTCGGATTGTGGTCGGGATGATATTTGAGCGCCAGCTTGCGGTAGGCGTGCTTGATCTCTTCGTCCGACGCATCCCGGGAGACGCCCAGAATTTCATAATAATCGCGCTTGCTCATGAGAGTGTTCCGTAACGCAGGGATTAGTCGTCAAGGTCGGGCGTGTTTTCGCCTTCAACGGGAGTATAGAAGCGCTTGTCTTCGGGCAGGACCTTGCCGGCGGCGATTTCGCGCAGAGCAGTGACGACTTCCTTGTTCTTGCTGTCTACCAGAGGTTCGTAGCCTTCGCGGAACTGGCGCACGCGCTTGATGGCCATCTGCACGAGCAGAAAACGGTTGTCCACGCGGCGCTGGCAATCTTCAACGGTAATACGGGCCATGGAATGCCTCCAGGAAGTTTATCCGGGCAAGCCGGGTGATATCGAAACATATGGAAGGCCCCGCGCCGGAAAGGACACGGGGAAAATAAAACTTGCGGTATGATGCCGAACCATCTTTTTTATCTGGAGCGCCAGGGGTTGTCAATACACTGAACAACGTTCCAGACCCGGGAGAGGGCAGAACCTCTCCCGGAGTACGCGTCGTTGTCGAGACGAACGGGCTTTGTCGCTGCGGACTATTTTTTACGTCTGCCGAAGCGATGCACCGGCTTTTCCGGCTCCGTTTTCATGGCGAAGAAGTCGTCGGGAGCGCCGTGAAATCTGTCGTGTTCTTTGTGATCGCGGGATTCTCGGCCGGGGCGGAACGAGTGCTCGCGCGGAGCGTGTCTGTCTTCACGGCGACCGGAGAAGCGACGTTCCCTGCGTTCGTCGTCTCCGCGGAAACGTGAGGGGCGGAAGGAACGCTCTTCGTCGGTGAAGCCTTCTTCCTGTCGGTCACGCCGCTTGGGGAAGGGACGACCGGGTTTGCCGCCACGGCGCTCTTCCCGGTCGGAAAAGCGACCGCCTCTGCGCTCGCCTCCTTCGTTTTCGCGGAAGAAGCGATGGCCGGCGCGTTCTTCGTCATCCTGACGGAAGCGGGGACGGGCAGGACGGAACGGGCGACGGGATTCCTTTTCTTCACGGAAGGGGGAATCCTCGCGGAAGGAACGCTCATCGTCATTGCCGCGGAAGGGGCGGCGCTCCCTGCGGAAGGAACGGCCTTCTTCTCCCGGGAAGCGCTCTTCCTCATGGCGGAACGACGGTTTTTTGTGCATGGACCTGCGTTCGGAGCGGAAGTCGTCTCTGCCGTCTCTGCCGTCTCTGTCTTCTCTGCGGCGATCCCTGTCCCAGGGCTTCGGACGGCGGGGGCGGAAGGAGTCCTCACGCGGAGTTTCCTCGTCCCAGGCGTCGGATGCGTAGCGGCGCTGGCGGGCGAGCTCCTCGTCATTATGGCGGGGACGGAATCCTTTTCTGTCGGCAAAGGCGCGGCGGTTGCCGCGACGCTGCTCGTCCTTGTCCTCAAAGCGGGCACGCTTTTGTGCGCGGTCGTCATGTCTGCGACGGAAGGGACGACGTCCTTCCTCTTCTTTCAGATGTTCCAAGTCTATCTCCAGTCGACCGACGTGCACGCCGGTCAGTTTTACGGTCACGCGCTGTCCGAGGCGGAACGTTTCGCCGCTGTGTTCGCCGCGCAGTTCCTGCCTTTCCTCATCAAATATGTAGTAGTCCCGGCCGAGCGTTTCCACACGAACCATGCCTTCGACGGGCATGCCGTCGAGCTCCACGAAGAAGCCGAAGTTCATGACGCCGCTGATGACGCCCTCGAACGTTTCTCCCGTGTGGCCCATGAGCAGCAGACAGCCCATGCGGCGGTCGATTTCCCGTTCTGCGTCGGTGGCCACGCGTTCTCTGCCGTTGCACTGCTCTGCCGTTTCGAGCAGCTTGTGTCCCGTGGGAATGGGGCCGCCCGTATCGAGGCCGAGAACATAGCGTAAGGCCCGATGATTCACAAGGTCGGCATAGCGGCGTATGGGCGAGGTGAAGTGGCAGTAGCAGGCCGAGGCCAGGCCGAAATGGCCGTCTTCTTCAGGAGAGTAACGTGCCTGCATCATGGAACGCAGAGTAAGGCGACTGACGATGAATGCCTGATCCGTGCCCGAGGCGGCCTCCAGCACGTGGGTGAGCCAGTTGGGAACTGCGGCTTTTGCCGCGCGGGGAAGGGGCAGCTCGGCGTCCGTGGAGCGGAGCGTGTGATAGAGTTCCTCCAGTCTGTCCGCGCCGGGCGCAGGATGCACGCGGTAGAGCAGCGGCGCGTTTTTGCGGGTGAGAAACTCCGCCACGGCCTCGTTGGCGCGTACCATGAAGGCTTCGATGAGCCGGTGGCTGAACAGTCTTTCTCTGTTGCGTATGCCCGTGACGCGCGAAGTGCCGTTTTTTTCCTCCACCACGAATTCCGCTTCGGGAATGTCGAAGTCGAGTGCGCCCTGCCTGTGACGACGCTCCATGAGCACGGAGGCCAGCTCGGCCGCTTCCTGCAGCATGGAAAGAACGCCCGGCGCCCGCTTCTCCAGGGTTGCGGCCGTTTCGCATTGCGGATCATCGAGGGCGGCCTGAACTTCGCGGTAGGTCAGGCGGGCATGGGAGCGCATGACGGCGTTGAAGAATCGGGAATTCGTCAGATTGCCGTTTTCATCAAGACTCATGTCCACGGCCATGCAGCGGCGGTCCTCACCGGGGCGCAGGCTGCACACCCCGTTGCACAGAGCCTCGGGAAGCATGGGCTCCACGGACAGGGGGAAATAGTAGGAATTGCCGCGATCGCGCGCTTCCCTGTCGAGCGCCGTTCTTGGACGGACATAGTAGGACACGTCTGCAATGGCCACGAGAAGCCGCCATCCTTCGGGCGTGCGGGCGGCGCATACGGCGTCGTCGAAGTCCCGGGCGTCCTCGCCGTCGATGGTGACGAGCATTTCTCCTCGCAAATCGGCAAGATCCGTCATGTCTTCCGACAGAGTACGGGCCGCCTCTTCCGCCTCGGCGACGACATTGTCGGGAAATTCCGTGGGAATGCCGTTGTTGAGTTTTGTCAGGCGCTCCTGTGCGAGCGCATCGTTTTCAAGTCCGAGCGAGGTGAGAGCCTTTCCGGCCCACAGGTCCCGTTCTCCATGCTCTTCGAGCTTTTCACCTACGGCAACGCGCAGAAGTTCGTTTTCCTCGGGCGTTTTTTCCAGCGTCGATACGTCGGCCAGCACGTCGAAGCTGAGTCTGGAGTCTGCGGGGCGGCAGAACATGGAGTTTTCTCTGTTGCCTCTGCGCAGAACACGGCACACGATGTCCGTCCGGGCACGACTTACCACGGCGATGACGCGGCCTTCCTGCTTTTTGAGCGAACCGCGCTTTTTGGGCAGGAGCATGACGTCCACAATGTCGCCGTTCCAGGCGTCGCCCACGTCCTCGGGCGCGATGTAGATGTCCTGTCCGGATTTTGCCTGCGTGTCTTCTGGAGTGACGAAGGCCGCGCCGGAGCGCTGAGCAGCCAGTACGCCGCGGCGTCTTTTCAGGTGTTCAGCCAGAACCCAGCTCCCGCCCTCGAGACGGACGACCTCGCCGTTGCGCGCAAGATCGTGCAGCGCTTCCTGAACGTCCCTTTTGAGCTTGCGGGAAAAGGAGCCGATGCGGAGAATGTCGTCGAGTCGCAGGGGGCGTCCTGCGTTTCTGAGAATGTCGAACAAAAGCTGTTCGTCGAAATCTTCCTGTTTTTTCATGATGTTCTTATCTTTCCGGGCATGGAAATGCCCGGTTTGCAGATGTTGGAAGACGGCGGCGTTCCGTCAGATGAGATGACGGGTGAGCCAGCCGTTCCACCAGGTTTCAAAGTCCGTTTCCGGTTCGCACGAAGAAGAGTCTCCGGCAACGGCTTCCGCGCTCAGGGAGGCGAAGAACTCGGCCGATACCTCGAGAGAAAAGGCGGGAACGGCAAGATCGAGAGACGTGAGCTTGACGGCGTCCTTGCCGGTGCAGACAACGGGAAGGTCCATGGCTTCGATGGTGGCCTTTTCCCTGCGGAAGTCGTGATGATCGGGAAAGGAAAGCATGTTTGCCGGAGGCCTGCGGAAAAATTCGGTGACCGTGCGCAGAGCCTGAGAAGGGTCGCCGATGCCGCAGACGAACGCGTAAGGTCCGGTAATGGCTGAGGCGTCCCCATAGCGTGTTCCGGCATGGTCTCCCGCACGTTCGGCAAGCGACCTCAGTCCGACAGGAGCCATGCGGAACGCAAATACCGGCCGGGGACGGCTCGAAAGTCGTGCTTTCAGGGCGGGAACAAGGGCTGGCCAGTCTTCGGGTTCGGTTTTTATGAGAAAGATATCGGCATCATCCAGCGCCGTTTCCCGTTCCCTCCAGCTTCCTGCAGGAATGACCCTGTTCCAGTTGGATGGGGGACGTCCAGGGAAAGGGGAGAGGGGCACGTCATCTTTGTCGAGAAGCACGATGTCGAGATCCCGGCCAGTGGAAAGATGCTGAAATCCGTCGTCGAGCAGATAGAAGTCGGGAGGGTCATGCTCCTCAAGGAAACGTCCTGCCCGGTTTCTGTCCGGATCGACCATGACGACGGCGTCGGGATGAGCGGATGCCAGCATGAGCGGTTCGTCCCCGCACTCCGAGGCGGAGACACCGGGACAGGCGCGCAGAGGAAGAGTGGAAGGATGGGCGCCGTAGCCACGCGTAAGCACGGCGGCGCGCAGACTTCTCTTCGATGCCTGGGAGAGCAGCCAGTCCGTAACAGGGGTTTTGCCCGTGCCTCCCCAGGAGATGTTTCCTACGGAAATGCAGGGACGGGGAGGTTTCCATTGGCTGAGCGCGCCGTTTCGGGCAAGACGCCTCCGAAGACTTCCCCCCAGACCGTAGAGCCGGGATAGGGGCAGAAGAAGGGGCGCGAGAATGTTTTGGAGAGGATGGCGTTTCGCCATGGCGGCACCGGGCGGAAAGACGTTCGTGCCCATATAGGCCGTCGGACGGCGACGGACCGCGCGTCAGGCGCGCTGAACGGGCGTGTAGTTTATGACGGAATCTTCGTCCGTGCGTTCCAGCTTGAAGATGACGGGACGCAGGCCGTCGTTGCAGCTTACTATGGCCACGCCCGGCGTCCGTATCCAGTCGCCGTAGTAGAAGAGTTCGTCGCCCGAACCGTGAGCCAGAGCGAAGACATACTGATAGACAGCCTTCCATGCTTCGTCGCAGAAATGGTCAGGCTTTGCGTAGTCGGCAAGAAAGACGTCGCCTGCCTTCATCATGGGGCATGGGCCGAGGCCCTTTACGCCGTATTCGTCGGCGAGTTCCTGATCGAAGGTCGTTTTCAGAACGGTTATTTTGACCCTTTTCATGGGGAAAACCCTTTACAGGGCGGACGGAACTGTCCGCAATGACGCAACGGCCGGTGCGGAACCGGCCGGGAAAAACGTGAAGGGAGGCCGCGAATTGTCGCGGCCTCCCTGAATGTCCGGATGTCAGTTGTTGCGGTTGCCGAGAAGCCGCAGCAGCATGAGGAACATGTTGATGAAGTCGAGGTACAGCGTAAGCGCGCCGAGCAGGGCACCGCGGCGCATGGCAAGGCTGTCGTCCACGGGAGCGCTTTCGCCCATCATGCGCAGCTTCTGGGTGTCAAAGGCGGTGAGGCCGGTGAAGATGATGACGCCGAGCACGCTGATGGTGAGGTCGACGGCGGTGTTGCCGATGAAGGCGTTGACGAGGCTCGCGAGCAGAATGCCCCACAGACCCATGATGAGGAAGCTGCCCATGCCGGAAAGGTCACGCTTGGTGACCATGCCGAACACGCTCATGCCGCCGAACATGCCGGCGGTGACGATGAAGGCCTGAGCCACGGAGGCCCCGGTATACACGAGAAGCACCGGTCCGAGGAACACGCCCATGAGCGCGGAGTACAGCAGGAACAGGCCAGTGGCCGTTCCGGCAGAAAGCACGTGCATCCTGGCGGTGATGAACATGGAAAGACCGATGACGGCCACCATGAGCAGGACCATCATGATGGTGTTGGTGAAAAGAAACTGCATGATGGCCATGTTGGAGGCCGTGAACACGGCGGCAAGCGCGGTCACGCCGAGGGCGGCCGTCATCCAGAGATAGACCTGCTGCATGTAGACGGCAACGCTGGAGCGCCCGTAGCTCTGCACCTGGTCACGAGAAGCATTATTCATGAATGTTTCCTCCCGAGGGGGTAAATGGCAGGGTTTACCGCAACAATTCTGCGGATTCATTATGACGATAAGGCTTCTTCCGGTATAATGCAAGGATGACGAACGGAAGAAAATGGCAAAGCTTGACGGGAAAGCCGCTTTTTTCTATTTTCGCGGGCGGAGGCGTCTCGTAACCGGTGTTGCGCCTGGTCTTCAAAACCAGTGTCAGGCTGAGAGGTCTGAGGTAGGTTCGACTCCTATACGCTTCCGCCAGCAATACTGTCATAAAGCCCCATAAGGTCGCTGACGCCTTGTGGGGCTTTTTCCTTCTGCAAGCCGGGGCACAGGAAGAGGCCTAAAGGACGACAGTTTCCTCGGCACGGCCGGCGGTCGGCTCAGACATCTCCCGTCGGGGAGAAAAACAGGCAATGTCTGTTTGCCGCGCGGTCAGACCGTCACGGACGTGGCGTTTTCATCTCTTGTGCCGTATACGCCGTGACGATGGGGAAAAACTTTCTGCCGCATGGGGTCAGGCCAGCTCATTCTGGTGCGCCGCACGGCGCACTTCGGCTATGTCTATGCCGAGGCTTTTCATTTTGCTGTATACGTAGGGGCGCGACAGCCCCAGCGCCTCCGCCGTCTTTCGCACGTTTCCGCCGTTCTCCAGAAGCATCTTTCGCACATGCTGCGCCTCCGCCGAATGGCGATGTCCTTCAAGTGTGGCATCGTCGTCGTTTTTCCTGTCTGCTTCGTTTTTCACAGTGATGATTTCCGGCACGTCCGTCATGCTGATGATCTGCCCCTTGGCAAGATGTACCATTCTTTCCATGACGTTTTCCAGCTCGCGCACGTTGCCCGGCCAGAAATAGCCCTCCATGGATGAAATGACTTTTTCATCCATGGAAGCGACGTCCTTGTTCAGCTTTCTGTCGAACGTTTTCAGAAAGTGTTCTGACAGAAGACGTATATCGCCCTCCCTCTCGCGCAGGGGAGGAATTACAATGGGGTAAACGTTGAGGCGGTAGAAGAGATCCTCCCTGAACGTACCTTCCTTCATCATGTGTTCAAGGTTCCTGTTGGTTGCAGCGATGACGCGCACGTCGACCTTGCGGCTTACGGAGCCTCCCACGCGCGTGACCTCACCGTTCTGCAGCAGCCGCAGCAGGGCCACCTGAGCATCCAGCGGCATTTCTCCGATTTCGTCGAGAAAAATGGTACCGCCGGAAGCAAGCTCGAACTTGCCGGGCTTGCCGCTTTTGCTTGCGCCGGTAAAGGCGCCGTATTCATAGCCGAACAGCTCGCTTTCCAGAAGATCCCGCGGGATGGCTCCGCAGTTGACGGTGATGAACGGCCCGGACGCGTGCTCTCCTGCGTTGTGTATGGACTGGGCAAAGAGTTCCTTGCCTGTTCCCGATTCTCCGAGAAGAAGTACCGTGGATGAACGCGGCGCTACGGCCTGTGCCTCGGAGATGGCCTTTCTCAGCTTCGGGGATCGTCCGATGATGTCGTCAAAGGTGTACGTTGCCCGGTTGCCGGTCATGCGGACGGCCAGTTTGCGGACCTTCTGGGATTCCTTGAAGACGAAGATCACATCGTCGGTGTCGGCGACGGGAAGAACGGAATAGAGGCATGCCTTGCCGTGCGTCAGAAACTCGAAGCGTCCCTCCCGATCCCGCACGGGAACGACGGTCTCAAGAAGTTCCCGGAACAGGGGAAGAGAGCTTTCCCCTATCAGTGCCTTTATGTTTTTGCCGGTCTCCGGTGCCTGGAGGCCCATGATGTGAGCAGCTATGCGGTTCATCATGCGGATGATGCCGTTTCTGGCGATAACCAGAATGCCTTCATCGAGAAGTTCTATGATGCTTTCCTGTCTGCGCAGCAGAGAACGAAGACGCATCTGCTCCGAAATGGCGTAGGCCGCAGCCTTGACCATGCCGAAGGTGTGCGCGTGGTAGTGCTCCCTGTGCTGGCCGACGTTGAGTACCGCAATGATGTTCTGCTCCTCGTCGAAAATGGGCGCGGCGGAGCAGCTCCAGTTTTCTCCGAGACGACGATAATGTTCCGCTCCTATGATTTCGACGGGCCGTTTTTCCGCGAGACAGGTGCCGATGCCGTTCGTGCCGATGATGTTTTCACTGCTCAGCACGCCTGGCGCTATATACGGCATGAGAGCCCCGTCGCCTTCCGGGATGAATGCGGCGATGGTGATGCCCTCGGCATTGGCGAGCGCCATGTTTGATGAAAAGGGACGTATGCCCGAAAACATGTGCTTCAGCACTTCCGTGGTGCACTGAATGAGCGGCTGATGGTGCTCCTGAATGTGTCGGAGAAGCCCGGGGTCAAGTGTGAGGGTCTCCGTATTGTCCATGGAGATGCCGCAGGCTGCGGAGCGTTCCCATGATCGAAGAATGAAATCCCTCACGATGCCGGGATCAGGATGTTCTCCCTTGAGCAGACGTCTTTTCTGCTCGAGCAGTTTTTGGTGAAGTTCGCTTCTTTTCATGAGGGGCATCCTGTAATTTTTATATGACATGTTATATATAACATGTCATATAAAAATTACATATATTTGGTCAATAATAAAAAATATCAAATAATTCCCATATATTAAATATTATACTCTTTTGGCATGTCTTTTGCATAATAATTCACAGGTTACCCATTACAGCCTGTTACCCGAGGAGATAATGTCATGATCATCGATTTCCGCACCCGTCCCCCCTACAAAAGTGAAATAAGCACCGTCATATTTCAGGATTCTCCTGCCTGCGTGCCGGAAGACATGTCCATTTTCGATATCGGCAAGGAGCCCATTCCGTCCAAGCAGCAGAAGTCCATGGATCTGTTCATGCAGGAACTCGATGAGACCGAAACGGAGCAGGCCGTCATCATGGGGCGCAAGGCCGACGACAACGGCGAAGTTGACAACGACGAAACCTATGAGCTCATGCAGAAGTATCCCGGCCGGTTCATCGGCTTTGCAGGCATCAATCCGCTTCACGCCGGTCAGGTGGAGGAAATCGAGCGCTGCGCTGCGCTGGGCTTCCGCGGCATAGGCCTCGACGTGGCATGGCTGCGCAAGCAGCTCATGATCGACGACAAGATCATTGATCCCATATACGAGACCTGCCAGAGACTCGGCATGATTGCCTCCATTACCTGCAGCTTCATGCTCGGCGATGACTTCAGCTTCAGTCAGCCCGACCTCATCTGGCATGTGGCCGCCAAATATCCCAAGCTCAAGATCGTCGTTCCTCATGCCTGCTGGCCGCATGTGAACTATGCGCTCGCCATGGCCATCCGCTGCCCCAACGTCTATCTCATGCCCGACTGCTACGTCTACATTCCCGGTTTCCCCATGAGCGAGGAATACGTGAACGCGGCCAACGGCTATCTGAAATATCGCATGCTCTACTGCTCCACGTATCCCGTCCGCAGCCTGAAGCAGGCAAAGGAAGGCTGGATGAGCCGCAACTTCACCAGCGATGCGCTGGAACACACCATGTATCTGAACGCCAAGCGACTTCTCTCCCTGTAAGCGACGGAGTGCGCCCATGACTCTTTGCACCGAGCTGTTTACCCCCGTGAACATTCGGGGAATGACCCTGAAGAACCGGATCGTCATGCCTTCCATGCTTACGCACATGGCCTCCGTCAATGGTGAAGTCACCGACAGACTTGTGGCATACTATGCGGAAAGAGCCAGAGGAGGCACGGGGCTGATTTTTCCCGAAGCGACCGCCGTGGATGATTCCGGTCTGTCGTATTTTCGCGGACTCAGCATAGCCCATGACCGCTATGTTCCCGGGCTGAAAAAACTGGCAAGGGCCATTCATGAACACGGGGGGCGGGCCGGCATACAGCTCGGTCACGGCGGCCGCTACGCTCAGCCGGAATTTTCGCGCACAGCGCGGAGACTCGTGTCCTATCTTCCGGGGATATCCCCGGAAGAGGACGCCAGAGTTCTGGACAAGGACGAGATAGAGCGTCTTGCGGACTGTTTCATTCAGGCGGCGGAGCGAGCGGTTCAGGCCGGGTTCGACATCGTGGAAATTCACGGTGCTCACGGCTACCTCATAGGTTCCTTCCTTTCTCCCTTCACCAACAGACGCACGGACGAATGGGGGGGAAGCTTTGAAAACCGTATGCGCTTTGCCGAAGTCGTCATTAAGGGCATACGTCGCAGACTCGGTCCGGACTTTCCCTTGTCCTTCCGTCTGAGCTCCGATGAGTTTCTGCCCGGCGGCATCACCGTGGATCTGGCCGCAAAAATAGCTGCGTACGTCGTGCGCTGCGGCGTCGATCTGGTGCACGTCAGCGCCGGCATGATTGCCACCAACCGCTTTACGGGGCCGCCTCCCGTCCTGCCCATGGGCTGGAACGCCGACAATGCGGCCGTCATCCGTAAGGCACTCGAGGGCACGAACGCACTCGTCACCGTGGCGGGACGCATACATGACGGAGACACGGCGGAGCGCATTTTGAGAGAAGGCAAGACGGATCTCGTGTCCATAGGCCGTGCCCTTATTGCCGATCCGTGGCTGCCTCACAAGCTCGAAGCCGGTCAGATGCAGAAAATCACGCCCTGTCTGAGCTGCAACGAGGGTTGTGTGGGCAACATAGGCAAAAACAGACCCCTGAGCTGTGCCGTCAATCCCCGCGTAGGTTTTGAACAGCAAGCCGCAAGACATGCGGAAAACGCCAGACGCGTCGTCATCGTCGGTGCGGGCGTGGCCGGCATGGAAGCCGCGCTCACGGCCGCGAAGATCGGTCATTCCGTTACTCTGCTTGAAAAGGACAACAGGCTCGGTGGACTTGTCAACATCGCTGCCGTTCCTCCGCACAAGGATATTTTCCTCCGCCTCATTGATCATATGTCCCACGAGCTTGTGGAAAACGGCGTGAAGCTGGTGCTTGGAAATGCGGTTTCCGCAGCAGACCTGAAGGCCATGGCCCCCGATGTGATCATGGTTGCCACCGGAAGCCGTCCCGTGATTCCGGGATTCTTGAAAAACGCTCCCTTCGTGACGGCTGCCGACGTTCTTTCGGGAAGCCCGACCGGGCAGAAGACGCTCATTCTCGGCGGAGGTCTTGTGGGGGCGGAAACGGCGGAATTCCTGGCAGAGCAGGGCAAGGACGTCGCCGTGCTCGAAATGAGGGACGAGATCGCGCCGGACATGCAGGGGCGTGCCAGAGCGTTTCTCATGGAGGAACTCGCCGCGCGTCATGTGACGCTCATGACGGGACTTGAAGTCAGAAACGTAGACGCAGACGGCGTGGTCACCGTGAAGGACCGCTACGGCAACGAATACCAGCTTCCCCGTTGCGATACGCTGATTGCGGCCGTGGGCTACCGTTCGGAACAGAGCCTGTGCGCCGAACTGACCAGGGAAGGCATGTCCTTCGTTGCCATAGGAGACTGCGTGAAGGCGGACAAGATCATGGCCGCCGTACATCAGGGTTATCATGCCGCAAAGGCCATCTAACGGAGTGCCTATGAAATTTACGAGAAAGACGTTCCGGCCAGTTATTCTTGCACTGGCCGTGGCCTTGTGCCTTTTTCAGCTCTCCACCTCCTTGGGACTGCTTCTGATTGATCCCATGATGGTTCGGGCGGGCCATGTGGGAATCATCTTCGCACTCATCTTTCTCTGGCGTCCGCCTCTGGACCGCTACAGAAAAGCGCCCGAGGAAGAACCCAGGTTCTGGCTGGCGCTGGATATGGTGCTTGTTGCGGCAAGCTCCCTGAGTGCACTTTACATCATACGGGATCTGACCTTCATTCAGGACATGATGCCCGGCATCGACGAGCTTACCACGGAGCAGATGGTCTGCGGAATCATCATGGTCCTCTGCATTCTTGAGGCCACAAGGCGCACCGCCGGACTTTCGCTCGTCATCGTCACGCTGGTCGCGCTGGCCTACGCGGTGTTCGGCCACATGCTGCCCGCATCCTTCGGGCATCTATACCTCGAACCTCAGCGCATCATCGAGTCTCTCTACATCATGCCGGACGGCATCTGGGGCGTGAGCATCGGCGCAAGCGCCACCATAATCTATCTGTTCGTGCTCTTCGGTTCCCTTCTGGACAAAAGCGGTATGTCCAGCGTGTTTCTCGAACTGGCCTGTTTGTGCACCAAAAACGCCAAGGGCGGTCCGGCAAAGGCGTCCATCTTCGGTTCAGCCCTTTTCGGAAGCGTGTCGGGCAGCGCGGCGGCCAACGTCTATGCTACGGGCATCTTCACCATTCCCCTCATGAAGAGAGTGGGCTATTCGGCTCCCTTTGCCGGAGCCGTCGAGGCCGTGGCCTCCTCCGGCGGGCTCATCATGCCTCCGGTTATGGGCAGCATAGCCTTCGTCATGGCCGAGTATACCAACATTTCCTACACGGGCATATGCAAGGCCGCGCTGTTCCCCGCCATTCTGTATTATCTCGGCCTGTTCGCCATGATCCACTTTGAGGCCATGCGCTGCAACATCGGCGGCACTCCCAAGGAGCTTGTACCCGACAAGGCCAGACTGCTGAAGCGCCTGTATTATCTTGCGCCCCTGGTCATTCTGGTCGTGCTCATGGTGTCGGGCATGAGCGTCAACTTTTCCGCCATAGCGGCGAGTCTGTCCATCCTCGTGCTTTCCATCTTCCACGCTGAAACGCGCTTTACCGTGAAGAAGTTCCTGAATGCCATGGAAGATGCGGCTTCCAACATGCTCATGATCGCCGCCTGCTGCGCCTGCGTAGGCATCATCATCGGCGTTGTGGGCATGACCGGCTTCGGTTTCGGCTTCGTGAGCATGATGGAAGGCCTGGCGCACGTCAGCATTCTGCTGTTCCTCTTCGTACTCACCATCACCTGCCTTATTTTCGGCATGGGCGTTCCCGCGCTTCCCGCCTACCTGCTTGTGGCCACCTTCGGCGCGCCCACACTGGTCAATGCCGGCGTTCCTCTCATTGCGGCGCATATGTTCGTCATGTACTTCGCCATTGTGTCCGGCATTACTCCTCCGGTCTGCCTGGTCGCCTATGCCGGAGCGTCCATAGCCGAAGCCAACCCCATGAAGACGGGCTTTACGGCGTTCCGGCTCGGCATTGCCGCCTATCTTGTGCCCTACTTCTTCATTTTTGAACCGGCGCTTCTGCTTATCGGTTCATGGGATACCGTGCTGCCCGCCATCTGTACGGCCATTGTGGGCACCGTGTGCATTGCTTCCGGCATGCAGGGTTTCATGCTCATTACCTCGACCAGACTGGAAAGACTGCTGTTCTTCGGCGGCGGCATATGCCTGATCTATCCCGGCATCATCACGGACATTCTGGGACTCGGCTCCGTATGTCTCGGACTTGCTCTTCAGCTCGTCCGCAGAAAGAAGCTTCCCGTCCCTGAACAGACCCCCGAAATCGAAACATCCCAATCCTGAACTTTCAACGCAAGGAGGCCTTTCATGTTTGCCCGATTCATGCGCACCTTCTGCATGGGAGCCATAGCGCTTTCGCTGACCCTTTCCGGCACGGCCATGGCCGAAGACAAGTCTCCCGTGACCTTCCGCGCCATCGGCGGTTCCGTCATGGGCGGCACCTGGAATGTGGCCTTTACGGGACTCGGCAATCTGCTCAAGAAGAACTATCCCGGCAGCAACGTGAACGTGCTTCTCGGGGCCGCGCTCAGCAATCCCCTCAAGCTTGAAGTCAACGGCGGCGACGTGACGTGCACGCAGTCCTTCAACATCGTCAACGGCCTCAAGGGCAAGCCCCCCTTCAAGAAGCCCCTTACGCAGATTGCATCCATCGCCAACATCAACGATGTGACGGTCATTCACATCTACGCTTCCAAGTCTTTGGAAGCCGACTCTCTGGAAGAGGTCATAGCCAAGAAGATTCCCATTCGCCTTGATCCCGGAGCCAAGGGCACGCTGCACTTCGTGCTCGGCGAAATGCTGCTGAAGGCCATGGGCGCTTCCTATGACGACATACGGAAGTGGGGCGGCAAGGTCATGCCCGTTTCGTCCGCCGACAGAGTGGGCATGATGCAGGACGGCACTATAAACGCGTGCTTCATGCTCGGCTCTCTCAATCAGGCGCATCTGCAGGAAATGGTCACCTCCGCCGGCATCAAGTGGCTCAGCGTCAATCCCGAAACCCTGAAGAAGGTGGCGGCGGAAGCCGGCATACAGACGGCCATCATTCCCGGATCGCTCTACAATGGTGCCGTGGGACGGGACATTCTCGCGCTTGCCGATACCGTGCACATGATATGCCGCAAGGACATGCCCGAAGAGAGCGTCTACAAGATCACCAAGATGCTCTGCGAAAACTATGAATACATGCATCAGATTCAGTCGGCATGGGACAGCCTGAAGCCTGAAACCATGCCCAAGGGCCTTGTGGCCCCCCTGCATCCCGGTGCGGAACGCTATTACCGGGAAGCCGGCCTGATCAAGTAGCGGCGACGGATTTGCTTTCGGAACCCGGCCCCGGCAGGGTTCCCCCATCTTTCACACCCTGAAGGAGTTTCTCAT
Organism: uncultured Mailhella sp.; assembly: GCF_944324575.1. Classification (GTDB taxonomy): domain Bacteria; phylum Desulfobacterota; class Desulfovibrionia; order Desulfovibrionales; family Desulfovibrionaceae; genus Mailhella. The sequence goes on along the minus strand of NZ_CALUWV010000004.1, from coordinate 31,473 downwards.
GATCATCGACTTTCGCATTCGTCCTCCCTTCAAAGGTTTCATGAATCTCGGCATCATCAAGGCCTGGCGCAACATTCCCACGGATCCCAGAGCCATGCGTCCCACGGGATTCGAGCGGCGTCACGTGCCTTCCGTGGCGGAAGCGGACATTGATCTCATGGTCAAGGAAATGGATGAGGCGGGCATCACCTACGGCGTCATCATGGGACGCGAAACCAAAAATCCCGTATACGGCGGCGTGCCCAACGAGGACATTTACGAGCTTACTCAGCGTTTTCCCGGACGCTTCTTCGGCTTCGGTGGCGTGTGCCCCCACGATCCGCATGCGCTCGAAGAGGTTGAGCGCTGCATCAAGGAGTATGGTTTCAAGGGCATTTCTCTCGATCCGGGCTGGTGCGACCCCGCTATTTATGCGTATGATGAAAAGATTCTGCCCATTCTGGATCTGTGCCAGCAGCTCGATACGGTCGTCGGCATTGCCATGAGCGCCTACACCGGCCCCGATCTCACCTTCTGCGATCCCAGTCGCCTCATGCCCGTGCTGAAGCAGTTCCCCAAGCTGCCCTTCGTCCTCAGTCACGGCTGCTGGCCTCATGTTCAGGAAGTCATGGGTGTGGCCGCCGTCTGCCCCAACCTCTATATCATTCCAGACTGCTATTTTTATGTCCGCAACATGCCGTTTGCGGAACAGTATGTGAAGGCTGCCAACTCCTTCATGAAGTATCGCACGCTCTTCGGTACCGGCTATCCCATTAGAGGCTTTGAGCAGTGCGTGGAAAACTGGCATGAACGCGGGCTCACGCACGAGTCTTTGCAGCTCACCCTCTACGACAATGCGGCCTATCTGCTGAAGCTGTAACTTCCTTTGTCGGAACGCGTCCCTGCGGACTCCGGCGGACAACTGCGTCCGCCGGAGTCTTTTGTGTCTCGGAAGGGGAAAAACGGCACTATCGTCATTTACGGACTGCGGAATCCGGCGATTCCGACGGCCGCGCGTCGTGTGCCGGAAGAAAGTCCACAGCGTGGAAAGAAAGAGTACGGCTCAGGCGCTTTCACTGCGTCTGAGGGGGCATGGCATGAAGTCCGTCCGGCGTCCGCCGGGGCCCGGCCGCCGGAAGAAAAGGGGGTGTCTGTAGGGCTGTATGGGCTCAAGTTATGAAGATATTTTAAATTTCTTTTATTTTCCATATGTTGTAGGAAATGCCCGTATCGTAGACGTCGAGTCCCTCCAGACGTTTGAGCCGTGCCACCACCCGGATGGTCACGGGCAGCACGAGAATTTCATAGGCTGTTTTGGCAAATACCTGAATGGCCATCATGTTCAGAAGTTCATGCACGGGCACGAGTCCGCCGAAGGCGAGAGGAAAGAAGATGAGGGAATCGGCGCTTTCACCCACGAGCGTGGAGAGAACGGCGCGCAGGGAAAAGTGTTTTCCCCGGCTGGCAATCTTCATTCTGCTCATGACGTAGGCGTTCAGAAAGGAGCCGAGAAGAAAGGCCGCAAGGCTGGCCGCGGCGATGCGCGGTGCAAGGCCGAAGACAAAGCGGAAGGCGGCGTCGCCTTCCCAGAAGGGAGCGGAGGGAAGAGCCACGGCAAGCCGGAACAGGGCCACCATGGCGAAGTTCGTGGCAAAGCCGAGCCATATGATGAGGCGCGCCCTGCCGAAGCCCCAGACCTCGGCTATGCAGTCGTTGATGATGTAGGAAACGGGAAAGACCAGAAAACCGGCGGTGATGGTGACGGGACCGATCTGAATGACCTTGGTTTCCAGAAGGTTGGAGGCGATGAGGCATACGCAGAACACGATGCCGAGAATCATGAACGGGAGGGAGACGACGTTTTTCATGACTTGTTTTTTACGTGGTTTGCAAGCACACGGCTGAAGGATGCCGGAAGAATGCGGGAACTGGAGAGACGTGAAAGAAGACGTCGGCGTTGCTGAGAGGGAGATTGCGTATGCAGGCCGGAACACGGAAGGGAGATCTTGTTTCGGCAGCGTGACGGATGCCTGCTGTTGAATACAGGGGCAGGGATGCCTGCAGATATCGCCGGCGGGAGTCGAAAAAAAGGCGGCTCGCACGGAGGCGACCGCCTTTTTGCGGGATGAACCGGAAAGAAGAGCTTCAGGCGGAATCAGTCGAGCCTGTCCAGAGGCGTGTAGGTCCCGTCGGGATTGGGACGGAACACATAGTGCTCCTTCAGATAGATGATGTCCTTGCGGTGCACGGACTGAAGCTCGGCCAGAATGGCGGCTCGGGCCACCACGTTGGCTCCTGCGGACTTGGCCAGAGACTCGATGGCTTCAATGGATTCGCCGGTGGCGATGACGTCGTCGATGAGGGCGACCCGCTTGCCGCGGATTTTTTCCGCCTCGCATCCGTCGAGCCAGAGGGTCTGTTCCTTCTGTGTGGTGACGGAGAATACGGAATGAGAGATGGGATTCTGCATGTAGGGCTTGCGGCTCTTGCGGGCCACTACAAAGTCCTTCATGCCCATGAGCCGGCTGATTTCGTAAGTGAGGCAGATGCCTTTTGCCTCGGCCGTCATGAGGACGTCCACTTCCGGCAGGCGCTTCATGAGTTCGGGAGCGACGGTCTGGATGAGTTCGGTGTCGGAAAGCACGACGAAGCTGGCAAGAGCGAGATTTTCCCCTATCTTGACGAAGGGCAGCTTGCGCTTGAGTCCCATGATTTCAAAGTCGAAGTATTCCACATGGCCTCCTGCATAGAGCATATTGAAAGAGAATTTTTAAACAGGGTTGAGGGGCATGACCTTGCGGGAGCAGGGCAGGTTTGTGACGCCTACCGCGCCGAAGCGGCGAATCGCCCCGGCGCGGCCTGAAAGGATTACAGGAACACGGGTGCGCCGGGGCCGAGGGGCAGATCCATTTCCATCCAGAGGATGAGGAACAGCCCCCAGAAGAAGAGGATGCCGAGCGCATATGGCAGCATGAGGGAAATGATGGTGCCGAGGCCCGCGTTTTTTGCATACTTCTGAGCCACGCCGATGATGAAGGCCATGAAGGGCTCGAGCGGCGAGATGGCGTTGGTGGTGGAGTCGGCCACGCGGTAGGCGGCCTGAACGAAGTAGGGCGAAAGCTGCATCTGCATGAGCATGGGCACGAAGATGGGGGCCAGAAGCGCCCACTTGGCCATGGCGCTGCCGATGAAGAAGTTGATGCAGGCGGTGAGGATGAGGAAGCTCACCACGAGCGGAATGCCGGAAAAGCCCGTGTCGTTGAGGAATGCCGCGCCCTGTATGGACAGGTACATGTCAAGATGCGTGTAGGCGAAGCTGGAAACGAACTGACCGGCGGCAAAGCACAGCACGATGAAGGAGGAGAATTCCCGCATGGCCTGCCCCATGAAGCGGACCACGTCCTTGTCGTTGCGTATGACCTTGGTGCTCACGCCGTAGGGAATGGACACGGCAAGGAAGAACACCAGCAGGATGGGCACGAGAGAGTCAAGGAAGGGGGAAGGCACGATGCTGAAGGTCTTGGGGTTGCGCAGAATGCCGTGTTCGGGCACCACGGTGAGCAGAATGAGGCAGATGTAGATGAGTCCGCCGATGAGGGCGGCGCGCAGTCCGCGGCGCTCTTCGGGCGTGACGGTCATGTCTTCGCTGCCCATGGCGCCTTCGTGCATGGCCACGCCTTCAAGCCGGGGCTCGACGAATTTTTCCGTGAGGAAGACGATGATGGCCGTGACGAGGAAGGTCGAGGCCGACATGAAGTACCAGTTGACGGCAGGATGCACGGTGATGGAAGGATCGATGATCTGGGCGGCCTGCTGCGTGATGGCGGCAAGGCCCACGTCGGTGCCCACCACCAGAAGGTTGGCGTTGAGACCGGCGGCGCAGCCGGCGAAGCCCGTGGCCATGCCGGCCAGAGGATTGCGTCCGAGTCCCTTGAATATCATGGCGCCGAGGGGAGGAACCACCACGAAGGCCGCGCTGGAAGCCATGTTGCCCATGACGCCGCAGAAGGCGATGATGGCCGTGACCATGCTGCGGGGCGCGCTGAGAATGGTGGCGCGAAGCACGGCGGAGAGAAGACCCACCTCTTCGGCCACGCCGAGGCCGAGCATCATGACGAGCACGAGGCCGAGGGGCTTGAAGCGCACGAAGTTGTCCACGCAGTTTTTAAGGAACCAGGTGAGGCCGTCCACCGAGACGAGGCTCTGCACGACCAGCGTTTTTCCCTTGGGATCGACCATGGTGATTCCCTGCAGAAGGTAGGAGATGACCATGACGATCAGCGTAAGGATCAGAAAAATGGTGACGGGATGCGGCAGCCTGTTGCCGGCTCGTTCGATGAAGCCGAGTATGCCGGAAAGGTTTTCGATTTGTTCTTTCGCCATGGCCTGGAGCTCCTTGGGCGTGGTGCAGATGTAAAAGGGTCCTTATACAAAGCATCACGGCGCGGAAGGTCCGCGACGTGATGCGCCGGAGTATTAGGGATAGGGATATCAGTCGAAGTCGTCAAGCGTTTCAAACGCCTTGCGCGCAGCCTTGCGGAGCTCTTCATTGGTGAGCACGTCGAATCCGGTCAGGCACATGGACTTTGCGGCGAGGATCATCCCCTTGAAGCCGCCTTCGCCGTTGCAGGCCTCGGCGAACTCTGGCGTATGACCCACAAGGTGCGCTCCGCCGATGGAAATGTAGGGATGGATGGAAGGAGCCTTGAAGCTGACGTTGCCCATGTCGGTGGAATAGCTGCTCTGCACTTCTTCGATGTAGTCCTCTCCGAGCAGGTCAAGGTTGGCGGCAAAGGCGTGCAGCAGAGGCATGTTGTGGCGCATGGTGTAGTAGGGATGCGCGGAATGGCGATAGGAGAACTGGCAGCCGAGGGCCATGGCGCAGCAGCGCGCGCAGTTGACCACGCGTTCGATGGCGTTGTTGAGCGTTTCCGGCTTGCGGGCGCGCACGCCGTAGCGCAGACGGGCGAACTCGGGAATGGTGTTGATGGAGGTGCCGGTGTCGGTGAGCAGGCCGTGAATGCGCACGTCGCGGGTCATGTGCTGGCGCAGGCTGTTGATGCCCATGACGGCAAGGGCCGCAGCGTCCATGGCGTTGATGCCCTTTTCCGGAGCGCCTGCGGCATGGGCGGCCTTGCCCTTGAAGTCCATTTCAAGATTGGCGCGGGAAATGAGCTGCTGTTTGAGAATGGTGCGCCCTTCGGCATGGGCGGCAATGACGGCGTCCATCTCGTCGAAGAGCCCGGCGTCGGCCATGGGAACCTTGCCGCCGGCGTCTCTGACGTTGCCTTCTTCAGCGGGCGTGCCGAACACGTGCACGGTTCCTGCGGGAAGATGGCGGGCAAGCGCCACGGCGGCGCCGCAGGCTGCCGTGCCGAAGAGATTGTGTCCGCAGGCGTGCCCGAGGCCGGGAAGCGCGTCGAACTCGGCAAGAAACGCTACCTGCGGTCCTTCTCCAGAACCGAAGCTGGCGTGGAAGGCCGTGGGCATGTCAAGCAGGTTGCGTTCCACCTTGAAGCCGTTTGACTCGAGAAAGTCGGCGAGACGGGCGGAAGACTTGAATTCCTGATATCCAAGCTCGGGTTCGGCAAAGATGGCGGAGGCTGTTTCCCTCATCTGGCCGGACAGCGTTTGGATTTCATCCAGGAGAAGTTTTTTTTCATGAGAGAGCTCGGGCATGATGTCTCCTTTAATTGTCTCGGAAAGATGTGCGTTTTGTGCACTGTACTCATTAATGAAAGGGGAAGCAAGGAAATCGCTTGAAAAAACAGACTATTGATGTCCGTCTGACCGCAGCTGTGCCGGCTCTGAGGCAAGGCCTCTCTGCTTTTTGCGTCGCGTTCGCTATTTCTTGTCGTGGCCGTCTTTTTTTCCGTCGGCATGTTTCAGCGCCTTCTTCAGCGCGTCACGATAGGTGCGCAGTACCGAAAGTCTGGCGTATTTCTTGTCCTCAGCGGGAATGATGTGCCATGGTGCGTAGTCCGTGCTGGTCCGAAGGAACATTTCGTCGGCGGCGAGCACGTATTCCGGCCACTTGTCTCTGTTGCGCCAGTCGTCGGGCGTGATCTTGTACTGCTTCCACGGCGTCGACTCTCGCTCCTTGAAGCGTCGAAGCTGCTCGTCCGGGGAAATGTGCAGCCAGAATTTCAGAAGCACGTTGCCCTGACTTATGAGCTGCTCCTCAAACAGATTGATTTCCGAGTAGGCGCGGCTCCAGTCCTCCTGGGGAGTAAGGCCCTCCACCCGTTCCACCAGCACGCGGCCGTACCAGGAGCGGTCGTACACCGTAATGAATCCGGCACGGGGCACATATCGCCAGAAGCGCCACAGGTAGTGATGCGCCAGCTCTTCGTCGGAAGGAGCGCCTATGGGAATGGCCCGGCTTATGCGGGCGTCTATGCCGTCCATGAGGCGTCGTATGCTTCCGCCCTTGCCCGAGGCGTCCCAGCCTTCAAATACGAGCGTGCTCGAAATCCCCCTGCGCCAGGCGTGGTAGGTAAGCTCATGCAGCTCGGTCTGCAGTTCGGCCAGATCCTTTTTGTAGGTATCAGGGTCTGCCTTGACGCTCAGGTCTATGGCATCCAGGGTGGAAATGACGCTTTGCGGCGCAGCGGCGGCTTTTTCTGCAAGACGGGCCTTTCTGGCCTCCTGTCCGGCAACGGCGCGTTCCACCGTGGCAATGACGGCCTTTGCCACGGCAAGGTTGCGGTAGTTTGCATCCGCCGCGTCAACGACGGTCCACGGGGCGAAGGCACGGTCTGTCAGCGTAATGGCTCGGGCCGCGGCACTGGCAAGGCCGTCATAATTTTCGGAGGCTTTTTTGTCGTAGGGAGTGAAATGCAGTATTTCCTTGTGGGCCAGACGTTTCTTGAGTCTGGTCTCATGCTCCTTCCGGTCGAGGTGCAGCCATATCTTGGCTATGGCCATGCCCGAAGCGGCGAGGCTTTCCTCAAGTCCGCGGCAGTGATGCATATGGGAGCTGAAGGCCATCTCGCTCATGTCGCCCGAACAGAACCTGCGCATGGCAAGGCCGTACCATCCGCCGAAAAATACGCCCACGCTTCCGGCCTCCGGGAGTTTTCGCCAGTAGCGCCAGTCTTCGGGGCGCTCACGCTCCTCGTCGGTCTCCATCCAGAATACGTGGTTGTGCACGTGCTTGCTGTCCATCCACTCCGACAGCAGGTTGATGACCGCACCGCGGCCCGAGCCGTCTATGCCGGCTATGATGATGAGCAGGGGAATCTTGCGGTCCATGCACTGCCGTTGCGCCTCAAAAAGCTTCATGCGCAGCTTGGGGGCCTGTTCCTTGTATTCCTTGTCGCTGCAACGTCTGCCAAGTACGACTGTTTCGAACATGGGAACCTCGTTTTTTTGAGGAGTGGGGATCGGCGGGCTTGCGGCACGCCGTGCTTCTGCGGATAACTGTAGACGGCCTTTTAAAAAAGGCAATATCTCGGAACCATGAGAAAAAATCCTGAGCAGAAGGGGAGAGCGGCGTTCGTGCGCCTCAGGCGAAGAGGGCCCGATACAGGGTTGATGCGCCGATGAAAAGGCTGAACAGGGCAAAGAAGCGTTTCAGGTTCGTCAGCGGCAGGCCGGACCAGTGGGCAAGTCTTGCGCCCACCACGGCCATGAGAATGCCGGGGAGCATGAGCAAAAGCGTACCGGGCAAATACACGTAGCCGAGCGACCACTCGGGAAGTCCCGACTGGTTCCAGCCGAGGAGTGCATAGCTTATGGTGGCCGTAAGCGATATGGGCAGCGTGAGGGCGGCGGCCGTGCTTACGCTGTCGCACCAGTCGTGACCGGCCCACACGAGAAAAATGATGATCTGCATGGAGCCGGCCACGCCGGTCATGCTGGCGAGCATGCCAACGAACAGACTGACCGGCACATAAAATTTCTTCATTTTTTCATTGGGGCGCGGGGTACGTCCGATGAACATCTGTGAGGATATGATCAGGAGAATGATGCCGAAGAGTGCTTCGAGCGTGCGCCCGTTGACGTGATGGGCCAGAAGCGCGCCGGAGACGGCGCCCACGATGATGCCGGGAAGCATGATTCTCCACACGTCCCAGCGCATGGAGCCCATACGCGTGTGCGCGATGAAGGTGGTCAGGGAGGTGATGAGCATGGTCGAAGGCGCGGTGCCCACGGCCAGATGCTGCACGATGTCCTGTGAAATGCCCATCTGCGTGAAGAGAATGTTCAAAAGCGGAACGATGATGAAGGCTCCGCCCACGCCGAACATGCCGGACAGCAGACCGACGAGTGAACCGCCGCAGACGAGAATGAGAACGATCTGAAGGAAACCTGTCATGAAGACACCGCAAAATTTTTAAGGGAAACAACGAGATATCAGGATATGCTATAACAGAAAGGCTTCCTCGGCAATCCCGGTCAGGACACAGGTGACGGCCCGTCGCATACGGGGCTTTTGCGGCACGGCGCTGCAAATAAACGGCGGCACGGTCTTCTTTACCGCCCGTCGTGGATATGGCATATTCCTCACAAGCGTGCCAAGGAGTATCTCATGTCCTCAGTCACCGTTCCCGAGCATTCACGGCCCCTTCTTGAGGCCCTGTCGGCAGGTCATGCCTTCGAGCTGGACAATCACATATTCGTCGCGGACGGCGACTGGCTCATGGCCATAGGCTATCCGCTGGAAGGAGAGTTTTCCGTACAGAGGTTTGAGAAGGCGCTGGACGAGGCGCTGCGCCGCGTGAAGCCTTCCGACTGCTTCGCCATAGCGCCGCAGATGCCCGACAGGCTGAAGGACTGCGTGCAGGATCGCGACGTATACTACACGCTTTCCGCCGATGCTGCCGTGCCCGCAAAACTGCGCGGGCCGGTGCGTCATGCGAAGGAACGCCTCACGGTGGACGAAACGCGGGAGTTCTCGCCGGAGCACAGGCGGCTGTGGGCGGAATTTCTTTCCCGTATTCCGCTTCCTCCCCGCATACGCCAGCTTTATTCCGGCACGGCTTCGGCCCTCCACGGAAAGGCCGATCTCAGACTGCTCAATGCCTGGGACTCCGAGGGGCAGCTCGCGGCCTGCCTTCTGCTGGACTATTCCCTGCCGGAGCACGTGAGCTACGTGCTCGGCGCGCACTCCAAGACCCATTACGTCCCGCACGCGCCGGACCTTCTTTTTGCTGAAATGCTGGAGCGGGCCCGGGCGGAGGGCAAGCGCACCGTGCTGCTCGGGCTCGGTGTGAACGAGGGCATAACCCGCTTCAAGAAAAAGTGGGGCGGCGTGAAGGATGCGCCATATGAGCTTGCCGTGTGGCAGCCCGCCGCAAGTTTCACGGGCAGCGGAGGCTTTTTCGACATGGCGGCGCATCTCGCCATAAGCATGGGGTCCTCATCGAGCAGCTGTGAAATATCGCGCTGGAAATTTTTTGATTCCCTTCCCCAGCAGCGGCCCTGTGCCATGCTCTGGAGGCTCGACAAGAACGGACGCACGTCGTGGATAGGCGGCTCGGCGCACTTCTTCTGCTATTCTTTTGAGCATTCCCTGCGGCGGCTGTTTGAAAACGTGGACACCGTGCTTCTGGAAGGGCCCATAGATTCCGACAGCATGGACGAGGTGGCGCGTATCGGCCGTTCTCCCGATCCCGAGGCGCCGAGGGTGGCGCAGTTTCTTTCTGAAGAGGACGTCGTCCGGCTTGAACGCATGGTCTACGGGCCGGAAGGATTTCTTGCACGACTTGTCGGCGTGCAGCAGGATCGGCGCATCGACGTGCGCGCCGTACTTGCACAAAGCCGTCAGTGGTACGCATTCTTCTCGCTCTGGACGTCGTATCTCGAGCGCAACGGCTGGACCAATTCCGTGGATCTTGAGGTGTGGGACGTCGCGCTCGACATGGGCAAGTCGGTCATGGGCATGGAGAGTCTTGCCGAGCAGATAGCCTCGCTCGAGTCCGCGCCCATGGAGCGCATCGTACGATTCATGAAGGAGTGTTCCTTCTGGCCGAAGCTCATGAAAAGCAACCGTTCCCGTTATCTTGCGGGAGACCTTATGGGCATGATGGGGACGAGCGCAGAATTTCCAACCCGCACGGGCACCATCATCAGCGTGCGCGATCAGCGCTTCCGCGAGAGAATGCGTCCCTACATCGAGCGGGGAGGAACGGCGGTGTTCGTGGGCTCGGCCCACATGATCAATCTGCGGCAGATGCTGGCCGAGGACGGCTTTACCGTGACCCGCGTGCTGCCGACCTGGAAGCACCGGTTCTCCGCGTGGATCCGGAGGGACGATTCCGTGGTGCTGCCGGGCAATCCCAACGCGCCCGCCTGGGAAAAGGCCCCGGCGGAAAACGTGCGTTCGTCTGCGCTGCGCAGGGATGCCGGAGAGCGTACGGAACGGGTCGTGGCGACACGCGGTCCGTCTTCCGGCCGGGGACTCGCCGATCTCGGAGCGAGGGCCGTGGTGCCGGAACAGATTCCTTCCTACGTGCGCGCGGTATCGGGACGCACGCTGCGTTCGTGCGAGGGCTTTGCCGCCTGGACCACGGACGACAGTTGCACGCTGGTGGCCTTTCCCGCGCAGGATGAGCAGACGTTCTGCGCCGTCGGCTCCGCAGCCTATGCCGACAGGCTGGAGAAGGCCGTTGCCTGTGCGCTCGCCATGCCGAACCTTCGCAGAATAACGGTGCTTTCCCCCGTCGTTCCCTCCGCCGCCCCCGACAGGGCCGTGGTGGAGAGCGACGCGTGGTGGTGCGTGAATCTTCCCCATACGCCGGGGCAGAAGTTGCGCAACATGCTCCGCCGTGCGCAGAGGGAAGCTTCCGTAGCTGTGGAGAACTGGGGGCCGGATCACGACGCGCTGGTGGATCATTATCTCAAGGTGCGTACGCTTGCCCCGGGAACAAGGCACATCTTCGGCAAGGTGGGCTCATATGTGAACGCTTCGCAGGATGCCGTGCTTTTTGCGGCGCGCAATGCCTCGGGCAGGCTGCTTGCCATGGCCGTGGGCGACTACAGCGCGCTTTGCACGGCCTTCTACATATTTGCCTTCCGGCAGGACGACTGTCCTCCCGGCGTGAGCGATGCGCTTTTGCAGGCGCTTGCGGACGAGGCCGTGCGCCGCGGGCAGGGCGTGCTGAACCTCGGGCTCGGCATAGACGGCGGCATTACCTTCTTCAAGAAGAAGTGGGGAGCGTTTGAGCTCATGCCGCATCTGGAAACGAGCTGGACGCTCTAGCAGGAGAAAATGCATGGCAACCGATGTCAAACGGCTTTTCGCAAGGTTTCGGGCTCCCGGAATTCTGCAGGACCTGCGCGACTTTCTCCGGCCGCGCGAGCTGGAATGTCTGCAGGTGGAGGTGACTTCCTGCTGCATGGGAAAGTGCGTGTACTGTCCGCACACTACGCGTTCGGACGTGTGGAAGAGCCGGCATATGAGCGCCGAGACCTTTGCCGCGCTCTGGCCTGTCATGACGAGAGCCGGGCGCGTTCATCTGCAGGGCTGGGGAGAACCTTTTCTCAATCCGCATTTCATGGACTTCGTGTCGCTTGCCCGCAGAGCCGGATGCGCCGTATCTACGACGACCTGCGGCATGGTCATGAATGAGAAGCTGGCGGAAGACATTGTGGCAAGCGGCATGGACATAGTTGCCTTTTCTCTGGTGGGTACGGATGAGCAGAGCAACAGAGCCCGAGCCGGGGTTCCCTTTTCCCGAGTGGAGAACGCCGTAAGAACCCTGCAGAAGATCCGCCGGGAAAAAAATGCCGTGCATCTGGAAATTCATCTGGCCTATCTCATGCTGGCCTCAAACGTGGAGGCCATACGCGGGCTGCCGGGACTCATGGAGGACTGGGGCGTGCATGCGGCAGTCATCAGCACCATGGATTACATTCCTTCGGAAGACATGGCGAAGGAGGCCTTTGCGCCCCATGAACGTGATAAGATAGAGGCTGCGCGTGTGGTGCTTGAAGAGGTAGGCGCGCGTGTTCGCGCCGAGGGCCGCGATTTTTACGCGTCGCTTCCTGCGCCGGAGCCCGCGCCGTGCTGTCGGGAGCGGGCGCATCGAACGCTTTACGTGGACGCCGACGGGCTTGTCTCGCCCTGCGTATATCTGAACGTGCCGCTCGATGAGCCGCAGCCGAACCGCACGGTGTTCGGCTGCGTGCGTGAGAAGAGTCCAGTGGAGATATGGTCCCTGCCGGAATACGCAAGCTTTCGAGCATCCGTGCAGACGGCCGATCCCCCGGCCGCCTGCGTATCCTGTGCCAAGCGCTTTGAAGCTCCCTGCGCTCTGCATCCGGAAACAAAATAGTGCCTGACAGGGAAGGGCGTCCGCTTTTCTGAATCGGGATGTTCCTGTCTCGGCGTTTGCGGAATGAGCCGTACGGCGCCGGAGTTTCTGACGATTAAAAAAACAGGTGGATTCTCGCTTCTTGCGGGAGCCTGGAGGATGTATGCTCATAAGAAATGCGACCATGGCCGATCTTGCGGCCATAACCGAGGTGGAACGGCGCTGCTTTCCTGCCGCCGAGGCGGCCACGGAAGATGAATTTCGCGAAAGGCTTGCGGCCTATGCCGACTGTTTCTGGCTGCTGTTTGAAGATGGCCGGCTTGCATCCTTCATCGACGGCATGGCTACGGATGAACGCGATCTGCGCGATGAGATGTACGCCGACGCTTCGCTGCACAGAAAGGACGGCTGCTGGCAGATGATTTTCGGACTCAACACGCTTCCTGAGTTCCGACGGAGAGGTTATGCCGCCATGCTCGTCAGGCGACTGACGGAAGAGGCCCGAAAGAGAGGAAAGGCGGGCGTGGTGCTCACCTGCAAGGAGAGACTCGTTCCCTATTATGCCTCCCTCGGCTTTGAGGACGAAGGACTTTCTTCCTCCACGCACGGCAATGTCGCGTGGCATCAGATGCGTCTTACCTTCTGGAACTCATGATTTTTCTTTCAGAGAAGGTGGCGGTGTGCATGGTGGTCGACGGTCTCTCTTCCGCCTGCATGTCCCGGAGGCTCAGCCTTTGGCGCGGAAAGAAGGCTCTTTTTTACCACAGTCAGGCATCAAAAAATAACGGAAAAATAAAAATATGTAATATGGCCGGATTAGAGTTTTTTTCTCAAAAAGTTCAAGGGCCGGTCAATGTATCGTCTTGCATAATTTGGTCAAGTGGAATACTTGGCTTCTAAGATTATCGGCATGCCCCTCCGGCCTTGGTGGTACGGAGGAATTGCAGGCCTTCGAGAGGTTGTTTGTATGGTAAGTTTCTTTCTGTGCCTGGCCCTGCTGATCATCGGTTACTTTACCTACGGCAAGTTGGTAGAGAATACCTTTGGTCCGGACGACCGGGAGACTCCCGCCGTGGTCATCAATGACGGCGTCGACTATGTGGTGCTTCCTCAGTGGAAGCTGTTTCTTATTCAGCTTCTGAACATTGCCGGTCTCGGCCCCATTTTCGGTGCACTTCAGGGTGCGCTCTGGGGCCCCGTCGTGTTTCTGTGGATCACCTTCGGTACCATTTTCGCCGGTGCCGTTCACGACTTCTTCTCCGGCATGACCAGTGAGCGCAACAACGGCGCGTCGGTTTCCGAAATCACGGGTCTCTATCTCGGCTCCACCATGAAGACCGTCATGCGCGTCTTCTCCGTGGTGCTGCTCGTCATGGTCGGTACCGTGTTCGCCGTCGGCCCGGCCGGCCTCATCGTCAAGCTTTGCAGCGAAGCCGGAGCTTCCGGCATTCTGCTGAACGCTTCCTTCTGGCTGACGGTCGTGCTGGTGTATTACTTCATCGCCACCTTCATTTCCATCGACAAGATCATCGGCAAGGTCTATCCCGTGTTCGGCATCTGCCTCATCATCATGGCTGTGGGCGTGGGCGCCGGCATCGTGGTGAACCCCGCCTATCAGATTCCCGAACTCTGGGATCACTTCACCAACATGCATCCCAAGGGCACGCCCATCTGGGCCTTCATGTTCATTACCGTGGCCTGCGGCGCCATTTCCGGCTTCCATGCCACGCAGTCTCCGCTCATGGCCCGCTGCATGAAGAGCGAACATCAGGGCCGCTTCGTGTTCTACGGCGCCATGGTGTGCGAAGGCATCATTGCCCTCATCTGGGCCGCCGCCGGTTGCACCATCTACGAAATCACCAACGGTCAGACCACGGGTCTGCTGGCCAGCCTCGGCTCCGGCCAGTCCGCCGCCATCTACGACGTGTGCAGCAAGACCATGGGCGGTATCGGCATAGGCCTTGCCATGATCGGCGTCATCGCCTGCCCCATCACCTCCGGTGATACGGCGTTCCGTTCCGCCCGTCTGGTGCTGGCCGACTGGTTCAAAGTTACGCAGACCAGCTACAAGAACCGTCTCATCTTCTGCGTGCCGCTGCTCGGTGCCGGCGCCCTCATCAGCCAGCTTGACTACTCCATCGTGTGGCGCTACTTCAGCTGGACCAACCAGACCCTGGCCATGATTGTGCTCTGGGCCGCCTCCATGTACCTCTTCCTCAACAAGAAGAACTTCTGGATCACCGCCGTGCCCGCCACCTTCATGAGCGCCGTGTCCAGCACCTACTTCTGCATGGCTCCCGAGTGTCTCGGCCTTGTGGTGCAGCTGCCCGTCGCCGTTTCCTATGTGATCGGCGTGGGCGTGGCCGCGCTGTTCCTGACCCTGTTCCTGCGTGCGACCCGCGCTCGTCGCGCCTGACGAGGAGCCGCTTTTTTGCAGAAGCGGCATGACGGAACACTCTGAAAGAGTCAGTCGCCTTTTGAGAAACATGCAGTGACGGAACGCCGAGGCGCTCCGACTCCCTCTTGTTCAGAGCGTACGGGGGCCGCCTTTACGGGCGGCCCCCTTTTCTTTATTTCTGTCTTGCGGCATGGTGCCGCACGAGTGCGAAATTCACTTCCCCGGAGAGCGCATGATGCTGTATTTCAAACCAGCCAGACTCGGCAGTGCAGGGCTGGGCGACAAGGAGCTCAGGGACGATCGGAAGTCCTGTCTCGTGTTCGGTCCCTGCGGCGTCGGGCACAAGGCTCTGTATCTGAACAGTCTGTTCATGGAGCGCCGTTTTTATGTGCCCGCCTCCAACATTCAGCGGGCCTACAAGCGCGTGGCCATGAGCAAGGGCGGTTTTACCGGCAAGGGCATCTTCGGTTCCATTCCCTATCTCGTGGTGGAATACGACAACGGAGAGAAGGTGCAGTGCACGTTCAAGCATGAAAGCCATGTGGACATGATGCTTGCCGAAATTCAGCACCGTTTCCCCCACATCAAGACCATGTCCGAGGCTGCGGCAAAAAGGCTCGCCGAAGCCAGAGCCGCGGAAGAGGCGAGATATGTGAAGCATCTTTCTGCCGAGGCTGAGAAAAGTCTTGCCATGCTTCGCGACGCCATGGCGTTTCTGGAAAAGCGCCCCGACCTTGCCACGCGCCTTGCCGCGGCAAGCAAGGCCAGACGCGTCGATCAACTGACCAATCCTGTGCACAAGTGGGTGGCGCTCGCCATTTTCTGTCTTGCCCTCGTTGCATCCGCCTATGGTGCGTACACGTGGTTTTCCGGTGAAGGCGACTACGGCATATACGTCACGCTCATAGGTCTCGCCGTGCTGTTCTTTTTTGCCGGAGCCAACGTTCTGCCCACGGCCCGCAACAACAGCCGGGCCATAGCGGCCGCGCTGGACAGAGCCCGCGCCGACATGGAGGACTACATAAAGGACTATCCCGATTTTCCTCTGCCTGCCCGCTATGCGCATCCCGCCACGCTTTCGCGCATGATCCGTTCTATTAGGGAGGGACGTTCCGAGACGGTTTCCGGGGCCTACGAAGACATGAAGGCCGTGCTCCGCTCTCTCAATTCCAGCGTGAAGGTCAGTCAGACGGAATACGACGAAGTCGTGGCCATCAAGCCCATGTTCTTGCTGGAGAATTACCGGTAGCGGGTTCGGATTGCCCGTTCAAAAAGGCCGCGCTCCTCCCGGGAGCGCGGCCTTTTTGAACGGGCGGAACGCAGAATGGTGCCGGGCATTTGATGGCCTGAAGAGTCGGCACGACGTTTGGGAATACGGGCCGGTATGCGGATACGCAAGGAAGGGCGTTTTTTGCCGGGAAGGGAGTCGAGCTTGTCGGCGCGTTTTTCAGCAACAAAGGACGGGGACAAGGTCCGTTGCTCCTGCTGCTCCTCGGACATGAAAAAGGCCGCCGTCTTATGGACGGCGGCCTTCGGCGTTTTTCAGGGCAGAATCATTCTGCGGCTTTCCCGGCGGCGGATTCCGCTGCCTGTTCAGCCTTGCGGGCCGCAGCCTTTGCGGCGTCGGCGGCTTCAGGATCGATCTGACGTCCTCTGCGGCGCAGAATGTAGGTGTAGGCCGGGCCGGAAATGACGTAGCCTATGAGAATGAGGAAGCAGAACAGACGCGGCAGCGAGAACACCATGCTGAGCACGATGAGCGTGGCGACCATGGTCTGGAAGGGATGGGCCTTGATGAATCCGAATTCCTTGAAGGAGAAGTAGCGCACCCGGCTCACCATGAGCAGCGGCACGATGACGGAGAGAATCAGCGTGAGGCCGGGCAGGATGGGCATGAGGAAGTCGGGATAGTAGGGCATGAACAGCACGAAGGTGGCCAGGACGCAGGCACAGGCCGGGCTGGGCAGGCCGACGAAGAAACGCTTGGACGTGGTGGAAACGCCCACGTTGAAGCGGGCCAGGCGCAGGGCCGCGCAGCCGCAGAACAGAAAGGCCACGGCCAGTCCGAGACGCCCGAAGTTGTGAAGCTGCCAGGCATAGGCCAGAAGGCCGGGGGCCACGCCGAAGGTCACGTCGTCGGCCAGAGAGTCGTATTCAATGCCGAACTGGCTGGCAGTGCCGGTAAGACGGGCCACCTTGCCGTCGAGGCCGTCCATGGCGGCGCCGACGAGAATGGCCCAGGCCGCCATGTCGAACTGATCCTTGAAGGCGAGAATGATGCTGAAGAAGCCGGCAAAGAGACTTGCGGTGGTGAAAAGGTTCGGCAGAATATAGACGCCGCGGGGAACGGGCTTGTTGGGATCGTGCATGAGAGCCTCTTTTACGCTTCTTCGGAAGCGGACTTTTTGGCCAGAACAGTCTGACCGGCAAAGACATTTTCACCGATGGAAACGGAAGAAGTATAGTCGGCGGGCAGATAGACGTCAACGCGGGAGCCGAAGCGTATCATGCCGAAGCGCTGTCCCCTCCTGAGCGTGTCGCCCTGTTCGGCGTGCGGTACGATGCGGCGGGCGATGAGTCCGGCGATCTGCACGAAGGTCCATTCATCGCCGTTTTCATCGCGCATGAGCCAGCGGCACTGTTCATTGTCCGTGGAAGCCTTGTCCAGAGCGGCGTTGAAGAATTTGCCGGGCAGGTAGCGTATGCCGGTGACCGTGCCGGAAACGGGAGCGCGGTTCACGTGCACGCTGAAGATGTTCATGAAGATGGAAATGCACAGCCTGGTTTCGCCGGTCATGGGATCCGTGCGGGGCTCCATGCGCACGACGCGGCCGTCCGCAGGGCTGACGGCAATGTTTTCTTCCTGGGGGACCACGCGTTCGGGGTCACGGAAGAAATGGACGGAAAACCACAGAAGGATGAGCGCAACGACGGTGACGGGCCACCAGTCGAGAAGGGCGGAGCAGAGAGAAAGGACCGTAAGCAGACCGATGACGGGCGCACCTTCGGGCGCGAGGCCGATGCCGGGCTTGTTCATCAGAAACTCCTTTCGAGCGTATCGTGCAAGGCATGCCGCTCGGACGGGCGGGGTCGACCGCGCCCGGATACAGAAAAAAGACGAGTTCTTCCGCAACGCGCGCGGAAAGCGGGATTCATGAAGCCGCACATTCTTCCAAGAGCTCTCTATTCTAAACCAGGAAGCGTCGACGCGCAAGGGAGCGACAGCGGGAAGAAGAGACCGGCCTGTCGGAAAAGGGCGGGCGGAACGCATGAGAAAATCGCCCGACAGACATGGGGTCTGCCGGGCGATGTGGTCAGTCTTTGCGGCGCAGGATGACGACGTGCTTGAGCGGTCCGTCGCCGGAGCTGCGCGTCTGTACGTCGGGATCATCCTGAAGAGCCAGATGGATGACCCTGCGCTGGTAGGCGCTGAGCGGCCTTGTGGTCTGCACCTTGCCCGTGGCCTTCACCTTTTCGGCGAGGGAAAGGGCAAGCTCCTGCAGTCGGGAGTCCTGCCGTACATGGTAGTCTCCGGCATCGACCTGCAGGCGAACCTGCGAGCCCATGGCCCGCGTGATCATGCGGGAGGCAAGATACTGCACGGCGGCAAGATTCTGCCCGTCGCGGCCGATGAGAAGGCCCGTGTCTTCGCTCTTCACGGAAACCTGCACGCGGTCTTCTCCGATCTCCAGGGAGAGATCCACGTTTTCGGCGTCCACGTCGAGTATGGGGGCGACGAGACGGCTGATGATGTTCTTCGTCGTGCCCGCAAGTCTTTCCTGATCGAGCTCTGCAAGAGGAACGCGGGGCAGGGTGCTTTCGAGAGCGTCGGCGTCCTCGTTCTTCGGCGCGGATTCCTTCCGGGATGCGCGGCTCTGACGGGAACGACGGGAACGGGGAGCTTCTTCCGTCGGAGCGTCGGGCTCTTCCTGCGTTTCTTCTTCTGCCGGAATTTCTCCGGCGGGAGGTTCAACGGCCGGGGCAAGGGCGGGAACGCCCGCCGTGCGGAGGGCGGGCAGCACGCGTGTTTCCCCGGCGGGGACTTCGCGTTCCTTCTCGTCGTCCTGGCGCTTTTCTTTGGCGCCTTCCCTGCGTTCTCTGTTCTCTTCCTTCGCAACTTCCGCGCTTTCGGTCTTTTCGCGACGGCGTTCGCCGCGTCCGCGGCGGCGTCCTTCCTGACGTTCGGGCTTTTCCTGCTGAAGCGGGTTCTGCATGAAGTCGGGGAGCTTGGCCAGACGGGCGCGGATTTTTGCCTTGCGCGCGCCTACTATGCCGAAAATGCCGGTTTTTGCGTCTTCAATGATGTCTATTTCAAGCTTTTCTCTGGGCACATCGTAGTAGGCGCAGGCCTCCGCAATGGCCGCATCCAGGGTTTTCCCCAGGAATTCTTTGGATTCACTCATGTCTTGCCCCTGCTACTTGGCTTTGTGCAGGGTCCAGGACTGCTGGATGATGGACAGAATGTTGTTGCACAGCCAGTACAGCACGAGGCCGGCAGGGAAGTTGATGAACATGACCGTGAAGACCACGGGCATGATCATCATGATCTTGCGCTGCTGGGGATCGCCCATGGCGGGGCTCAGCCACTGCTGCAGGAACATGGTGGCGCCCATGATGAGCGGCGTGATGTAGAAGGGATCCTTCACGGAAAGGTCGGCCAGCCAGAGCAGATCGGTGCCGGGCAGGTAGGTGATGAAGGAGGCATGACGCAGCTCGATGCAGTTGAGAAGAGCCTGATAGAGGGCAACGAACACGGGGAGCTGAATGAGAATGGGCAGGCAGCCGCCCATGGGGTTGACGCCGTAGGTCTTGTAGAGCTGCATCATTTCGCGGCTGAGCGCTTCCTTGTCGTTCTTGTACTTCTCCTGCAGCTGCTTCATCATGGGCTGGAGCTTCTTCATCTGCTCCATGGACTTGAAGCTCTTGCGGGAGAGGGGCCAGAACACGATCTTGATGAGGATGGTCAGCAGAATGATGGCAAGGCCCCAGTTGCCGAGGAAGCCTTCAAAGAAGGTGAGCAGCTTGAGCAGCGGCACCGCGAGGAAGGTGAAGATGCCCATGTCGATGGAGGACTTGAGGGAGTTCGGCGCAGCGTCGAGCAGATCGCGGCTCTTGGGGCCTATCCACCAGGAGGTCTTGAGCTCGGCGGGCTGACCGGCGGCCAGGTTGATGTCCTGCAGCTCCACGGCGGCACGCCATACGCCGCCTTCGGTGATGCGGCCCTTGAACACGGTGTTCTGGCCCATTTCCGGCAGCACGGCGGAGAGGAAGTAGTTGGTCATGAGACCGGCCCAGTAGATTTCGCCGGAGCTCATCACGCCTTCCTTGGTGAGGTCTTCCTTGTCGGTGTCGCGCTTGAGCGAGCCCTTGAGGTCCCAGGCCATGCTCATGGTGTCGTAGTTGCTCTTGCCGCTCATGTCCGTGGCGCCGAGGCTGTAGGACACGCGGGCGGCGGGATTGCCGGCGGCGGAGGTGAGGGTCACCTTTTCATCCATGAGATAGGTGTCGGCATGGAAGGTGATGGCGCGGCTGATGCGGATGCCGTTCATCTCGCCCGTGAAGGTCAGCATGGCGTCGCCGCTTTCAAGATTGACGTCGGAGCCGTCAAAGCTCCACTGGCCCATGTTCCACGAAGGCTGACCGTTGATGAGCAGGCCCATGGGAGCCACGGTGGCGGCAGCGGGGGAAACCATGTTGAGCAGCGGAGAGCCGGGCGTGATGGAGGCGTTGTAGTTCTTCAGCTTGAACGACTGGAGCACGCCGCCGCCGGAATGAAACACGGCTTCGTAGAGAGGCGTGTTCACATGCACTTCGCGGCCTTCGGAAGGCACGAACTTGGCCACGGGAACCACGGGAGCGGCAGGCGCGGGAGCCGGAGCTTCGGCCTGAGCCTGTTCTTCGGTGGCCGTGGGCTGGGGCTGTTCGGGAATCCAGCCCATGTATTCGGAAAAGGTCTGCCAGCCGATGAGAAGGGCGATGCAGAGGACGACGGAAATGATGAGGCGACGGTTATCCATGACGTTCCTGAGAGTCTGCGTCGTGCGCAGAGGGATGATCGTTTGAGAGAGGGGGCACAGGATCGAAGCCACCCGGGTTGCCGGGATGGCAGCGCAGGATGCGCCTGACGGCCAGCCACAGTCCCTTGACGGGGCCGTGAATTTCTATGGCCTGGATGGCGTAGGTGGAACAGGAGGGATAGAAGCGGCAGCAGGGAGGATAAAGCGGCGAGATGCAACGCTTGTAGAACCGGATGGGCAGAATGAGAAGCCGCTGGGCGAGAGTCATGCCGCGTCTCCCGAGGGCGTGGAAGCGTCGGGCCCTGCGTCTGCGGCCGGGGAAAGTTCGGCAAGCAGGGGCAGAAGTTCGGCTTCCGCAAGGCAGAGACTGAACTTGTCGGCACGCAGATGCTTCTTGGGCGTGACGACAATGTCCATGGCGGGCATTTCATCCTGATGCAGGCGGAAGAAGGAGCGAAGAACGCGCTTGATGCGGTTCCTGGCAACGGCATTGCCGCATTTTTTTGTGACAGCAAGCCCGAGACGCCCGGTCCCGGCCGTGCCGGAACTACGGGCGAACACAACAAAGTATTTGGTGAACAGACGTTCTCCCCCGCTGTAGCAGGCGGTATATTCCGCCCGGCGGGTGATGCGTCGTTCTCTGGGCCAGGTCAGTGACATGGAAAGGCAATCCATGCTGCGCTTTGACAGAATTTAAACGCAAAATGTGGGCGTGGCGGAACGCCGCGCCCGAAACATTTGCATGGTCTGCCCGGACGTTCCTCGAGGAAAGCGACCGGGAAGCGCACTGCTTTGACTAGGCGGACAGGGTCTTGCGGCCCTTGGCACGACGGCGGCTGATGACGGCACGACCGTTGGGGGTGCTCATGCGGGCGCGGAAGCCGTGAGTACGCTTTCTGCTGATCTTGCTGGGCTGATACGTTCTTTTCATGACGCGCGGTCTCCTTACTGAGATTGGAACATTCGGGTATAGCGCGCCTTGCCTCTCCCGTCAAGTCGGAAGCGCAGGGCGCAAAGAAAGCCTCCCCCCGGAAGGGGCGCGGCAAGGTCTATGTGTATGCCGACTCATGTTTCCGGGCAAGCATTAAAAAGGGTTTTTTGCCGGAAAAAACTGTCTTGTGGGACTCTTGAGCTTTTTCGGGCGCTTGCAGTCCCCTGCGGATGACAAAACGGACGTTTGCGCTTAGACTGCGCCCACAAGTTCAGCCGCCTTGGCGGCGAAGGAGCAGTCATGCAGGGCGTTCCCGTTCTCCGCGTTGCGGCCATACACGATCTTTCCGGTTTCGGCCGGGCATCTCTCACCGTGGCCATTCCCATTCTGGCTACCATGGGCATACAGGTCTGTCCGCTGCCCACGGCCGTGCTTTCCTCGCAGACTTCGGGCGTGGACGACTTCACCTTTCTTGATCTCACCGATCAGATGGGGCCCATGATGGATCACTGGGCGCGCATGGGCCTGAAGTTCGACGCCGTCTA
Source organism: uncultured Mailhella sp. (assembly GCF_944324575.1). GTDB lineage: Bacteria > Desulfobacterota > Desulfovibrionia > Desulfovibrionales > Desulfovibrionaceae > Mailhella. The sequence goes on along the minus strand of NZ_CALUWV010000004.1, from coordinate 9,343 downwards.
CTCGGGATTTCTGGGAAGCCCGGACCAGTCGGCGCTGGCCAGGCGCTGCATACGGGAATTCCGTGCGCCGGGCGGCATTGCCGTGGTCGATCCCGTGCTCGGCGACAACGGAACGCTTGATCCCACGCAGACGCCGGAAATGGTGGAGGCCATGCGCAGCCTCGTTCGTCAGGCCGACATCATCACGCCGAACCTTACGGAAGCGGCGTTTCTGCTGGGAGAACCGTACCGTTCCGACATCAGCCGCGAAGCGCTGCGCGATCAGCTCCGAGCTCTGGCCGTCATGGGGCCGTCGGCCGTGGTCATCACCAGCGCGCCCGCGTCCTTTGCCGGGGGAACGGCCACCGTGGCGTTCGACGGCCGCCGGTTCTGGCAGGTGGAAGTGCCGCATCTGAACGCCTTTTATCCCGGCACGGGCGACGCTTTTGCAAGCGTGCTCACGGGCAGCCTCCTTCTCGGGGATTCTCTTCCCGTAGCCGTGGACCGGGCCGTGCACTTCGTATATCTCGGCATTCAGGCTACCTACGGCTACGATACGCCGCACCGCGACGGCGTGCTTCTGGAGAGAACGCTTCCTTCGCTCAGAATGCCCTTTACCGGGGGAAGTTACACGGAGTTCTGAAGCGTTTTCCTGAGACTCCAAAACAGAAAGGAGAACGGGCTTCCGCCGATGGCGGAAGCCCGTTTTTCATGCCTGCCTCAGTTTTCTGCCGGAGGGCGGAAAAGGGAGAGGCTTAGTAACGGTACATGTCGTTCTTGAAGGGGCCTTCCACAGGCACGCCGATGTAGTCGGCCTGCTTCTGCGTCAGCGTGGAGAGCTTGGCGCCGAGGCGGGCGAGATGGAGGCGCGCCACTTCTTCGTCGAGCTTCTTGGGCAGGGTATAGACGCGGGCTTCGTGTTCATTGGCGGCAAGATCCATCTGAGCCAGCACCTGGTTGGTGAAGGAATTGGACATGACGAAGCTCGCATGACCCGTGGCGCAGCCGAGGTTCACGAGACGGCCTTCGGCGAGCACGATGATGGAACGGCCGGAAGGCAGGAACCACTTGTCCACCTGCGGCTTGATTTCCATTTTGCGGCATTCGGGATTGGATTCCAGCCAGGACATCTGAATTTCGCTGTCGAAGTGACCGATGTTGCACACGATGGCTTCATCCTTCATGCCCATCATATGCTCGCCGGTAATGACGTCGCAGTTGCCGGTGCAGGTGACGTAGATGTCGCCGTAGGGAAGGGCGTCTTCCATGGTGACCACCTGATAGCCTTCCATGGCGGCCTGAAGGGCGCAGATGGGGTCGATTTCCGTCACGAGCACACGGGCGCCGAAGCCGCGCATGGAGGCGGCGCAGCCCTTGCCCACGTCACCGTAGCCGCAGATGACCACGACCTTGCCGGCCACCATGATGTCGGTGGCGCGCTTGATGCCGTCGGCCAGAGATTCGCGGCAGCCGTAGAGGTTGTCGAATTTGGACTTGGTGACGGAATCGTTCACGTTGATGGCGGGGAAGAGAAGCCTGCCTTCCTTTTCCATCTGGTAGAGGCGATGCACGCCGGTGGTGGTTTCTTCGGACACGCCGCGGACGGCGGCGGCCACGCGGTGCCAGCGGTTGGGATCGTTCGTGAGGGAAAGGGCGATGCGCTCCATGATGATGGCCTCTTCCCTGCAGGACGGCTCGCGGTTCAGCACGGAGGGATCGTTTTCAGCCTCCACGCCCTTGTGGATGAGCAGCGTGGCGTCGCCGCCGTCGTCCACGATGAGGTCGGGGCCGGAGCCGTCGGGCCAGGTGAGGGCCATTTCCGTGCACCACCAGTAATCTTCCAGAGATTCACCCTTCCAGGCGAAGACCTTGGCCATGCCCTGTTCCGCAATGGCTGCGGCGGCGTGATCCTGCGTGGAAAAGATGTTGCAGGAAGCCCAGCGGATGTCCGCGCCGAGCTCGTAGAGCGTGCGGATGAGCATGGCCGTCTGAATGGTCATGTGCAGAGAGCCGCTGATCTTCAGGCCCTTCAGAGGCTTTTTGTCGCCGTAACGATGCATGAGCTCCATGAGGCCGGGCATTTCGCGCTCGGAAAGCTGAATTTCCTTTTTGCCGAAGTCGGCAAGAGTGATGTCGGCGACTTTGTAGTCGAGGGACAGATCAAGATTCTTGGCGGACATGATTGCTCCAGATAAAGGTTGAAAAAAGGTCACAGCCCGGCGGAAGACGCGTTTGTCCCCTTGCGGGCCAGAATGAGATGCAGTGCCAGATCCTTCTTTACCGGCTGACGACGGTAGTCCACGATGGTGAGTCCCGTTCTGGTCAGCGCGGAAGAAAGCTCGTCGAGAGAGAAGCCGAGCCAGCGGTCGCCGTACATGGTGCGCATGGATTCCTGACTGTGCTGATCGAAGTCCGTGACCAGCACGAGGCCTCCGGGATGCAGAACCCGGGCGATTTCTCCCAGCGAGGTGGAAGGACGGGAAAGATGATGCAGCACGAGGTTGATGCAGATGAAATCTGCCTCTCCGTCGCGCAGGGGAAGATAGTCGAGCTCTCCTATGCGCAGGGAAATGCCGTTCATGTTCTCGCCGAAGCGACGGCGGGCCAGCTCCAGCATGCGCGGCGAATCGTCCACGCCTATGAGCTCGCGGCAGACGCCGCGCAGATGCTCGAGCACCTCGCCCGTGCCGCAGCCGAGATCGGCAGCCACGCCGCAGTTTTCCGGTACGGCGTGCAGAATCACGTCGGGCAGGGAAAAGTCGCCGAGAATTTCCCGGTTCATTTCGTCCCAGTCGTCGGCGATCTCGTTGAAGAACTGCCGGGTCTTGAGCGCCCTCTCTTCAATGATGCGGGATGCCATGTCGAGGTCGGCGCGGCAGGATTCGTCATCCTGCGCGAACGTGACGACCCTGCTCAGAAAATCATGCCCCGGACCTTCCGTCTCGGCAGAGTAGAACACCCACAGGCCGTCCCTCCGGGAATGCAGCAGTCCCGCTTCCGTAAGGATCTTGAGATGCCGCGATATGCGCGACTGTCCCATGTTGAGAAGCGAAACCAGCTCGTTGACGGACAGCTCATAGTGGAAAAGCACCAGCGCCAGACGCAGACGCGTTTCATCCGAAAGGGCCTTGAGATACCGAAGAGCTTTCATAACTTTTTGAAATATAACAAATATCAAGTTTTATCGATGTAATATATCCGTTTATCTTCATATAGTCAAGAAGCGTGGGCGGAGAGCTTTTTGCGGCGTTGAGGATGACGGCGGAAGGGACGGGCCCCGGAGTCCTTTGAGTTAAGGTCTGCCGGGGCTGTTTTGTGCAGACGTCCTTGTCTGATGGCTTTGTTCTGTCCGTCGTTGCCTCTGTTCGGAGGGGAGCGTCGTCGGGGAAGGCGGCCTTTGTTCAAAAGCCCTGCAATTTTTCCGGCATGCCGACGGCACTTTTCTACGCGCCGAGGAACCAGTCTCCCCAGAGCGCCTGGCCGAGGGCGATGCCGCCGTCACCGGAAGGGATGCCTGAGGGGATGAGCGGTGTAAGACCGAGCGCGCGGAGTTCGACGGGCAGCTCTGCAAGGAGCGTGCGGTTGTTGAACACGCCGCCGCAGAGGGCAACAGTGGTAGCGCCGGAGGCGTCCGCCGCCATGCGCGCCCAGCGGGCAAGGCCTGCGGCAAGGCCGCGGTGGAAGCGGCGCGCGAGGATGGCAGGTCTGTTTCTGTCCCGTGCGGCCTCGGCAAAAAACGCGGTCACGTCGGCTTCGAGCAGCCCGTCCCTTTCCAGGACAGGAAGATGGTAGGCTCCCTGCTCTCTTTTGTCCTGCGCTTCTTCCAGACGAATGGCGGCCTGGCCTTCGTAGGTGATGTCGAAGCACAGACCGGCGAGGGCGGAGACGGCGTCGAAAAGACGACCGCAGCTCGAGGTCTTCGGGCAGCGTATGTCATGCTTGAGCATTTCGTCCATCATGGGCGCGAGCTTTTCTCTTTCCGGCGAACCGGTGAGCCACGGCAGCGCCGCGTCGGAAAGTCCGGCCTTGCGCCACAGCCCCTGCGCCGTGCGCCACGGCGAGCGAATGGCGGATTCGCCTCCCGGCAGCGGGAAGGGGGAGAAGCGCCCGAGCCGCTGCCAGAAGCCGGGCTGAACGAGCAGAAGCTCTCCGCCCCATATGGTGTCGTCGTCGCCGAGTCCCGAGCCGTCCAGGGCAAGGCCGAGCACGGGGGCGACAACACGATGTTCCGCCATGACGGCGCATACGTGCGCAACATGGTGCTGAAGCGTCAGAGTCTGAAGACCGCGCTGCCCGGCAAAGTCGTCGGCAAGACGGCTGGAAAGATAGTCGGGATGCAGATCTCGCACGACGAGAGAGGGTTCCACCTCCAGAAGTCCGAGCAGGTGATGCAGCGTTTCTTCAAAGAAGGCGAGATTCTCAGGTCTGCTCACGTCGCCCGCGTGCTGGCTCAGAAAGGCTTCGTTCCCGCGCGTGAGGCAGAAGGTGTGCTTGAGTTCCGCCCCGGCGGCGAACACCGAATCTCCCGGGGAAAGAAAAGGGCGATCGGGCAGAAGCACGGGCTCTGGCACGAAGCCGCGCGCCCGGCGCACCATGAGCGTGGGAGCGGCCGGTTCGGAGGCATCACCGTCCTCGGCCGGGAAGAGCACGGAATCGTCCACGCGCACGAGAATGTCCCGGTCGTGGAAAAGAAAGAGGTCGGCCATGTCCGCAAGACGCGTCTTCGCTTCACGGTTGCCGAGACAGATGGGCGCGCCGTGCGGGTTTCCCGACGTCATGACGAGGGCCGGCAGAGCGTCTTTTTTGTCTCCGCCCGCCCATTCCGGGTGAAAGAGCAGATGATGAAGCGGGGTTGAAGGCAGCATGAGGCCGATGCTGGCGGTGTCCGGGGCGAGGATCGGGGGCAGCGGGGAAACGTCTTCCGAGGGTTCCGTTCTGCGGGGGCAGATGACGATGGGCCGTCTCGGCGAGAGGAGCTTTTCTTCCGCGTCCCGGCTCATGACGGCAAAGCTCCGAGCGTGCCTGATGTCTGCCACCATGACGGCAAGAGCCTTGTGCGGACGCGCCTTGCGGCGACGAAGTTCCGCTACGGCGCGTTCATTGCGGGCGTCGCACACGAGATGAAAGCCGCCGAGACCGCGTACGGCCGCGATGCATCCTCTGCTGAGCGCGGCAAGAAGCACGAGAACGGCGGCGTTGCCCATGACGGCGTTCTTCGGCAGTCCGTAGCGCTTTCTGCGTTCTTCATGCATCGGCTTGTATTCATTCCTGCCGTTCAGCATGGCGCGAAGATGCGTGGCTCCGGCCAGCGCTTCGGAGAGCACCTCGTTTTTTCCTTCCAGCCAGAGCACGGGCCCGCAGTCGGGGCAGGCGTTGGGCTGGGCGTGAAAGCGTCTGTCCGCAGGGTCATGATATTCCTTCTCGCAGGGGGGGCACAGGGGAAAGCAGGCCATGCTCGTCACCGGCCTGTCGTAGGGGATGGAGCGCGTGATGGTGTAGCGCGGGCCGCAGTTCGTGCAGTTGGTGAAGGCATAGCCGAAGCGCCGGTTGCCGGGATCGGCCATGTCCGCCAGGCAGGCATCGCAGGGAGCCACGTCGGGACTCACGAGCACGCTGTGTCCGTGATGATCTCCGCCGTGACTGGCATGAATGACAAAGTCTTTCTCGTCCTCAACAGGGGAGGATTCACGCCTTTCCAGCGAGGCTATGCGGGCCAGCGGCGGCACGCGTTCCGGAAAGGCGGCGAAGATGGCAAGCGCTTCTTCCTCTCCCTGTACCTCGATGCGCACGCCCTCGGGGGTGTTGCCTACAAAGCCCGTCAGCCCCAGCCTTGCGGCTTCCCTGTAAATAAAGGGTCTGAAGCCCACGCCCTGCACCTGTCCGGTCACGATGTAGATATGCCTTGCCGTCATGTAGTCCTCCGCGTGCGACTATAGCCGTCAACTCTTCCAAAGGAAAGCTCCGTCTTTTCCCACGGGGACAGGAGTGCATTTCTCCTTGAGAAAGCCCGCGTGATGCCATAAGATAACCGCCTCGGACGCTGCCGCGAGAGGTTTTTTCGTCGTATTTTCCTGTGGACCGGCGGAAACGGCAGCTCCCGCCGGGGAACCTTCCTGTCGAGGTCTGCTCCCATGACGCGGCCCTTCCGGCGTTCGGCCGATGGCCCCGGCTTTTCCGCGCACTGCTGTAAAGGAACGGAACATGTCAGAATTTAAGTTGCAGGAACGCACCCTCGGCCAGATGCTTGATGAAACCGTAGGGCGTTTTCCTGATCGTGAGGCCCTTGTTTATGTGGGACACGATTACCGGCAGACCTGGAGCGAGTTTGCCGACACTGTGGACAGGCTGGGACGAGGCCTGATGGCGCTGGGCGTGCAGCCCGGGGAAAAAATTGCCCTGTGGGCCACCAATGTGCCCAACTGGGTGACGCTCATGTTTGCCGCCGCCCGCATAGGAGCCACGCTCCTTGCGGTGAACACCAACTATCGCGACAGCGAGCTTGAATATCTCATCCGTCAGTCGGAATGCGAAAACTTTTTCTGCATCGACGGATTTCTCGACTATGACTACGTTTCGGCGCTCTATCGCGTCATTCCCAATCTGAAGGATCAGCACGAGGGCGAGCTTCACTGCGAGAAGTTTCCCCACCTTCGCCGGGTCATGAGTCTCAAGGACATTCCCCATCCCGGCGTGCTGCCTCTTTCTGCCATTCTGGATAAGGCCGGAGAAGTGTCCGAGGCCGAATATGAGGCGCGCAAGCGCTTGGTCGGGCCTTATGACGTGGTCAACATGCAGTATACCTCGGGCACTACGGGCTTTCCCAAGGGCGTCATGCTCACGCACGTGGGCATAGGCAACAACGGCTTCAACGTGGGCGAACGCGAACGCCTTACGGAAGAGGATCGCATCATCATTCCTCTGCCTCTCTTCCACTGCCTCGGATGCGTGGTGGGCGTTCTGGCCTGCGTGAGCCACGGCTCGACCATGGTCATTACGGAAACCTTTTCGCCCGAGCGGGTCATGGCCGCCATACAGGATGAAAAGTGCACCGGCGTATACGGCGTGCCTTCCACCTACATTTCCATGCTGGGGCATCGCCGCTTCAGTCAGTATGACTTCTCAAGCCTGCGCTTTGCCCTGATGAGCGGTTCGGTCTGTCCCGAGCCTCTCATTCGTCAGGTCATGGATGCCATGGGTCTTGAGGCTGTGGTCATTCCCTACGGCCTTACCGAATGTTCTCCGGTCATCACCATGACCGGCATTGAGGAGAGCGACGAGCATCGCTGCCGCTCCGTGGGCAGCGTGCTGGAAGGCGTGGAAGTGAAGCTCCGCGATCCGGTGACCCATGAGACGGTTGCCTGCGGCGTGCAGGGAGAGATCTGCTGCCGCGGCTACAACGTGATGAAGGGCTACTTCAACATGCCCGAGGCCACGGCGGAAACCATAGACGCCGACGGCTGGCTGCACACGGGCGATCTCGGCGTCATGGACGCCGAGGGGTATCTTCGCATCACCGGACGCATCAAGGACATGATAGTGCGCGGCGGCGAAAACATTTATCCGCGCGAAATCGAAGAGTTCCTGCTCGAAATGGATTCCGTGCGAGACGTTCAGGTGCTCGGCATTCCCTCCCGTCGCTACGGTGAGGACGTGGCGGCTTTTCTCATTCCCCGTGAGGGAAGGACGGTAAAGCCGGAAGACGTGCGCGACTTTTGCCGCGGCCGCGTGGCCTGGCACAAGATTCCCCGCTACGTCGCCGTGGTGGACGACTTCCCCAAAACGGCCAACGGCAAGGTGCAGAAGTTCAAGCTGCGCGAAATGGCGGCGGAGCTGTTCCCCAATGTCAAATAAGCCTCTCATCGTTTATCTGGCAGCACGGGGCTTTGAAGCGGATCTGCTGGAAGAACTCAGGCTTCACGGCGTGCGCGTGCTCGAGGTGAAGGAGAGACTTGTTCTGGCTGAGGGCCTGTTTCGTTCCGCCTGGGCGCAGAACATCTGGCTCGAGCCCTTTTTCCAGCCTGTCACTTCCGTGGGCAACGCGGTGCGGACGCTCAAGTCCATTCAGAGAAACTGGAAGCTCCATGCCGTGGACTTTCACCGCAGGGCCGCGCTCATTGAGCAGCAGCTTCCGCCGGTAAAGGCGAGGCCGCTTCGCTTCGGCGAGAGCGTTCCTTCTTCGCCGCTCGGCTCATGGACGCTGTGGGATCACGATACTCTGCTTGTGTCCGCTGCCTGTTCTTCCGCCTTTCCTGACGGGGAGGTCCGTTTTGAGGAAGACAAGGTCAATCCGCCGAGTCGCGCCTATCTCAAGCTGTGGGAAACCTTTACGCTGCTCGGTCGAGGGCCCCGCCCCGGAGAGCTCTGTCTCGACCTCGGTTCCGCTCCCGGAGGCTGGACCTGGGTCATTGCGGGCATGGGCGCACGGGTGTTCAGCATAGACAAGTCGCCCATCGACCCGAGGGTTGCGGCCATGCCCGGCGTTGATCACTGCCTCGGCAGCGGCTTTGGGCTGGAGCCGCAGACGGCGGGAAGAGTGGACTGGCTTTTTTCGGACATGGCCTGCTATCCCGCCCGTCTTCTCGGCGCCGTAAAGGAGTGGCTGAAGGCCGATGCCGCGGCGAACTTCGTATGTACGCTCAAGCTGCAGGGCAGCACCGATCATGCTGTCGTGCAGGCTTTCCGGGAAATTCCGGGCTCCGGCGTCATGCATCTTTCATGCAACAAGCATGAGCTGACGTGGGTGAATCTCGAAGAATGGCGAAAAAGGGGCTGAGAGGGGGCAACGCTTGCGGCGCTTGCATTTTCGGAGTTTCGCCGAAAGTTCTCCCAAAAACATCTCAAGAGCTTTTTCATAAAAATTTTCTCTGGTTAGCTGAGCTGAGCTTGACATACGGGGATTCTCATTCTACTGAAAAGTGACTCAATGAAAGAGTCAAAAAATTTTTGGGAGAGTGAAACCATGACGAAAGCTGAACTGGTCGAGAAGATCTACGCCAAAAGCGGACTTGAGACGAAAGTAAAATCGGAAGCAGCTCTTGACGCTGTGATTTCTGCCATCTCTGAATGTCTTGCTTCTGGCGATTCCATCACCCTGATGGGCTTTGGCAGCTTCAAGGTTGTCAAGCGCGCGCCTCGTACCGGCCGTAACCCTCGTACCAACGAGAAGATTGAAATCCCCGCCTGCTCCGTTGTGAAGTTCCTTCCCGGCAAGGCTCTTAAGGATGCTATCAAGTAGCAGCGCGCAAGGCGTCTGTGAAACAGGCCGCCCGCATTTTGCGGGCGGCCTGTTTTTTTGGTTAAGCCTTCAGGCAGTTGAGGGAGCGGAAGCGACCGAAGCAGAAAACCACCCGCTAAGCGGGTGGAC
>NZ_CALUWV010000003.1 GCF_944324575.1 uncultured Mailhella sp. | reverse complement strand
CCTGCTAGGGCGCGGCTGGTAAGAAAGCCTTACAGGCGCATAAGAGGAACCACCGGCTATGCCGGTGGGGCCCCATTGCCCCGGGTCCGGGAAAAAGTAGTGCTGCGCTTTGCACAGAAATTTCGTTTTGTCGAAGAAAGTCTGAGCAAATGTGGGAGCTCCATCATGACGTTGACTGCACCGGCTTTGCAGAAGAAGATCAGAAGCCCGCAGAGACGCCTGCGGCACGTCCATTTGAATCAGCGCTGGGGAAAGCCGGTGAGACCTCGGAACGGGCGGGGAGGACGAGACGGGGGAGTTCTTGCTTCAGGAGTTAAGAGACGTCTGCCCGAGGAAGATCAGGGAATGGCCGGTGCAGAGCTCCCTGGGCGACCTTCATACGATGTCATGCCCTTTTCAGCGGGCAGGAACGCAGCGTACACAGAGAGAAACAGGACAGAGCGCTCCTGGCGACAGCGCTGTGGAGACGCACAGAAAGTAGCCTTATACAACGCGAACACGCCAAGAGGTCGGGAACCGGAGGCAACGTCGGTCGTTTTCGGCACGAACTGCGGTCATGCGGGGCAGAGCTTGGAGAGCTGGAAAAAAGTCCGGTAGAGCCTGCTGGGAAGGCACATCGGTCCTTTCCTCTTTCTGCGGGGCACGCCCGTGCGGCGCAGAATCAGCGGGCGGCGTAATCATTGCTCAATCTATTTCAGTTCTCCGTCTTGTCTGAGATACGAGGACCGGAGACAACTCCTTTTAAGCCGCTCCCGCGCGTTGTCCGTCATGGAAAGTTCGGTCCACGTAATGACGGCTGGCCACGGCCTGAGAGTCAGAACAGAGCTCCTGTCGGTATCGGTGGGCATTTCTTCTTTACTTTCCACGTCGCGTCTGACGCGCAGATGGAACGGGACACAGAAAAAGGAAAGGGCGGCGCCCTGTGGACGCCGCCCTTGATTATAGTCTGCCGATAGAGGCTCAGGCCTTCTTTTCGGGGAGGAAGGAAGCGAGAATGCCGAGGGCGAGGAAGCCGACCACCACGCTCAGGGAAACCATGGCGGGCAGATGGATGACGCCGGCGACGTCAAGCAGCATCTTGGCGCCGATGAAGGCCAGAATGGCGATGACGGACTTTTCGAGATGGCGCAGGTAGCGCTTGGCGGCGGCGAGCAGGAAGAACATGGACCGCAGGCCGAGAATGGCAAAGATGTTGCTCGTATACACGATGAAGGGATCGGGCGTGATGGCGAGCACGGCGGGCACGGAGTCGAAGGCGAACATGATGTCGGAAATTTCTATGACCACCAGGCAGAGGAACAGAGGCGTGGCGCGCCAGATGATCTTGCCCACGGGCTTTTCCGCCAGCGTGACGGTGCTGCCTTCCACATGCTTTTTGGGAGCTTCCACGGCGTGGCCGTTTTCATCGGTACGCACGAAGAAATCGTGGCCGTGCAGGTGCGTGTAGACGGGAATGAACTTCTGCGTCCAGCGCACGGCCCAGTGCTTGGAGTAATCAATGTCCTCGTCGTTTTCCTTGCCGAGGGACTGGAACATTTTCCACGCCGTCCAGAGCACGAATACGCCGAAACCGGCCAGGGCGTAGGGGCCGAACATCTTTATGAGGGAGCTGCCTGCGGCCACGAAGAGAAGGCGCATGATCACGGCGCCGAGGATGCCGTAGAACAGCACACGGTGCTGATAGGCGTCCTTGATGCCGAAGGACGTGAAAATGGCCATCATGACGAAGAGGTTGTCGACGGAGAGAGATTCTTCAAGCAGATAGCCGGCGATGAACAGCTGCATCTGCGCCGCGCCTTCGTTCCAGCCGATGTATCCGGCGAAGGCAAAGGCCAGCGAAATCCAGATGGCGGACCAGATGGCCGCATTGCGGGCCGTCACGGGCTTGTCGTCGTTGTGGGAGCGAAGGTCGATCCACATGCACGTGATGATGACCAGAGAAAAGACGCCCACTTCTACCAAAGAGTGTCCGAACATGTATTCCTCCAGAGTTTTCCTTTTCTGCCGGAAGAAACAAAAAAGACCTTCCGGCAATAAACTTACTATTGCCGCAAGGTCTCACTCATCAGACGGGCTGACGGCAATGCCAGAAGCGAACGCTCCATGCTGTTGACATTGCCCGGGACTCATGATCCCAGTTACTCCCCTTTGCGTTCCCAACTAAATAGTAAAACTCGCCGGCCCTGTCAAGAGGGCTGTTTCGCTCTTGCCTGCGACGGACGGGGAAGCTACACTTCCACCTGTATTTTTTGACTTCTTTTTTTTCGAGGATCGCATGTCTTTTCACATCATCCGCACACACCGCCCCGGACATCAGCATCCGCTCGTCCTTCGGTTGACCTCCGGCTTCCGTCGCTTTCAGCGCCGCTGGTATGACCCGGAGGAAGAGCTTTTTCAGTCGCTCAAGAATGGTCAGAATCCGCTGGCACTTGTCATTGCCTGCTGCGACTCCAGAGTAGACCCTGTACTTCTTACGGACTGCCGCCCCGGGGATCTCTTTGTCGTGCGCAACGTAGCCAACCTCGTACCGCCATATGCTCCCGATGGTGGTCGGCACGGCGTGAGCGCGGCGCTCGAGTATGCCGTCAAGCATCTCAACGTTCAGGACATCATCATCATGGGACACGCCTGCTGCGGCGGCATTCATGCCCTGGTGGCCGGAGCGGAAGGCGAGGAGCGCGACGAGTTCATCGGGCCGTGGGTGGACGTGGCGAGGCATGCGCTGGAGAAGGTGGATGAGGCCATGCCCGGAGCGGATCCTGTCGACAGGGCGCGTGCCTGCGAGCTTTGGAACGTGCGTCTTTCACTGGACAATCTTCTGACGTTTCCCTGGGTGAAGGATGCCGTGGAAGAAGGAAGACTGCTGTTGCACGGCTGGTATTTCGATCTGCAGAGCGGGGAGCTTCTGGAATACGACGCGTCACATCAGGTATTTCGTCCCCTGGTGGGGCGTCCCCATATTGGGGGAACGCGTGTCGGACAGACGGGATTGTTCCGCCGCGCATAAACAGGCACATTCTTCTTTTCCTCTTGTTTTTTATGGAGAATGTCGGTGAAATGCTTCCAGTTTAGAGATGGGGAGGCATTGACGCTATGAGCTTTTGCTTCTAAGGATAGAGGGAAAGGCTTTGGAACGTTTTCCGACAAGGGCATCTTTTTTTCCGAAGGCTTGGGAAGGCGACGCTTACGGTTGCCGCTTCTCTCTCATGGTATGTTGCGCCCGTTGTTTCGGCGTGTCGAAGCTGTTTTCCGACAAGGAGGCATGGAGGTTTTATGCCCACTAAAATTCTGCATAAGGAAAGATTGATTCCCGGGCGCACCAGCAAGCTTGTGCTGGACGCTCCGCAGATCGCTGCCACGGCCCGCCCGGGTCATTTCGTCATTCTCCGCGTGGACGAAAAGGGCGAGCGTTTCCCGCTGACCATAGCCGATACCGACAAGGAACACGGCACCATCACCATCGTGTATCTGGTGCTCGGTCGTTCCACTCAGATGCTTGAGGAACTGGAAGAAGGCCAGTTCATCCACGACGTTTGCGGACCTCTCGGTCGCGCCACCCACATTCAGCGTTTTGAAGCGCCGAAAAAGGTCATCTGTGTGGGCGGCGGCACGGGCGTGGCTGCCATGCATCACATCGCCAAGGGGCACCATGAGGCGGGCAACTACGTCATTGCCTGCATCGGAGCGCGCAACAAGGATCTTCTGCTTTTTGAGAAGGAACTTTCCCTGTTCTGCGACGAGGTGCTTGTGTCCACTGACGACGGTTCCGAAGGACAGAAAGGCATAGTGACCGATCTTGTGAAGGGCCGCCTCGACAGCGAGGGCGGCAACATTGCCGAAGTCGTGGCCGTGGGTCCCGTGCCCATGATGCAGGCAGTCTCCGAGCTGACCCGGGGCTATGGCGTGCCTACGACCGTGAGCCTGAACTCGCTCATGGTGGACGGCCTTGGCATGTGCGGCGCGTGTCGCGTGACCGTGGGCGGAGAAATGAAGTTCACCTGTGTGGACGGCCCCGAGTTCGACGGCCACAAGGTGGACTTTGCCGAGCTGCGCAGCCGTCTCGGTTCCTTCCGTTCTCAGGAGACCGTAGTCCGCGAACATCATCGCTGCAACTGTTTTGAAAAGAAGGAGGCCTGATCATGAGTCAGGAAGTCACCCGCGGGGCAAAGATTCCCCGTCATGATATGCCCTGCCAGGCTCCCGAGGAACGCATCAGAAACTTCAAGGAAGTCGCCCTCGGGTATACGGCTGAAATGGCTCATGAAGAAGCCACCCGCTGCCTTCAGTGCAAAAAGCCCCTGTGCCGTACCGGCTGTCCTGTGGACATCGCCATTCCCGACTTCATTGCCGAAGTGGTGAAGGGAGACATCGACGAGGCGAGTCGCATCATCCATAAGTCCAGCAGCCTTCCCGCCGTGTGCGGTCGCGTGTGCCCGCAGGAGAAGCAGTGCGAGGGCAAGTGCATTCTCGGCAAAAAGGGGCAGCCTGTGGCCATCGGTCGCTTGGAGCGCTTCGTGGCCGACCATGCCTCTGCCGAAAAGGCTCCCGAAATCAAGAAGACCGGTCGTCGCGTGGCCTGCATAGGTTCCGGCCCCTCCTCGGTCACCTGCGCCGGCTATCTTGCCCGTCTCGGCGTGGATGTCACCATGTTTGAAGGGCTGCACGAGGCCGGCGGCGTGCTCATCTACGGCATTCCTGCCTTCCGCCTGCCCAAGGACGTCGTGGCCCATGAGCTGGACGCTCTGCGTTCCATGGGCGTAGACATTCGTCTGAACTACGTGGGCGGCCGCACCGTCACCGTGGACGGACTGCTCAAGGACGGCTATGACGCCGTGTTTATCGGCGTGGGCGCAGGCCTGCCGCATTTTCTCGGTGTGCCCGGGGAAAACTGCATCGGTGTGTCTTCAGCCAACGAGTATCTCACCCGAGTGAACCTTGGTCGCGCCTATGCCTTCCCGGACTATGATACGCCTGTGGCTCCCGGCAGACATGTCACCGTGTTCGGTGCGGGCAACGTGGCCATGGACGCCGCCCGCACGGCGCTTCGTCTCGGCGCGGAAAGCGTGCATATCGTGTACCGCCGCACCCGTGCGGAAATGCCTGCCCGCGGTGAGGAAATCGAACACGCGCTCGAAGAGGGCGTGAAGCTTATCGAGCTGGCCGCGCCTCTGCGTTTTCTCACGGATGAGGAAAACCGTCTTACCGGCGTGGAACTGCAGCGCATGGAACTCGGTGAGCCCGATGCTTCCGGTCGTCGCCGTCCCCGTCCCGTGGAAGGCGAGAACTTCATTCAGGAAACCGATCTTGCCATCGTGGCGCTTGGTACGCGTTCCAACCCGCTCATGCTGGACTGCACCCCCGGCCTCAAGCTCTCGGAACGCGGCTACATCGCCGTGGATGAAAACGGCGAGACTTCCATTCCCAATGTCTACGCCGGCGGCGACATCGTGACCGGTGCGGCCACCGTCATTCTGGCCATGGGCGCGGGCCGTCGTGCCGCCCAGAGCATCGCCCGCAAGATGGGTCTGGAATAATCGTCTTTTTCCGAAAACTGCGGAAGGCCGCCCTGCCGTCAGGCCGGGCGGCCTTCTTCGTCGTCATCAAACGAACGTTTTCTGGCTGGAACGTCGTCCGGTCGACAAAACTTTTTTGTATTGTTTTTTCTGCGTACGGAAGGGCGGCAAAAGGCAGCGTTTTGCTGGGAAAAAGATGTGGATCGCCACGGTGAAGAAGGAAAAAAAGAACATTAATCCGGGATGTTCTCCTTTTTGAACAGCAAGATTTCGGGAAGGGAGGGCTGCAAGGAGAGGGCATGGTATCCGGCAATTTCGGTCGTGATGATACGAAGGCGGAGCAGGGCGTTTCCTTGACAGGTTGCCCTCGCTTCCTTCATAGTGACACGGATTATATGTTTGATTCCCGTGCCGGCGGCAGGCGTATTCAGAACGCAAACCGGCAGGAACATGAGGCAGGCTGAGCATTCAGCCTTTTTTCTGTACCTTTTGCCCCGCAAGGAGTCTCCATGATTCGTCGTCTTCTGTGTGCTCTTCTGCTGCCCGCTCTGCTCTGCTCCTCCGCTATGGCTGCGGAAAAGCTTGTGGTCGCCACCAATCCCGAATGGCCGCCCATGGAATTTCTCGATGACAACAGGAACATCGTCGGCTACGACGTGGACATGTTCAAGGCCGTTGCCGCCGAAGCCGGCATGGAAGCAGAATTCAAGATGACGGCCTGGGACGGCATTTTTGCCGGTATTGCCGCGGGCAACTACGATGTCATTGCTTCCGCCGTGACCATCACTCCGGAACGTCAGAGAGCCTACGCCTTCACGGTTCCCTACTATGACGTGCAGCAGATTGTGGTGCTGCGCAAGGGAAACTCCGCCTCCGGCTTTGCCGACCTCAAAGGCAAGGTAATCGGCGGCCAGATAGGTACTACCGGCGTTTTCGTGGCGCAGAAGAGCGGCGTGGACATGACGATACGGGAATATGAGAACGTGGGTCTCGCCATGCAGGATCTGCTCAATGAACGCATCGACGCCGTGGTCTGCGATTCTCCCGTGGCCCTTTACTATGCCAACCAGAAGGAAGGTTTTTCCGATCAGCTGACCGTGGCCTTCCGCACCGAAGCCACGGAATCCTTCGGCTTTGTGGTGAGAAAGGATCGCAAGGATCTGGTGGAACGCCTGAATAAGGGCATTGAAGCCGTGCGCGCCAAGGGTATTGAAGCCAAGCTCATCCAGAAGTGGCTGGGCGAGTAGTCTTGCGAGAGACCGTCACTTTCAGTTTCAGGATATCGTGAACCATGCGTGAGAATGAAGAAAACGGTCTTCCGGCCGGTATGGCACCGGAGGGAAAGATAGAAGTACCGGCGGGCGGCCTCGTGCTGCCCGATTCCGAGAAGGGGAGCCTCGTCAACGCCTGGTCCCTGTCTCTGGTGGGTGCGGTGGTTGTGCTGACCGTGCTGTGCACCGTCTGGCCCGATCCGTATCTGGAAATCCTCCGCTTCCTGCCGGGCGGCCTTGTCGTCACGTTTGAGGTGACCGTCCTTTCCATCATCTGTGCCATTCCCCTCGGTCTCCTCACCGGTCTCGGGCGGCTTTCGCACAACCGCATCATCAATCTGGTGGCGTCGACTTATGTGGAAGTCATACGCGGCATTCCGCTGCTGGTGCAGATTTTCTACATTTACTATGCATTGGCCAAATTCCTGCAGGTAAGCGGTCTCACGTCGGCGGTCATTGCCATCAGCTTCTGTTACGGTGCCTACATGGGCGAGGTTTTCCGTGCCGGCATCATGGCTGTTCCCAAGGGACAGATTGAGGCTTCCCGTTCTCTGGGCTTCAACAAGGTGCAGACCATGCTGCTCGTGGTACTGCCGCAGGCTCTGCGTACCATTGTGCCGCCTGTGGGCAACGAGTGCATAGCCATGCTCAAGGATACTTCGCTGGTATCCGTAATGGCCATGCCCGATCTCATGCAGTTCGGCCGCAGCTTTGCCGCAAAGAGCTATCTGTACTTTGAGACCTATACCGTCATCGCTCTGATTTACCTCATCATTACGCTGCTGCTTTCCAAGGCGGTCAGCATTCTGGAATCCAGGCTGAATTACTATGACAAACGCAAGTAATGCGGAACCCATCATCCGCATCGAACACGTGTGGAAATTCTTCGGAGAGCTTCCGGCTCTGCAGGATGTCTCTCTGCACGTCTATCAGGGCCAGCGCGTCGTCATCATCGGGCCGTCAGGCTCCGGCAAGTCCACGCTTCTGCGTTCCATCAACAGACTTGAGGAAATCAACAGCGGGCTTATCTCCGTGGACGGTATCGACGTCAACGATCCGAAGAACGACATCAACAAGATACGCCAGAACCTGGGCATGGTGTTCCAGCAGTTCAATCTGTTCCCTCATAAGACCGTGCTGCAGAATCTCACCATGGCTCCTTGCAGGCTGCGCGGAATGCCCAGAAAAGAGGCTGAGGAACTGGCGCTCAAGCTTCTGAACAAGGTGGGCATCAGCGACAAGGCCAATGTGTACCCTTCCATGCTTTCCGGCGGACAGCAGCAGCGCGTGGCCATTGCCAGGGCTCTCGCCATGCAGCCGGAGCTCATGCTTTTCGACGAGCCCACGTCGGCGCTTGATCCCGAAATGGTGGGCGAAGTGCTCGATGTCATGGTGAATCTCGCCCGCGACGGCATGACCATGATATGCGTTACCCACGAAATGGGCTTTGCCCGCACCGTGGCCGATGTGGTGGTGTTCATGGACAAGGGGCAGATCCTTGAAGTCGGATCCCCTGAGGACATCTACGAGCATCCGAAACACCCCAGACTTCAGCAGTTCTTGAATCAGGTGCTGTAACAATCCTTTCAGTCGCAGATAAAGGCCTCTTCCTTCCGGAAGAGGCCTTTATTATATGTTTCTTGTTGTGATAACTGTATATCTGTCGAACATATTTTGTTTTTCTCTCTTTGCGGTAGTGAAGTATGCATACGTTTCGCGTATATGAAGGAATGTCACAATCGTTAATTTATTGCCATTTTCATGAAATATATGTATTATAGAGATAACACTAACAATTGAAGGACGGGAAGCGCGGAGCATGGCTGACCGGTTGTGACAACCGGTTTTTATTACATGATTTTTATAAAGAATGACAGAAACTTTCATATATTTCTGACATTTTTTTGCATATCATGAAATGAAGGCTCCCGCTTTGGCCGCGCAGTATCGGAAAGGAGGATTTTGGTCATGTCCAAGTATGTGATGGCACTGGATGCGGGCACGACATCCAATCGCTGCATTCTGTTCAACGAGAAAGGAGAGGCCTGCAGCGTCGCACAGAAAGAGTTTACCCAGTATTTCCCCCAGCCCGGCTGGGTGGAACACGACGCCATGGAAATATGGCTCACCCAGTACGCCGTGGCGGCCGAGGCTCTGGCAAAGATAGACGCCACGGCTGAGGACATTGCCGCCATAGGCATTACCAACCAGCGCGAGACCACCATAGTGTGGGACAGAGAAACCGGGGAGCCCATCCACCACGCCATCGTATGGCAGGATCGTCGCACGGCCGAATACTGCGACAGTCTGCGCGCCAAAGGCCTTACCGAATCTTTCCGGGCCAAGACCGGTCTGGTCATTGACCCGTATTTTTCCGGCACGAAAATCCGCTGGATTCTGGAGAACGTGCCCGGAGCCAGGGAAAAGGCCGAAGCCGGTCAGCTCCTGTTCGGTACTGTGGAAACCTGGCTCATCTGGAAGCTCACCGGCGGCAAGGTGCATATTACCGACTATTCCAATGCTGCCCGCACCATGCTCTTCAACATCGTGGATCTGAAGTGGGATGAAGAGATCATGGCTGAGATGGGCATTCCCGCGTGCATGCTGCCCGAGGCTCGTCCCTCCAGCTGTGTGTACGGAGAAACCGTGCAGGAACTGTTCGGCGGCGTCATTCCCATTGCAGGCGCTGCCGGCGATCAGCAGGCAGCTCTCTTCGGGCAGACCTGCTTTGAGCCCGGCGAGGCCAAGAACACCTACGGTACCGGCTGCTTCATGCTCATGAACACCGGCGAGAAGCCCATTTTCTCCAAGAACGGTCTTGTGACTACCATCGCCTGGGGACTGGACGGCAAGGTGAACTATGCGCTCGAAGGTTCCATATTCGTGGCCGGTTCCGCCATTCAGTGGCTGCGCGATCAGCTTCGCGTGCTGGATGCTGCTTCCGACTCCGAATACTTTGCCAAGAAGGTGCAGGACACCAACGGCTGCTATGTGGTTCCCGCCTTTACCGGTCTCGGTGCACCTCACTGGGATCCCTATGCCCGCGGCGCCATCGTGGGCCTTACCCGCGGCGTGAACCGTTATCACATCATCCGCGCCACGCTGGAATCTCTGGCCTATCAGACTTACGAAGTTCTCGGCGCCATGGAAGCCGATTCCGGCATCAAGATGACGTCTCTCAAGGTGGACGGCGGCGCTTCTGCGAACAACCTTCTCATGCAGATGCAGGCCGACATCAACCAGGCCCCCGTCAATCGTCCTGTCTGCGTGGAAACCACGGCCATGGGCGCGGCTTATCTGGCCGGTCTGGCCGTCGGCTACTGGAAGAACAAGGAAGACGTCATCCGCAACTGGGCCAGCGACAAGGTGTTCGGACCCAAGATTACCCGTGTGGAGCGTGACAAGAAGGTCCGCGGCTGGAAGAGAGCCGTGAAGTGTGCCTACAGCTGGGCCCGCGAAGAAGACTAATCCTTTTCAGAACGCACGCCTTTTGCAAGCATAACGACCGCATTCTTCCCACGACGGATTCCAGAAGGAATCCGTCGTGGGAAGATCAAAAGCGGGGCGGGTCTTGGTATTCGCCCTATGGTCAAGGCAGAGAGGCTCATCCCTTATGTTCAGAAAGGGATGAGCCTTCCCCCGTTCATCTGAAGAAAACATATCGTGTGAGCAGTCTATATGCCTTATCTTGCTGAATTTTTCGGAACTATGATTTTGATTCTTCTCGGCGACGGCGTTGTTGCCAACGTCAATTTGAACCGGTCCGGCATGAAGGGAGCCGGAGCTGTTCAGATTACCTTTGCCTGGGGTCTGGCCGTCATGCTCCCCGCGTTCACTTTCGGCGCGGCTTCCGGCGCTCATTTCAATCCTGCGCTGACCATCGCGCTTGCCGCAGGCGGCTACTTCAGCTGGGGCATGGTTCCCGGCTACTGCATCGCGCAGATGGCAGGTGCTTTCGTCGGCGCATGCCTTGTGTATGCCCTGTTCAAGGATCAGTTTGACGCCACCGATGATCCCAACATCAAGCGCGGCGTGTTCTGCACGTCGCCCGCCGTGCCCAACCGTTTCCGCAACTTCCTCAGCGAAATCATCGGCACTTTCGTTCTCGTCTTTGCCATTCTCGGTCTGAATCAGGTCCCCAACATGCCCGGCGGCGTGAACTACATTCTGGTGTTCGGCATCATCGTGTCCATCGGCATGAGCCTTGGTGGCCTGACCGGATATGCCATCAATCCTGCCCGTGACTGGGGTCCCCGTCTGGCCCATACCATTCTTCCCATACGGGGTAAGGGAAGCTCTCACTGGGATTACGCCATCGTGACCCTGGTCGGTCCCCTGGTCGGCGGTCTCATTGCCGTCTGTCTTTACAATATACTTCCCTGGATGAAGTAATTTCTTCGGGTACAGGGGAACGAGCCGACCGCGTTTTCCTGCGGCCTGAAGAGTGCGGGAGCCGGCCCGGAAGGGCCGGCTCCTTTTGTCTTGAAAAGGCGCCTGGCTGAAGGCGATTTCGCAAATGTCAGCCTGCGGAAACGGAAGAGAAGTCCAGATCTGGAAAGGCCGCAGGTGGTCTGCGGTGCCGGGTGGCCTGCTCGTAGGCGTAGCCCATGCCGATGAGCGTCTCTTCGCTGAACGGCAGCCCCATGAGTTCCACACCTATGGGTACGCCGAGCGGCGCGGTGGGCGTGACGGCGGAAAAACCGCCGGGCAGTGTGATGGCGGGCAATCCCATGACGGAGGCCATGAGTCCGTTGCGTCCGGCCTGACCGCGGGCGTCGTTTGTGTGCACCACAAGTATGGACTGGAGAGGATAGAGAAAGGCGTCTATGTCGTGTTCGGTCATGAACGAGACGACGAGCTCATGCAGCCGTGCGTTTTTTTCAAGGCGTGCTCTGTATTCCGGATTGTCTGCAGGATTGATTTCCCCGGCCTTCTGCTCCAGGTCCAGAGCAACGGAGGGCGTGATGAGGCCTGTGGCCACATATTCCCTGATATCCCTGACGGGAGCGGCGTCGCCGAGCTCCTTCAGGTACCGGTTCAGGCTCATGCTCTGTTCCCAGCGCTGCACGTCGTTGTTTTTGAGGAGATCCGAAATCCGGAGTTCTGGAATGTCCACGCGGGTTACGCTGGCCCCCAGCGCTTCAAAGTCTCGAACGGCGGCCGCCATGATGTGCAGAACGTCCGGGTCGCTGCCGAGATTGGTGGTCAGAAGCGCCAGTTTTCTGCCTCGCAGGGCGTCGTTCCTGAGGGCGTTCGTGTAGTCGGGAATTGTTTTGTCCTTCATGGGGGCGGTACTGGCATCGGCAGGATCAAAGCCTGCCATGACGCCGAGCAGCAGAGCCGCATCGGTGACGCTGCGGGCTATGGGGCCGCCCTGATCCTGAAGGTCGGAACAGGGCGAAATGCCGGTGCGGCTCACCAGTCCTCGTGTGGGACGTATGCCTACCAGACTGTTGGCGCTTGAGGGCGAGCGGATGGAGTTGACCGTGTCCGAACCGGTTCCGGCCGCGGCAAAGTTGGCCGCTACGGCCGCTCCCGTGCCGCCGGAGGAGCCTCCCGGCGTGCGCGTAAGATCGTAGGGGTTGAGCGTCTGCCCACCCAGAGAACTGATGGTCATGCCGTGATTGGCCAGTTCCGTGAGATTGGTTTTGCCCAGAATGACGGCTCCCGCCTCGCGGAGCCTGCGTACGGTAAAAGCGTCCCGTTTCGGCTGAAGCTCCCTGAAGGCAAGAGCTCCGCTTGTCGTTTTCATGTCTTTTGTGTCGAAGTTGTCCTTGAGCACGAGGGGAATGCCGTGCAGCGGTCCGACGGGGCCGCCTGCGGCCCGTTCAGCATCCTTGCGCCGCGCTTCTTCAATCGCGGTCGGGTTGACGGTTATCATGGCGTTGAGGCAGCCGTCGTATACTTTGATGCGCCTCAGGTAATACCGTACCAGCGCTTCGGATGTCAGAGTACCGTTCTGCATCATGGATTCAAGTTCCGGTATGCCTTTTTCAAACACATCGGAAGAAGATAATAATTCCTTGTTCATGAGAAATCCTTTTTCCCGTCACTCGCGAAAAGACGTTCCTTTTTATGCAAATGGCATGCCGCTTGCTGTAACAATATGAAATTGCAGACATTGACGTATGGCGTAGAAATGTTTGCCGGTACGTTTTCATATTGCCCGCAAAAGACGTTTTTTCAAAGGGGGGGCGGTTCTCGGGAGTCGGAGCCGGAATAAGGAGAATAACAATACTGTTCTGACGCCGGCTCGTGAGAACAGAAAAGGAACGTTCCTGAAGGAGCGTTCCTTTACAGAGGGGATGACGGACGTCACCACCAGTAGAGGGGATAGCGGCGTGAATGGGGAATGTTGTTGACGATGAGCGCGACGAGAAGCATAAGACAGGCGCCGGTCAGACACGGCACAAGGGCGTACCAGTAACCGAGCTGCCTGATGCCCTCTCCTCCGGTGACGGCGATGAGGGCAGTGGCGCCTCCGGGCGGATGGAGCGTGCCGGTCATGAGCATGACGGCAATGGCCGTGGACACGGCAAGACAGGAGGCGAGCCAGACTGAATCAGGAAAGATCATGCAAATGGTGACGCCCGTGAGCGCGGAAACGAAGTGTCCGCCCACCAGATTGCGCGGCTGCGCCAGCGGGCTTTGGATGGCTCCGAAGGCCAGCACGGCCGACGCTCCGAAGGAGCCGATGAGCAGAGGAAATCCGGTGCTTCTGGTCACGTGTCGCTCAATCAGGGCGATGAGGGCGATGGAAATGCAGCTTCCCAGCCAGGAGAGAAGAATTTCCTTCATGCAGGTCCGCGGCGGCGTTTTTCCTCCGCCGCGCATTTTTTTCAGTACGTTGGTCATGAGTTCTCCCGTGCCGGAAGAGTTTCCGGCGTGAAGAACCATTATGGGAAACACGCCGGAATGACTGTGTCTGCAGACACAGAACGGGCGTTTTTCGTTGAAGAATCTGTTTTTCCGATAGGCGTCGGAGTCATGACAGGAAAAGCGGGATCCCGACAACATGCTGATTGCCGGAGCTGCCTACGGGCTGACGGTTCAGCGAACTGTCCCGTTTTTTCGGGAGCTTTTCAGGCTGGTTTGACTTTGCCTTAGCCCTCATGCAGTCTGGGTATTCATGAGGAGAAAGCTCGATGGCCGACGTGATGGTTCGACTGGTGAAGGCATGCCCGGAGGATTTGCGGGATGTGATGCTGGCGGTGCAGGAGGCTTTTGCTCCTGCCATTCAGGAGACTTTCGGAAGAAGTGATTACGGACCTGTTCCGTCGGATGAGGATGTGCAGGCCTCGTTCAGTGCCCCCGGCGCGGCGGTATGGCACGTTGTTCAGGGATCGACGCGCGTGGGCGGCGCGGTGGTGCGCATTGATGAGACAGGTGGGCATAATGTGCTTGATCTGTTCTTCCTTTCTCCGTCCTGTCACGGCAGAGGCCTGGGCCTGGCGGCATGGCGGGCGCTGGAAGCCATGTATCCGCAGACAAAAGTATGGGAAACGGTGACGCCGTACTTTGAAAAGAGGAACATTCATTTTTACGTGAACAAATGCGGTTTTCACGTCGTTGAGTTCTTCAGTGCCCGTCATCGGGATTCCGACCTTGTGGTTCCTCTGTGCCGGAACGGGCTTCCCCTGCCCGGCATGGATGAGTATTTTCTTTTTCGGAAGGTCATGCGCTGACGTTCCTCGGAGCGGAGCGTTCAGTCCGAAGCTTTTTTTCAGCCGATGACGGAAACGTGGTCATTTCAGGAGCGGAAAAGGTATGTTCCGTCAGACGGAAAGAGGGCCCCGGGGAAGCGACGTCTTGCCTGTGAACAAGGCAGCCGTCCGTGAGAGTGCAGGTTCGTGCGGCGCAATTTCGGGAGCAGATGACGGACGCGTTCAGCTGCTGTCTGCCGGACAGGAGCCCTTTGTTCTGCGGTGTTTTTCATGAATCTGAAGCCGTTCCTGATGAAAAGGGTTCCCTTGCGCACTGACCGGCTTTTCAGTCGGTATGCCATGCGTAAGGGAACCCCTGCAATGACTGAACGACGGGCGCATACGGCCTCGGCAATATGCCGTTGCCGGCGTTACAAGGTGGGACGCTGATAGAAAAGTCCCTTGAGCTCCTGAGTTTTTACCGTGTTGATGAAGGAATGAGGATCGACTTCGCGCACGGCATGCACGACTTTTTTACTCTCGTCGCTGGAAACGACTGAATAGACGAGACTGCGCTCTTTGAGATGGAAGGAGCCTTCACCCCTGAGTATGGTCGCGCCGTGTCGCGATGTGGCGTAAATGACTTCGCACACCTTTTGCGGGTTGTCAGTAACGATGAAGAGCGTCTTTTTCTGATAACGCTTGTAGAGCGTGTGCACTACCTGCGTGGTGGTGTACTGGAAGATGATGGAGTAGAGCGCCTTGTCCCAGCCGAAGGAAAAGCCGGCCACGACAAGAAGGACGACGTTGAAATAGAGGACGATGTTCCAGGCGTCGATACCCTTTTTTTGAGAAAGGTAGATGGCGATGAAGTCCGTACCGCCGCTCGTGGTGTCCATGCGCAGACACAGGCTGATGGAAAAGCCGTTGATGATGCCGCCGAAAATGCTGATGAGGAGCGTGTCGTAGGTGATGATGCAGGAAGGGATGATGTCGGTGAGTATGCCGGTAAGCACGATCATCAGGCACGAATACAGGGTGAACTTTTTGCCGATGTAACGGAACCCTATGTAGATAGGGATCATGTTGAGCAGAAAGTTGACCACGGCGAAAGACAGATGAAAGTTCAGGAAGCGTTCCGCGAGGCGCTGAATGAGAATGGTGAGACCGGTAGCTCCTCCGGGATAAAGACCGCCGGTCTGTACGAAGGTGTTGATGTTGAGCGCCATGAGCAGTGACGCCAGGCATACGACAAGAATGGTTTTTGAGTCGTCTTTCCAGCTGAAGAGCATGGGAACCCCTGAATGAAAGGTGATGGTCTATGAGTCTTCTTTACGGGTTCCTGAAAAAATAGCAAGAGGCCCGCGAAGGGCCTCTTTTCTGAAGAAAATACAAGATATTTCAGCCTCGAAATTCCCATTTCAGAAGCAGTGCCGAATGGAGAATGACGGCAACGGAGCCGGCGTTGTGGACAAGCGCGCCCGTCACGGGGGTAAGCATCCCCAGAGCGGCCAGAATGATGGCGGCGAAGTTCAGCGTCATGGAAAAGGCGAGATTGAAGCGTATGGCCTGCATCATGCGTCGGGAAAGACGAACGGCGTGGGGCACTTCGCCTATGCCGTCGCGGACGAGCACGATGTCGGCGGCATCCACGGCGATGTCGCTGCCGATGCCGCCCATGGCCACGCCCACGCGTGCTTTTTTCAGGGCCGGGGCGTCGTTGATGCCGTCGCCGATCATGCAGACGCGGTCATGTTCCTCCATGAAGCGCATTTTGGCTTCGGGAAGGCATTCGGCGTGCCATTCGCGTATGCTCAGTTCTTCGGCTATATGGCGTGCGGCGTTTTCATGGTCTCCGGTGAGCAGCACGGGCGTGATATGCGCGGTTTTCAGAGCCTGCACTGTGGCTTCGGCCTCGGGACGCACCGTGTCGGAAAGGGCAATGAAGCCCGCAGCGTCGCCGTTCACGGCCAGCCATATGACGGTACAGCCTTCGGTTACGAAGTTTTCGGCAGTCTTCAGCGCCAGGTCGGAAGGGGCAGCTCCCTGTTCCGTGAGGAAGGCGGCGTTGCCTGCCAGTACGTCGCTTCCTTCTATCAGAGCACGCACGCCGCGTCCCGGAATCATGCGGAACTCCTCAGCTTCGGGAAGCGGCGTGTCATGCGCTGTCTGAAATCCCCGCACCACGGCACGTCCGAGCGGGTGTTCCGAACGCTGTTCTACCGCTGCGACCATGCGGAACAGATCGGCGGGCGTCATGTCGTCACGCAGACTTTGGACGGCGTGCACGGCGGGCATGCCCATGGTGAGCGTACCTGTTTTGTCGAAGGCGCATATGTTCACATCGGCAAGGCGTTCCAGCGCGTCGCCTTCGCGCACGAGCATGCCGTGTCTGGTAAGATTGCCTATGGCCGCCACAATGGCCGTAGGAGTGGCCAGCACGAGCGAGCAGGGGCAGAAGACCACGAGAATGGTGACGGCGCGTATGATTTCTCCGGTGACAAGCCATGTAGCAAGCGCGGCGGAAAAGGCGCCTGCAACAATCCACGTGGCCCAGCGGTCGGCAAGTCGCACGACTTTGGCCTTGCCTGCATCCGCGGACTGCACAAGCCGGATCATGCGCTGAATGGATCCGTCCTTACCGCCTTTTGTAGCCCGCATGTCGAAGGTTCCGTAGCAATTTACGGTTCCGCTGTATACCTCGTCTCCTTCGGCCTTGTCCACGGGCAGGGATTCTCCGGTGAGCAGCGCCTGATCTACGGAACTTATGCCTGCAATGACGATGCCGTCCGCGGGAACGGTCTCGCCGGGAAGAACGCGCAGCCTGTCGCCTTCGAGCACGTTTTCTGCGGGCGTCATGATTTCTTTGCCGTCCCTGAGCACGCGGGCGGTCTGAGGGCTGAGCCGGACCAGCTTTTCAATGCCTGCGCGGGCCCGCGCCGTAGTGACTTCTTCCAGAAGTGCGCCGAGCTGCATGATGAAGGCGACTTCGCCGGCGGCAAAATCTTCGCCGATAATGACGGAAGCGACGAGTGCCGTGGCCACCAGAACGTCCGCCTTGATGTCGAAGTCCGTGACGAGGCCGACGACGGCTTCCTTCACGATGGGCACGCCGCAGAGCACAATGGCGATCCAGGCGGGATCGACGGGAAAGGCCTCGGGCATGATCATGCTGAAGAGCAGCGCGATGCCGGAAATGATGAGACTGATAAGATCCGTTTTGAAATCGTGCCAGAGCGACACAAGGTCCGTCTTGGTCATGCGGTTCTCCTTGCTGGAATCATGAGTGCAATATACCTATAGGGGTATAGGTTTGTCAAGGAAGATCGCAACGGCGTGAGGGAAAGAGCCGGACCGTCGGCAAGCGCGTCGCAAGCGACGGGGAGAACATGAAAATGCAGGGGAAAGGCAGACAGAGAATTTGAAAAACAGGGGACGGAAGTTTTTCGGGGCCCTGCTGTGTCTGTCGCAGGCATGGCTCGCAGTGCGGCAGATACGGGCCTTTTGGAAAAACAGAAGACGAATGCGGCGTGCCGGACGGATGTGCCGGAACGTGGTCAGTTCATGTTGGCGAAGCGTTCCACGGCCTTGGTGAAGCTGGCTATGGTCTGGTCGGCGTCGCCGTGCTCTATGCCGTCGCGAACGCAGTGGCGTATGTGTCCTTCGAGCACAACCTGACCGGCCTTGTGCAGGGCGGACTTGGCGGCGTTTATCTGGGCAAGCACGTCTTCGCAGGGAATGTCTTCATCGATCATGCGGTCGATGGCCTGTACCTGTCCTATGATTTTTTTGAGGCGGCGGTGCAGATTTTCGGAATCCATGCATTGTCTCATACGGGTACCTCGAAATCGTGGTTTGTGGGGAGGACGGATTCTGCCGGGCGTCCCGGACGAGACGACACAGGCGGCAGGAGATGAGCGGAACATCGTCGCTCTTCATCGGAACGGCGTTTCCGGCAGGAGAAACCCCGGCGTTGTGCCTGCAATGCCTGTCCACTTTTGCGCCGAAGGGAGACAGTCCGAGTCGTGTGGGGACGGCATTCGACGGAAGAGCACAGCATGAGCCAGCGTGCTGCCGGAAGAACTTTTTCATCATAGCGCCGACAAAGATGCTCAGCAAGGACTCTCTTCAGTCGTGTTATGGAGGGAAAGACAGGCGGCCAGGGGCAAGCGGCCTGTACCGGCATATTTTTGATGCAGAACAGCAGAAGGAGGAGAAAATGTGTTTTTAGTGCCGACGGCATGAACAGAGCCACGTTTTTTCAGGGAGTGTTTCTTCTTGTCTGGCGAGATTGTCTGATGTAGGGTAAAAAAAATATTTATGCTAAAAAATATGAAAGATACGTATGCCTCCTTGATACAACAGAACAGAGAAAAATGCCGCGGATTCGAATATTCATGACGGAGAGAAGAGCTGATGGACGTTATTTGGAAGAACAGGGAGCTTCGCCAGAAAATGCTGAATCACTTCGGTGACAGCACAGGCGAGTGCTACCAGTGTTATTTCTTCAAAGAGAAACTTTTTTATTTTTCCGACAACATCCGGAAGATGACGAAGGACGTGACGTATCCTAGTTGCACTCTGGAAGAATGGTATCAGGCGATATATCCTGCGGATCGTGTCAGGCTGGAGCGCTATGTCGGAAGCGTGTTTAAAAAAGATCGGCAGAACTATCATTTTAACTATAGAATCAGGAATCGTGACGGACAGCTCATCTGGGTCAGCAGCAGAGGAAAGTGTTATTTCGACGACTGCGGCAACGCATTGTTTTTTCTGGGAAATCTGTCCGTGCAAAACGTTCGGAAACAGGTCGGAGAAAACGTTCAGCAGGCTCTTTTGCTGAAAGAACTGAGCCTGGCCCATCATCAGGGGAAAACAGGCCATCTGCTTATGGTCAATGTGGATGACCTGAGCCGCATCAATCTGAAATACGGACGTGAGTTCGGTAACGGCCTGCTTGAGGAGCTCAGGGAAGCCATGAGCGATACGGCTCCCTGCTTTCCGCACCCGCGCAGAATCAACGGAAGCAGTTTCTGCGTGCTGTTGCCGGAGACGGACAGAGAAGACGTGGAGGCGTATTTCCATGCCGTTCAAAAGAAAATAGAAGGAGAGTGCACTATTTCCGGCGGATGCGTACCATTGCAGACGTATCAGGTCCCGGAAAGCGACATGCTTTTGCAGTACGCCGAAAGCTCGCTGGAGTCCGCCAAGATGGCGGGGAAAAAACGGCTGAACTTCTTTACTCCGGAGGACTATGAGCGGAAACTTGAGACCCTTGAGCTGCTCGAGGAGCTGGAGGCTGCCGTAAAGAGAGACTTTTCGGGCTTTTTCCTTGTATATCAGGCGCAGGTGCGTTCCGAGACGTTTGAGCTCTTCGGTGCGGAAGCGCTGCTTCGCTTCAGGTCTTCCCGCAGAGGAGTCGTTTCTCCTGCGGAATGCATTCCCATTCTCGAGCAGAGCGGGCTGATCGTTCCGGTGGGACTCTGGGCCATGCGGAGCGCACTGGAGCAGTGCCGTCGCTGGAGGCGGATGATTCCCGGCATGCGCGTCAGCGTCAATATGTCCTACAGGCAACTGGAACACCCCGAAGTACAGGCCGAAGTGCTGAATCTCGTCCGGGAAAGCGGACTTCCGGGAAGTGCCCTGACCATTGAGGTCACGGAAGGCATGGAGCTTCAGAATTACCCGTATCTGAACGCCGTGTTCAGCGCCTGGAAGGAGGAGGGCATAGAGGTTTCCGTGGACGATTTCGGAACGGGCTATTCCAGCCTGAGCTGGCTGAAGGAACTGTCCATAGACGAAATAAAGATAGACCGCTGCTTTATCAGAGGCATACAGCACAGCGCCTATAATCTGCGGCTTTTGTCCAATATCATCGAGCTTGCCGCGAGCGGTCAGATACGGGTCTGCTGCGAAGGCGTGGAAACGGCGGAAGAGCTTGCTGTTCTTGAGCCTCTTCATCCTGACGTGTATCAGGGATACTTTTTTGCCCGTCCCGTTGCGTCCGATGACTTTGTCGTGAAAAAAACGTATCTTCCGCACCACAGTGAGACGGACGGTCAGAAGGATCTCAGGCAGACCGTGCAGCCGTATCTTTCTTCGGAAAGTTTTGCTCTGGAGCACGCGATACTGGAAAAGACCGAGGACATCATTTCTCTGTGCGACATTCAGACGCATGAAATATATTATCTCAACGCGGCGGGGCAGAGGATGTTCGGCATCCGGGACTACCGGGGACGGAAGTGTCACGAGGTCATGAGAGGACTCGATGCGCCCTGCGGGTTCTGCCCCCACGCGTTGCTGCGACATGATTCCTTTTATATATGGGAGAACTGGAACAGCTATTGCGGCAGACACTTTCTTCAGAAGGGAAAGCTCCTGGACATAGGGGACAGAACGTTGCATTTTGAGGTGTCCATGGATATTACGAGGCGGGAGTACGTCAGCCAGAAGTCGCAGGCCCGTCTTGATTTCGCAAGGCGTATCACCGGGTATGTGGAAGTGCTGCACAAACAGAATGACTGGAGCCGGGCCGTGGATCTGGTGCTTGCATCCGTGGGCGAGTTCTACCGGGCGGACCGGGCCTATCTGTTTGAACCTTCCCCCCGGAAGCCGGAGTTCTGGGACAATACCTTCGAGTGGTGCGCTTCAGGCATCACGTCTCAGAAGGATGGGCTTCAGCAGGTGCCCCCGGAAGCGATGAGCCGATGGATGAGCCTTTTTCTGAAGGACAAGTCCGTCATTATTTACAACAAGGAGCCTCTGAAGGCCGTATCGCCTCTTGAGTGGGAAATGCTCTCAAGGCAGGACATACAGCGTCTGATAGCCGTTCCGCTCATGGAGGACGGTCGGGTGGTCGGGTTCATAGGTGTGGACAATCCCCGCTATGCCATAGAGGACGACACGCAGGTGCGCGTGCTGGCGAGCTTTCTCGTGGTACGTTTTCAGCGCGAACGCAGGGAACGTCAGGCGAGAAGCGACGCGTGACGAGTGCGTTGTTGTGAAGGTGCGGAACGTGCCTTCCTACGCCTTGCGGGGCCTTTCAGTGTTCTGCGCAGCGAGCGACAGTGCGGCTATGGTCTCAATGTGCGGCGTCTGTGGGAAGAGATCCACGGGCTGCACGGCGTGTATGTCATATGCCTGGGAGAGCAGGGCAAGGTCGCGGGCAAGAGTGGCGGGATTGCAGGACACGAGCACGAGACGCGGAGGGCGGTGTTTGAGCAGTGCCTGCACGGTGCGCTCGTCCATGCCTGCGCGCGGCGGATCGGTGACGACGAGGTCGGGCACGCCTCTTTCGCGGAAAATGCTCTCAAGCCGTGCAGCGTCGCCGCATACAAAGTGGAACTTTGTGGATTCCTTAAGTTTTTTTGCATTGGCGGATGCCAGTTCCACGGCCTGAGCCACGCTTTCCATGCCGAACACGCGGGAAAAATGCGGGCTCATGGTCAGCGCAAGTCCCCCTGCGCCGCAGTAGATGTCCCAGCACTCCTGACCCCAGAGGTCGTCTTCGCCGGAAAACAGGGTCGAGGCAAGTTCTGCGGCCGTGTTGTAAAGCAGTTCGGCCGCCGCGCTGTTTACCTGGAAAAAGGAATTGTGATCGAGCGTGAAGGTGACGTCGCGGCCCTGAAGATGCAGCGTTTCGGAAAGGCCCGCCTCGCCCAGCGAGAATGCGGTGTTTTCGCCGTAGGCTACGTCGGCTTCATCCGTACGTATGCTGTGCACGAAGCCCGTCACGCCGAGTCCGGCGTCCATGAGCGCTTCGCCGAGCTTTCTGACGTTCGCAGTCTCCTGAGGCGAAGGCAGAGTGATGAGTTCCACAAGGCATCCCCCGGCACGGGGCTCGCGGATGACGACGAAACGCAGAATGTCGCTGGGGCGTACCGAGCTGCTGAACGTTTTTTTCTTCGGCGTTCGCTCCCTGGTATTTCTGCCGGATGGCGCGGCGCGCAGGCCGAAGCGTCTGCACAGTCCGCGCATCTCTTCCAGCACCGCCATGGTGCGTGGCGTCTGAAGCAGACACTGCGTGACTTCCGTGACGGCGCGCGACGAACGGGCCCGCAGACCGAGTCGAGTGCTGCCGTTTTCGTCCTGGGCAAAGGCGAATTCCATTTTGTTTCGGTAGCCCCACTCCGCCTTGTCACCGACGCCGAGAGCCGGACGAATCACGCCTTCCGGCAGCTCCAGCCGTCCCAGACGACGCAGGGCATCCTGCACGATGCGCTCTTTCCACGCAAGTTGCCGGTCGCCGGGCAGTCTCTGCCAGGGACAGCCGCCGCAGTCTTCGGCATGAACGCACGGCGCGGGACGCTCATCGGAAGACGGCTTCAGCACGCGGACAAGCTCGGCTTCGGCCATGCGTTTTTTGACATGGTTCAGGCGGACAAGAACGCGCTCCCCGGGAAGTCCGCCACGGACGAAGACGGTCATGCCCTCAGAAGTGCGCCCCACGGTTCTGCCGTCGGGAGAAAGGCCGTGCAGATCTATTTCCAGCGTGTCGTTTCTGTCGTATTCCATGGGGGTGCTCCTGAAGCGTGATGAGGCATCATAGCAGGGCGGAAGCGGAAAGGCAAAAGCCGGAACTCCGGGGGAGGCGGAAAGCCCTCGACCTTCGTTCGTGTCAAGGCAGAGGCCGGAGCTCTGAGAGCAGTATATGTTCAGTCGCCGTTGTGATGAGGCAGGCTCCGTGCCTTGGAATGAAGGCGGAGCGCGTGTCTGCACCGTCTGCGGAGCACAAAGGGAAGTTGACGTGACATCAAGTCGTTCCGGCGGGGCTCCTTGACTTTTTGCCGGGCTTGGGAGAAGGTAAAAACTGATTCCGGCATACAGGTCGGAAGGCCGTCCAGACTTTTCGAGGAGCACACGTATGGGAGAACTCATCACCAGCGCCATGCACTCCACCCCTCAGGGCTTCGTGGGCGTGGGCTGCATCTTCATTTATTTCATCGTCATGATCTGCGCCATCATCTATCGCGTCAGACGCGGCGAGCACGTTCACTGATACTGTCATCACCACAGGAAAAAGGCGTCTCCCTTCGAGAAGGGAGACGCCTTTTTCTTTCGTGTCGCGCGGCGGCTGATGCCGAAACTGCGCCCGACGGCCGGGCTTTTTGCCATCGTGTCGTCAGATGTTCCGCCCAGGGGCGAGGGATGGCGCCGAAGGCCCCTCGCTGGCATCACTGCGGGGTGCAGGGGTGGCTGCGCAGGGCGAAGCGGGCCGTGCCTTCGGCCAGAATCTTGTCGAATTCTTCCATGTTGTTTTCCGCCACGTCGCGCAGGGCGAGCAGCAGCGGGATGGCCGTCATGAGCCAGAACCTGCCGGACACCTTGCCCGAGGATGCGCCGCCGTGGGCATAGGCCTCCACAAAGGGACGGGCGGTGTTGGTGAGTTCTTCGCCGGTCTTTTCCTTGAAGATGCGGTGAATGTCCACGACGAGCTCGTGGGAGCTGTAGGGAAAGGGCGTGTCGGCAAAGGCCATTTTCATGTCTTCCCACAGATACGGGTCGCCGCGAAGACCCCAGTTCGGGGGCTGTATGTTGAACATTTCGGAGAGAAAGCGATTTTCAGACATATGTCCTCCACAGATTGAGCCGGAATGTTGCCGGTGCGGGGCTTCATATTGGCGGCAAGAGAAGGAAAAGTCAAAGCCTGCCTGAAAAAAAGCGCTCCGGACAAAAACGTCCGGAGCGCCTGGAGGTCAGAGCGTCGGCCTATTTGCTGCGGCAGGACCGGTACTGCTCATAGTAGTGGGTGTGCAGAAGTTCGTGGGCCTTGTGACTGTTGGGCTCGCCGAGGAAGTCCTGATACAGAGCCTGAATTTCGGGGTTGTCGTGGCTTCTGCGCACGGGCAGGTTGCGGTCGTTGCGGTACAGAGCCTCAATGCGCAGACGGGGAGTGTCGGCATTGAGGTTGATGGGCTGACCGCCGCCGTTGATGCAGCCGCCGGGGCAGGCCATGATTTCAATGAAGTGCCAGCCGTGGGGATTGCCTTCGCGGATCAGGTCGCAGATCTTGCGGGCGTTGGCCAGACCGTGGGCCACGGCCACCTTCAGCGTAAGCATGCCGTTGAAGTTCACTTCGGCCTCGCGTATGCCTTCCATGCCGCGCACGGCGTCGAGTTCGATGGGCTCCATCTCCTCGCCGGTAATCACCTTGTAGGCGGTGCGCATGGCGGCTTCCATCACGCCGCCGGTGGCGCCGAAGATGTTGCCTGCGCCGGAACCTTCGCCCATGATGGGATCGAATTCCTCTTCCGGCAGAGCGAAGAAGCTGATGTTGGCTTCCTTGATCATCTGGGCGAGTTCGGTGGTGGTGAGCACGATGTCGGTGTCGGCAAAGCCGCTGGCTGAAAGTTCGCGACGCGCGGCCTCAAACTTCTTGGCGGTGCAGGGCATGATGGACACGGACACGATCTTGGAAGGATCAATGCCCTGCTTCTGGGCATAGTAGGTCTTGAGCATGGCGCCGAACATGGACTGCGGGCTCTTGGCCGTGGACAGATGCGGAAGCAGGTCGGGATAATAGAGCTCGATGAAGTTGATCCAGCCGGGCGAGCAGCTCGTGATCATGGGAAGCGTGCCTCCGTTCTTTACACGCTCGATGAGCTCATGCCCTTCTTCCATGATGGTGAGGTCGGCCGACCAGTTGGTGTCGAACACCTTGTCGAAACCGAGACGACGCAGAGCACTGACCATCTGACCGGTGGCGATGTCGCCGGGCTTGCCGCCGAAGGGTTCGCTGATGGCCACGCGCACGGAGGGCGCCGTCTGCACCATGACGATCTTTTCCGGATCGCGCAGCGCCTGCCAGGCACGTTCAATGTCGCTTTTGAGCGTGATGGCGCCCGTGGGGCACACCTTGCGGCACTGTCCGCAGAAGGTGCAGGATACTTCACCGAGACCGAGGTTGAAGGCCGGAGTCACGCGGGCGTTGAGACCGCGATAGGCGAAGGAATAAATGCTCACGCCCTGCACTTCGGCGCACATGCGCACGCAGCGACCGCAGAGAATGCACTTTGACGGATCGCGCATGATGCAGGGATTGCTTTCGTCCTTTTCCATTTCAGGACGGTTGTATTCGTAGCGGACGCGGCGGATGCCCAGATCGTTGGCCACGCGCTGCAGTTCGCAGTTGCCGGAACGCGAGCAGGCAAGGCAGTCCTTGGGATGGTTGGCGAGCAGAAGTTCCACGATGTTCTTGCGCGATTCCAGCACTTCGGGATCGTTGGTGAACACTTCCATGCCTTCGCTCACCTTGGCGATGCAGGCAGGAATGAAGGAACGGGCCTTCGTGACCTTGCACACGCACACGCGGCAGGAGCCTTCGGGGCGCAGCAGAGGATGGTAGCAGAGCGTAGGAATGTTGATGCCGACAAGTTTTGCGGCTTCCAGTATGGTGGCATCCGCAGGGGCGGTCACTTTCTGGCCGTCTATAGTCAGAGTAACGGTATCACTCATGATGATTCTCCTCGAAGTCGGGCTTACACGCGGCTGATGGCGCCGTGCTTGCACTTGTCCATGCAGGTGCCGCACTTGATGCACTTGTTGGGATTGATCAGGTGGGGCTCGCGCACCTTGCCGGTGATGGCGCCCACGGGGCAGTTGCGGGCGCAGAGCGTGCAGCCCTTGCACTTTTCGGGATCAATCCTGTACTGGAGCAGCTTGGTGCATACGCCGGCCGGGCACTTCTTGTCGTGGATGTGCGCCTCGTATTCCGAGCGGAAGAAGCGCAGCGTGGAGAGCACGGGGTTGGGGGCCGTCTGGCCGAGGGCGCAGAGCGAAGAGGTGCGCATGGTGTGGGCCAGGCGTTCGAGTTCTTCAATGTCGCCGTCACGGCCTTCGCCGCCGCAGATGCGTTCCAGAATTTCCAGCATGCGCTTGCTGCCTTCACGACAGGGAGTGCATTTGCCGCAGCTTTCGGCCTGAGTGAAGGTGAGGAAGAAGCGGGCGAGGTCCACCATGCAGGTGTCTTCGTCCACCACGACCAGACCGCCGGAGCCCATCATGGCGCCTGCGGCGGTGAGGGAATCATAGTCCACGGGGTTGTCGAGCATGGAGGCGGGCAGGCATGCGCCGGAAGGACCGCCTATCTGCACGGCCTTGAACTTCTTTTCGTTCTTGATGCCTGCGCAGATGTCGAAAATGATGTGGCGCATGGAAACGCCCATGGGAATTTCCACAAGGCCGGTGTTGCGCACCTTGCCGGTGACCGCGAAGATCTTGGTGCCCGGGGACTTTTCGGTGCCGTCCTGACGGAAGGCTTCCGCGCCGTCGGTGATGATGCGGGGCACGTTGGCAAAGGTTTCCACGTTGTTGAGCACCGTGGGCTTTTCCCACAGTCCGCGCTTGGCCGGGAAGGGCGGACGCACGCGGGGCATGCCTCGCTTGCCTTCGATGGAGCGCATGAGGGCGGTTTCTTCACCGCACACGAAGGCGCCCGCGCCCTGCTTGATCTTCAGATGGAAGCTGAAGGATGTGCCGAGAATGTTGTCGCCGATGAGTCCGAGAGCCTCGGCTTCGGCAAGGGCGATGCCGAGACGCTTGATGGCAAGCGGATATTCGGCGCGCACGTACACATAACCTTCGGTGGCGCCGGTGGCCCATGCGCCTATGAGCATGCCTTCAATGACGGCGTTGGGATCGCCTTCGAGCACGGAACGGTCCATGAACGCGCCGGGGTCGCCTTCGTCGGCGTTGCAGAGCATGTACTTGGGTTCGGCTTCTTCGGAAGCCATGAACTTCCACTTGAGACCGGTGGGGAAGCCCGCGCCGCCGCGGCCGCGCAGACCGGAGTTGAACACTTCCTCAAGGGTGGCCTGACGGCCCATGGAAAGAGCCTTGGCTATGCCCTGATAGCCGCCGTTCGCGATATACTCAAAAATATTTTCCGGGTCGATGCGGCCGCAGTTGCGCAGAACGAGACGCTTCTGCAGATTGTAGAAGAGCATGTCGCGGTAGCTGTGACGCGGGGTCTTGCCGGTGCGGCCCTGATAGTGCAGGCGCTCCACGGTCTTGCCTTCGAGCACGGTGGTCGTGATGAGCTCATCGGCGTCTTCGGGCTGGACGCGCACATAGAAAATGCCGCCGGGATAGAAGATGACGAGCGGGCCGAGTTCACAGAAGCCGTGGCAGCCGGTGACCACGATGCTCACGCGGTCGTGCAGACCGTGGTTGTCGATGGCCGCCTGCAGGGCGTCGCGGATGTTCATGCTGCCCGAGGAGGTGCAGCCCGTGCCGCCGCAGATGAGAATCTGATACTTTTCCTGCTGGGGCGCGCGGTTGTAGTGGCGCAGGCTGAGCAGAGGCCGGGCTTCTTCCTGCAGCTTGTTGAGCGCGTCGACGGAAGTGAGACGTTTCAGTTCAAGCATGTCGTCCTCTCCTTTATGCCAGGTAGCTGTCGAGAATGCCGGGGATGTCGTCGGGGATCAGGCGTCCGTGGGTGTGGTCGTTGACCATCATGACGGGAGCCAGACCGCAGGCGCCGAGACAGGCCACGGTTTCCAGCGTGAAGTTAAGGTCCTTGGTGGTTTCGCCGGGCTTGATGTCGAGGTGATGACTCACCGCTTCCAGAATGGCGGCGCCACCGCGGACGTGACAGGCGGTACCCTGACAGACGCGGACAATGTTCTTGCCGCGCGGGTTGAGATGGAACTGAGCGTAGAACGTGACCACGCCGAACACCTCCGCAACCGGAACGCGCAGTTCCGACGCGATGGTTTCAAGAACTTCCTGCGGCAGATAGCCGTACACATCCTGAGCCTGCTGCAGAACGGGAATGAGCGCACCTTTCGGGTTCTGCCGGTAGGGTTTCAGAATGTCCATGAGCGGAGCAAGGTCAATGGGTTTGGCCGTGCAGTTGCAAGACATATGGGTATCCTCCTGGTACTATCCTGACTCATGACCGCCGCCACGTGCGGACAGATGAGCCTGTCCCTTGCGGGACTGTGTTTGAGGGACGCATGCGGAACGCCTGCGCCCGTGACGAAAAAGTCCGCAGTCCCTCGTGCGTCGGACAGCGGTACTTTTTCCCCATCCCGTCGAAATCATTCTTCTTTAGGAAGAATTGCTCCGGCGGTCCCCTTTTTGGGGGAGGCTGCGGGCATGTCGGCTATGCCCGCAGCCTTGAGAATGTTTCCTTCCTCCTGCCATGCCTGGCTGAGAAATTCCCGGGCTTCCTGTCTGTTTTTGAGCACAGGAGCCACGGAAAAGCCTTCCAGAGTCTTTCTGTAGGCTTCGCTTTCCGCGGCCTTTTCAAAGGCGCGGGAAATTTTTTCCAGCGTTTTTTCCGGCGTTTTGGCCGGAGCGAGAAGAATGAAGGACGAGTCTCCCCGGCCGGGATCGGAAAATCCCTTGTCGGTCAGCGAGGGCACATTGGGAAGAGCGGGAAGATTCGTGCCTGCAAGCACCATGAGAGGAAGCAGCTGACCGTTTTTTATGCGGGGAAGGGCACCGCTTGCCGCAGCGTCCAGATGGCCGCCGAGAAGCGCGGCTTCCGCTTCGCCGGGACCGCCGAAGGGCACGAAGCGCCACTTGAGGGAAGGATCGTTTGCGGCCATGACGGCAAGGGCAATGTGAGAGGGCGTACCCAGACCGGGAACGCCGATGCGCATGTCGCCGCCTTTTTCCCTCGTGGCGGCGAGAAAAGCGTCCATGTCCTTCCACGGTGCGTCGGGACGGGTCACCAGCACGGGCGAGGCCTGTCCGAAAACAAGCAGCGGTTCCACGTCCTTGAGAGGATCGTAGGGGGCGTTGTTTCTGAAAGGAATGAAAATGAGTGCGTTGGTCACGCAGGCAGTCAGACGGGAACCGTCGGGCTTGGACTGCGCCAGTCTGGCCACGCCCGTCATGCCGCCCCCTCCGGGAACGTTCTGCACGATGACCTTTGCTCCCAGCTCCTTTTCCGCCTCACGGGCAAGGGTGCGGGCAACGGCGTCGAGAGCTCCTCCCGGACTGAAGGCGATGGAGAGCTGTACGTTGCTGCCCGAGGCGAAAGCGCCGGGAACAACGGGAAGGGACAGAAGAGCCAGCCAGACAGCGGCAAAAAAGAAGTGAGGAGTGCGCCATTTCATGTTGCATATCTCTACAGGGAAAAAAGAAATCGGCAAGCATAAAACCTTTTTTCACATAGCGACTGACGATATATCTATATAACATACTATAATGGCGGTATTTTTGCAAGGGGGTGTTCATTGAGTGTTCAATCAGTTTGCAAAAAAGAGTCGGGAAAAGTGAAAAAAAAGAGAGTATGCTACCAGAAGGAGAGCAGTGTTTGCAACAGGTGTGTCTCGAGGCGCGGACCGAGCACGAAGGCAAGCACCAGCGGCGCGGGCGAGCATCCGCAGCGCCTGAGAAGCACTGACAGAAGGCCGAAGATGAGGCACTGGACGGGACCGGACATGCCGTCCGCCCCCACATAGGAGCCCGTGAGACAGAGCAGAAGAATCACCGGCCACAGGAGTCGGAAGGGCAGGCACGCAAGACGCGCCCAGAATCCGGCGAGTCCGAGCCCCAGGGCAAGAAGCAGCACGTTGCCCATGAGAAGGCAGACGATGAGTCCCCAGTAGAAGTCGGGCTGACTTTCGGGCAGGGCGGGGCCGGGGACCACGCCCACGATGGTGAGCGCGCCGAGCAGGGCGGCCATTATGGGGTTGGTGGGCAGTCCGAGCAGAAGCAGCGGGGCGAATGAGGCCATGGCTGCGGCGTTGTTGGAGGCTTCGGGACCGGCGAGTCCTTCCCATGCTCCCCTGCCGAACTGTTCCGGGTGATGGCTTATGCGTTTTTCCAGCGCGTGAGAGGCAAAGCTTGCGGTGACGCCGGCGCCGCAGGGGACAAGACCCGTCAGAAAGCCGAGAAGACTGCCGCGCAGGGCGGCCATAAAGGCGGACAGGCGGTTGAGTGGAGGCACAAGGCAGGCGGCGTCGGCGTTTTTCTTTTCCGGCGGGGAGAGCAGGGCGGCCAGAAGGTCGCCTATGCCGAACATGCCGAGCAGCAGGGAGGTGAGTTCCACGCCTTCGGAAAGCTGCCAGAAGCCGAACGTGAGGCGCGAGGTTCCGTATACGGGGGCCATGCCGGGAATAGCAAGCACAAGGCCGAGAAAGATCATGCACAGGCTGCGCCTTACGCCGCCGGGGCTGGTGAGGGCAACGAGAAGCAGCGCGCCGCCCATGAAGGCTGCCCGTCCCGCCGGTCCGAAGAACAGGGCTGCCCGGGAAAGAACGGGAGCAAGCAGCACCATGCCGAGCGAGGCGAATATTCCGCCCGTGAAGGATGCGAACGTAGCCGTGGCGAGCGCCTGACGTGCCTTGCCGCCGAGCGCGAGGGGATGTCCTTCAAACAGCGTGGCCACGGCGTCGGCCTCGCCGGGAATGCCCATTAATATGGATGTGACGGCCCCGCCGTACTTGGCCCCGTAAAAAAGGCCCGAAAGCATGGAAATGGCGGAAAGCGGCTCGAGCACGTAGACCAGAGGAAAAAGCAGAGCCATGGCAGCGGGCGGACCGAAGCCTGGCAGCACGCCTACGGTCATGCCGAGAAACACGCCAGCAAGCACGAGCAGCCAGAGTTTGAGGGATGCGACGGCCGCCATGCCGGCAAGAACGCCGGAAAACAGGGAGGGATCGGCAAAAGCGGCGTCCATGTCAGTTTCCTTTGGCGAGGGAGAAGAGTGCGCCTCCTGGCAGGTCGTACTGAAGCAGACGCTCCAGCCCGAGCCAGAGCACAGTCGAGAGCAGAATAGAAAGCACAAGCGATTCCTTCAGCGTGCAGCCGCCCGCGCGACAGGCGAGAAGTCCGGCAAAAAAGGTTGCGGGCAGCCATCCCGCAGGATGAAGCAGCACAAGCCAGAGAAGACAGGCGGCCACAAGGCCGAGCGCGCGGCGTACGGCTGCCGTGGAAGGCTTTGCCTGCGTCTGCGCCTCCCGGGGCATGATCATTGCGCAGACAAGAAGGCCCGCTCCTGCAAGACGCGGCCAGATTCCCGGGCCGGGAAGACCGGCAGAGAGCGCGGGCGGAGCGGCAAGAAGAGCCGCGGCTCCGGCAAAAAGCAGCAGACCGCGCAGAGCGTGACGGAAAAGAAGGGAACGGAACGGAATCATGGCAGACGTCCGGGAAAGGGAAAAAAGGCTTTTTTGCCGCGGCGAGTATAGAACAGAAGAAAAAGATGGGCAACG
Organism: uncultured Mailhella sp.; assembly: GCF_944324575.1. Classification (GTDB taxonomy): domain Bacteria; phylum Desulfobacterota; class Desulfovibrionia; order Desulfovibrionales; family Desulfovibrionaceae; genus Mailhella. The sequence continues at coordinate 40,377 of NZ_CALUWV010000003.1, read as the reverse complement.
CGCGGAAAGCGGCCCGGGACAGGCGGCTTCCCCTTGACAGCGGGCTCATATTCAGGGAAGGTGTCTCGATAGTTTTTTTGGAGGAACCATGCCTAAAGAAGACGCCATTGAAGTCGACGGCATCGTGGAAGAAGCTCTTCCCAATGCCATGTTCCGCGTGAAGCTGGAAAACGGTCATGAAGTGCTTTCCCATATTTCCGGAAAGATGCGCAAGTTCTACATCCGCATTCTGCCCGGCGACCGCGTGAAGGTCGAGCTTTCGCCCTACGATCTGACCCGCGGACGCATCACCTATCGCATGAAGTAAGATGGAGCAGCCCGCCGCTTTCACGTCGGGGGAGGCCGTGTCCCGTCCTTCTTCCGGGAAGGGCAGCGGGCGCCGAAAGCCCGTCCGGCTTCCTGCGGCCTGCACGTCAGAGATGCTGCTGATCCGTATCGCTCCCCGTGATACGGGTCTTTTTCGTTATCTTCTGGAAGGTGGAGGCGGGCATCTTGCCATGCTGACGGTGCTCGATCCGGCAAAGGGACTCTTCAAGCTGCTTTTTTCTCCGCATCAGCGCGGGGAGCTTCTGGAATTTCTGGAAGGCATGAAGAGAACCGTGCCTTTCGAGGTGCAGGACTGGCCATGGTCCGGCACGGATTGCGTGCCGGATGGAAGAATTTCCGCCGAAGAGTCGGACAACCGCTTTTGAAGGAGCGCTCATGGTCATAGCGGGCATTGTTGCCGTCGTTATCGTCGTTCTTGCGCTTGCGCTCGTGCATCTTTACAACGCCATGGTGCGCGGCCGCAATCTTGCCGAGGAAGCATGGAGCGGCATAGGCGTGCAGCTTCGGCGCAGACACGATCTTGTGCCCTCGCTCGTGAGCGTGGTGCAGGGCTACGCCGTGCATGAAAAGGATGTGCTCTCCGCCGTGTCCCGCGCGCGGGAGGCGGGCATGAAGGCCGAGGGCGGCAGTGCCCGGGACGTGGGTGAGGCCGAAAAGGGGCTCAGCCTTGCGCTCGGAAAGCTGCTTGCCGTGGCGGAAGCCTATCCCGAGCTGAAGGCCAACGAGAACTTTCTGCAGCTTCAGCACTCGCTGACGAGTCTGGAGGACGATCTTCAGATGGCCCGGCGTTACTACAACGGCACGGTGCGCGATCAGAACAACCGCATCATGCAGTTTCCGGGCAATGTCGTGGCCGGCTGGTTCGGCTTCCGCAGAATGGAATATTTCGAGCTTTCCGACGAGAGCGAGGCCGCCGTACCGGAGGGGTATTCCGCAAAGTAGGCGACCGTGCCGGGTGCGCCGCGAGGGCGCCTTCGGACGTATTCCCGGAAGAGCCGCAACTATGTGAGAAGGGAAGAGGTCTGTGCTTCTTCCCTTTTTTGTCGCCTCCGCGTACCGTGACTTCACGGGCGCAGGGAGGCGCAGCTGTTGACGCCATGCTGGACGCCCGTACAGGGGGAAGACGTGAAGCAGTGGCTCATGGCAATGCTCTTCTGGCTGCTCGTGGCGGCGGAGGCTCTGGCGGCGCCCGTGCGCGTACGTGAGTTCGACGCGCTTGTGGACGTGGCCGGCAACGGCGACATCGTGGTTTCCGAAACGCTTCTGGTGGACGTCCCGGCCGAAGGGGAGTTCCACGGCATCTTTCGTGACATTCCCGTGGTGACGCGCTGGCGGGAGCAGGGGCGCGCCTCCATGCAGGTGCTTGAGGTACGCCTCGACGGAAGAGCTCTGTCCGCAGACGACGTGAAGAACTCCCCGGGCATGGTGCGCGTGTACCAGCGTGACAGGGGAAGCGTACTTTCTCCGGGCAGGCATGAATTTTTTCTTTCCTACCGCATGACCGGTCAGACCGGTCTTTTCGAGAACAACGACGAACTCACCTGGAACGTCACGGGAAGCGGCTGGGAAGCGCCCGTGGATCAGGCGTCCTGCACGGTGCTTTGTCCTCCGGGTGCGCCATTCTTCGGTCAGAATGCCTGGCTGGGAGTGCAGGGAAGCCGAACTTCTCCTGTGACCATGACGCATGAGGTGAGGGACGGCCGTCTTGTCATGCGTTTTTTTGCGCAGCGCGCCGTCGACCCCGGTGAGGAATTCACCGTGGCCGCAGGCTGGAAAAAGGGCTTCGTCACTCTGGACAGGGCGGGCGGCAGTGTGCCCGGCGTCGTCATTTTTGCCGTGCTTGACGCTGTCGTGCTGCTGTACTTCTTCCTTGCGTGGTTCTTTACCGGCAGGGATCCGAAAAAGGGCGTCATTGTACCGCTTTTTTATCCCCCGCATCGCCGCACGAACGGAGAGAACGCGCTTCTTTCGCCTGCGGCCGCAGGTTTTCTTTTCCATAAGACGGAAGTGACGCCGGGCTGCTTCGGCGCGGCGGTCATTTCGCTTTTCGGGCGCGGATGCTGCCGCATTGAGGGCAGCGCGAAGCAGGGCTTTGTGCTCGAGCGCGGCTCCGGGGATTCTCCTTTTGCGGAGGAGCAGCGCATTCTTGAACTTCTTGAGGGCCGGATACCCGTGGACAGGGAGCACGGCGAGACCATTGCCGCCATGCGCCGCGCCCTGGGCGCGCAGCTTCGGCAGGACTACGGGAAGCTGTGGAAGGGTGCGGGCGGCTCCATGAAGGGACTTTTCGGCTCGGTGTGGGCTTTTTTCGGCATGGCGGCAACGGTGACGGCGCTTGCGGCCGCCGTCGGCCATGTCACGGGGGGCGTGCTGCCTGAAAAGGCTCCGGGCCTTCTTATACTCATGCTTTTCTTCTCCTTTCTGTTCCGCAGGTTCTTTCAGGGGGCGGCCCGACTTTTCCGTTCGGGGCGTTACGGCGTCTTTGCGTTTTTCCTTCTTTTTCAGGCGGGAATGCTGGCCTTTGTCGGCTTTTTCATCGTCACCGTCTTCAGGGACGCCCTGGATATGCTCAGTCCTGCAGAAACGGCGCTCGCCGCACTGTCTCTGCTCATTCCGCTGTTTTTTTCCGGCATCATGGATGCTCCCACGAAGGAGGCCCGCGTCCTGCTTGACGGCATAGAGGGGCTCGCGCTTTACATGCGCATGGCGGAAGGCCCGGCGCTTGCGGCGCTCAATCCTCCGGAGAAAACGCTTGCGCATTATCGAGAGCTTCTTCCCTACGCCGTGGCCCTGGGACTCGAACAGGCATGGGGCGCCCATTTTTCCGCCGTTCTTTCCGCCGCTGCCGTTTCGGATGCCCAGGTGCTGACACCCGCGCTTGCGGGAGCCTTTTCCGCCGATGCTGACAGAAGCGCGTCGTCCTGCGAGAGTTCACGCGGAGGTTCGGCTTCCTCGTCCAGCTCCTTCGGCGACGGCGGAGGAGGGGCGGGCAGCGGAGGTGGAGGCGGCGGCGGGGGGGGCTGCTGCCGGCGCGGGCGCAGCGCTCTTGCGCCGTTTGCGCAGCCTTTTTTTTTAGCATAGTGTATTTGTGGACATAAGGCGGAGAAAACAGGGTGTTTTCCGTTCGTTTACCTTTTTCGCGCAAGTATCTTCCCCCTTTCGGAGGTATCTTCCATGAAAGCTCGCATGATGTTCGCCGGTCTGGCCGCTGCCTTCATGCTTACCGGCTGTTCCAGCATGTCTTCCATCAGCAACCCCTTTGAACAGCCCAGCATCACCGAGACGTACATTTCCCAGTTCCGGGACGTGCCCATTCCGGCTCCCATGAGCACCGTTCCTTCCGAAACGCTGGTTACCGTGGGACCCGACGGCAGCAAGTTCGGACTGGAATCCTTTAGCGGCCGTGTGGACGGCACCTCTCTGGCCAACGTCATGATGCAGAACATGGCCCGGCAGGGATGGCAGCTTCGCGGTTCCAGCGTCGGCGTCCGTTCCGTGCAGCTTTATGAAAAGGCTCCCCACTATGCGGCCATTTTCTATCGCGAAGGCGTAGTGAACACGTCCATGGACGTGTGGGTGGTCAACGGCGTGAACGTTGATATCCTGAGCCTTGTGCCCGAAGTGCACAGCAGCGTGAACAGCGGTCTTTCTTCCGGCGCGTCGTCCTACTCCGGCTCTTCCTCCTACTCCGGATCCTCCTATTCCGGTTCCGGCTCGTCCTACGGCAGCTCCGGTCAGGTGACCAGTCTTTCCGAATAGGGTTCCTGTATGGAAAAGCATCTGCTGTTCAAGCGTTTTGCGGACAAGAGGCTGCATATGGGCGTCTGCGGATCCGTGGCTGCCTTTCGTGCGGCTGAGCTTGTTCATCGCTGGCAGGACACGGGCGCAAACGTGAGCGCCACGCTGACCGCTGCGGCGCAGAAGTTCATTTCGCCTCTTACCTTCCGCGCTCTCGGCGCGTCGCCGGTGTATGGGGACATGTTCGGTTCCGAGGAGCCCTTCGAGCATCTGGAACCCGGGCAGATCGCCCACGCCATGGTCATCGCTCCGGCCTCGGCCGACATGCTGGCCCGTCTTGCGCACGGTCTTGCGGACGACATGCTCTCCGCCCAGACGCTGGCCTTTGATGGCCCCGTGGTGGTGGCTCCGGCCATGAATCCCCGTATGTGGCGCAATCCCGCCACGCAGGCCAACGTGGAAACGCTGCGCGAGCGAGGCTTCATCTTCGTGGGGCCGGACAGCGGCGTGGTGGCCTGTCACGACGAGGGACAGGGACGGCTTGCCGATCTGCGCATGATTTATCTTGCCGGTCTCAAGGCGCTTACGCCTCAGGACATGGAAGGCCGAACCGTCATGCTGACTCTGGGCCCCACGCGCGAGGGCTGGGACGACGTGCGTTTCTGGACCAACGGCTCTACCGGAACCATGGGCGCATCCATCGCCGTGGCCGCGTGGCTGCGCGGTGCGGAAGTGCATGCCGTGTGCGGTCCCGTGGACCTGTGGCTTCCCGATGATCCGGCCTTTCATCGGCACGACGTGACCACCGCCGCCCAGATGCTGGACCGGGCGAGAATGCTCTGGCCTTCATCCGACGCGGGCGTGTTCACCGCCGCTGTTGCGGATTTCAGGCCCGAGCCGCACGGCCCGGGCAAGTTCAAGAAGGATCGCGCAGGCGACGGATTCACGCTCTCCTTCCTGCCCAACGCCGACATTCTCCGCACGCTTGCCGAAGAGCGCTCCGAAGGCCAGGTGGTTGTGGGCTTTGCCGCTGAAAGCGTGCCCGACATGGACGCCCTCGGCCTTGCCGTTCATCACAAGCTGGAGAACAAAGGCGCGGACATTGTTGTGGGCAACCGCATATCTGACGGCTTCGGCCGCGCGGCCAACCGCGTGTACGTGGCCGACTCTCAGGGACGCGACGAGGTGTGGCCCGACATGCCCAAGCCGCAGGTCGCCTGGAAGCTCATCGACTGGATACGCACGCTGTTTGTATGATGGTTCCTTCCGCCATAGTGCGCCCGTGGCTCAAGACGGGCCTTTCAGCGCTGCTGCTGGAAAGTCCGCAGCGTGTGGCTGAACTGCGGGCCTCGAAGGATGAGACTCTCGAGGAAACTTCTGCCCCGCGGAGCGCCGGAGTTCCCCGGCATGTTCCGCCGTCCTTTCGTGCGCCTGCGCCGGAACGAAGAGGCGTATCCCGTCCGTCGTCCGCGCCCTCCCGAGCCGGGGATGCGTTTGCGCCGGACTCTCCGGTGCAGGCCGCTTCCCCCCGCGCGGAGGCTCCCGCTTCCGCTCAGGTCAGGCAGAGTCCGTCCGCCCGTCCCGCGGCAGGCGCTGCACAGACGCGTCCCGTGCTATCTTCGGACGGCGGCCTTCTTGCCACGCCCGGCGCGCTGCCGGTGGAACAGTGGCCCGCAAGCTGGCTCGCGCTCAAGAACCGCCGCCCTCTGCCGCCGCGTCCTCTCGTGCTCTGGACCTATGCCGGACTCGGAGAGGATCTTACCGGCAGGCCGGACGACGTACGCCGTCAGGTCATCGTGCGCATGCTCATGGAGCTTCGGCATCCGGGAGGAACGCACGTGTTCTGGCCCTGCGGACTTGCCGGAGAGAAGCCGGAAGACGGTCCCGCGCTTTTCTGGTCCGGCGTGAAGCTTCTGAATCCCCGCGTGCTGCTTCTTTTCGGCTCCGACGCCAGAGATACGCTCTCCATGCCGAAGACGCTTCTTCCTTTCTGTCAGGAGAGAGTGTACGGCAGGCTTGTCATTCAGCTTCCCCGGCCGCAGTCCCTCGCTCAGGATGAGGCTTCCTTCAAGCGTGCTCTGGTTTTTCTCTCCCGTCTTCTGCGCTTCTGCGCCAGGCGTCAGGCGTAGCGGCAAGGGTTCCCGTTTCTATGCAGAACGCCTTCCCCGTCGAATGGACGGGGAAGGCGTTTTTGCGCCGTGCGGCGCAGACAGGGGACGGGAAAGGACGCGGCCGGCGCCTGTTCGTGGTTCTTGCCGGAAGCGGGAGAGGGCGGGGTCAGGCCGTGGGATGGGGCGTTCTTCCGCTCCGCTGCACGAGCGCGTTCAGAACGGGCATGACGCCGGGATCAAGCACGGCGTCCTCCAGCGGATAGCGGCGGCCGAGATAGCCGTATTTCGGCAGGCCGAGACGGTGATAGGCCAGCAGCTCGTAACCCGTTTTCGGGGGAAGCTTGTCGAGTATCGCCGCAATGTCCTCTTCGGTGTCGTTGAAGCCGGGAATGACGGGCGTGCGCACGAGTATGGGCAGATGAGGAAAATCACGCCGGACGCGCTGCAGATTTTCCACGATGACGTCGTTGCGCGCCCCGGTAAAGCGTTCATGCTTCTGAGGATCGGCGCATTTCATGTCGAATATCAGGGTGTTCAGGAAGGGGGCGGCCCGCTGCAGCTTCTCGTACGGATAGAAGCCGCAGGTCTCCACGGCGGTGTCGACGTGACGGCGTCTGGCTTCCCGCAGAAGGGCGACGGAGAATTCTTCCTGCAGAAGGGCCTCGCCGCCGCTCAGCGTGATGCCTCCTCCCGAGCGGGAGTAGAAGACGCCGTCGCGCTCCACGGCGTTGAGGATCTGCGCCACGGTCTTTCGTTCGCCGTAGCAGGTCTGGGCCCGGGAGGGGCAGACCTTCACGCAGGCCATGCAGTTCGTGCAGAGGGAAACGTCGAAGCGCACCATGCCGGAGTCGAGGGAAAGGGCTCCCGAGGGGCAGGCCTCAAGACAGCGGCCGCAGAGCTCCGCGCCTATGCAGCGCGAGGGGTTGAACGCCTTTTCCGGGCGCGTGTTCTGGGACTCGGGATTGCTGCACCAGCGGCAGCGCAGGCCGCAGCCCTTGAGAAAGACCAGGGTGCGGATGCCCGCTCCGTCGTGAACGCTGAACTTCTGGATGTTGAAGACCAGCCCCTGCCGGTCATTGTCGTCTTGCATAGGCGTCTCCTCGGACATGACGGGAAACGGGAGGCAGAGCTCTGCCTCCCGGAAAGTGGCGGGGGGGGCCGGGGCGTCCCGGTCCCCCGGACGTCTAGACCTGTTCGGATTCCGTGCGTTCGATGATGTCGTTCTGAAGAGCCGGAGACAGGTCGCAGAAGTAGGCGCTGTATCCGGCCACGCGAACCAGCAGGCCCCGGTAGTTTTCCGGCGTCTTCTGCGCCTTCAGGAGGGTTTCGCGGTTGATGATGTTGAACTGGAGATGCCAGAGCTTGAGGTCGCACCAGGTGCGGATGAGGTCCACGATCTTGCGCGTTCCTTCCTCTCCGGCCACGCTCTTGGGAGAGAGCTTGATGTTCAGCAGCCGCGAGGCGCGGTGCAGCATGTCGTAGTTCTTGGAATGATAGCTGGAGAGCAGCACGGCCGTGGGGCCTTCATGGTCGGCGCCCTGAGAGGGAGAGGCGCCGTCGGACAGGGACGTGCCGGCGGTGCGTCCGTTCGGCGTTGCGCCTATGACGTTGCCGAAGGTGATGTGCGAGGTGATGGGAACGAAGCGCAGTTCGGCGTTGAGTCCTCTTTCCTTGGAACTGCGGTCGGCCTCCTCAAGGGACAGACGGTCGAGATCCTTGGCTATGGCGTCGGCATAGGGGTCGTCGTTGCCGAAGGCGGGAGCGTGGAGCAGCTGTTCGCGGAGCGGCTCATAGCCCTTGAAGTCGGCCCGGCAGGCCCGGAGGAGCTCTTCCATGGAAACGACCTTCTCCTCGAATACCAGCTTCTTCACGGCGGCGAGGGAATCCACCACCGTGGCGTAGCCCAGCATTTCAAAATAGGAGAAGTCCACGCCGCCTTCGATGCGTTCGCTCTGCAGATCGGTCATGGCGTTCATGCACAGGTCGTGCAGGCAGGAGGAAAGCGGGGAGGCGAAGTGTTCCGGACGCAGCCTGTCCACGACGGCCTGCTGCTGGAAGGAGCGGCGTATCAGATGGACGTGCTGCTTCTTGTAGGCGTCGTAGAATTCCTCCCAGGTGCGGAAGGTCAGGGGATCGCCCGTTTCCAGGCCGAGCAGCTCGTCGCCGTAGTAGGGCATCCGGCCGTTGTACATGGTCATTTCCAGCGCGGCGGCAAAGTTGATGTAGGCACAGCCGGAGGTGTAGGTGTCGCGGTTGGGATAGCGGGTTTCCGTGCAGCCGGATACGGCGTAGTCGTAGACTTCGGCAAGGGGGACGCCCTTGAGGGCGTTCAGAGGGATGGTTTCCTCGTCGTTGATGAGCTTCGGATAGCCCGAGCCGTCCTTGATGGTCAAGGCCACTTCGTGCAGGAAGCGCTCGGGGGAGCGGGAATGGATGCGTGCCGCAAGATCGGGATAGTTGAGGGGGAATTCCCTCTTGGATTCCAGGAACAGGTAGGAGAGCTCGTTCGTCGCGTCTTCGCCGTCCCTGGTCTGTCCGCCTATGGTCACGGCTTCCCAGTGGGCGTAGCCTTCATAGAAGTCGGAGCCGGAGGGAGATATGTTGAAGTCCACGAACTGGGCCATTTCCACCCACATGCACTCCAGCAGTTCCTTGGCCTGTTCCCGGGTGAGGATGCCGTCCTCCATGTCCTTTTTGTAGAAGGGATAGAGGTACTGATCCATGCGTCCGTTGGACACTACGCCGCCGGTACGCTGTTCCAGACGGGAGAATATCTGGACGAACCACTGGCACTGCAGCGCTTCATGGAAGGTGCGCGCGGGATGGGCGGGAACATGGTCGCATATCTCGGCGATGCGGAGCAGCTCTTTTCTGCGTACGGGATCGGCTTCCCCGGCGGCAAGCTTCCGCGCCAGATCGGCATGGCGTCTGCCCCAGATCATGATGGCGTCGCAGATGACGAGCATGGCTTCGAGGAAAGGCTTTTTCGTGGAAATGTCCAGGGCGTTTTCCAGATCGAGGGAAGACAGCTTTTCCTCGATTTCCTTCTTCAGGCCGAGGAAGCCCTTGCGTATGGCCTTCTCATAGTCGGGACACCACTGGAGCCCGGAGCGGTACGAGGCGGTTTCGTTGACGATGGACTTTGACTTCAGACCGCGGTCGTCCGAGTAGGTCAGCTTGCGCAGTTCGGGCGGCAGGGCGGCGTTGAGGTGTTCATGGAACGTTTTGCCTTCCCAGTACGGCGCTATGTCTTCAAGGGCAATGCGCACGTCTTCATCCGATATGCGGAAGGGATTGGTCTTGCGGCTGTTGATGCCGGCAAGGACCTCCCTGTAGAAGTCGCCGTCGAGCTCGGGGTAAAGGATGCCGTGGCGGCCGAGGCAGCCGGCACGTCCCGCAAGAAGGGAGCCCTCGTCTATGTACACGGTGATCTTTTCCGCCACGTTCTTCATCGCCTTGGCCCAGCGAAGCGTGAGAAGCTGTCCTTCCGTCTCGCGCATGGATTCCGTGAAGTAGCGTGCCCGTTCTATGTCTATGTGGGGAATGTCGAACTGGACGCGGTCGCGTATGGCAAAGACCCGTTCGTGACCTTTCCGGCTGACGTGATGGCTGCAGATGCGTTCTTCCTGGGGAGACAGACAGCAGGCCTGAGACATGATGGACCTCCATGAAGGACAGAACCGGAAGTTCTGCGTGAAAAGGGTTGCGTTTTCGGTCGCCGCGTCCGAGGCTGTGGCCGCCTCGTCCTTCATGCCGACGGCGGATGCGGAAGCCTTCGCCCGGACTTTCTGGCGTGCGGCAAGCTCCCGTGCTCTTCTTCTCCGGGAACCTGACGCCCGGGGAAGGCCCGGGCATCCGGCGCCTTTTTTCTTTCTCAGGGGAGATCCGCAAAGGGATGGGCCGGACGGCACGCGGCGTTCCGAAGACTGAACGTGCGTGAAGATGGAGGAAGCATAGAAGAAACGGCAAAAAAAAAGATGCGCCGAAAAGCATTTTTTCCCGATAGTTGTCCTGAACCGGGAAAGGCTTTGCCGTCCTGCTGGTGGAACGGGGGATTTTCGTGAGCGCCGCGTTCTGGCGGACGCAGGGTCCCGGAGCCGTGCGCCGGAAGAATCCTGCGCCGGAACATGGGCTGATTGCGGGCGTTCTGCGCAAACGGCGGGTCTCCCGCCGGAGGAGGAAGGCGTGCGGCACGGGCCTTGGGGGAGAGTCTCCTCTCAGGCTGCATCGTGGGCCGGGCGCAAAGCTGCGCGCCGGGAATCGGGAGCGTGCGGACGGCCCCGGCGCCTCTTCCCGCCGTGCTAGAGCAGCAGCTCGCCGCAGGCGGCGCGGAAGAGCCGCCGCTCATCGAGGATGGAGAGCCTCGTCTTTGTGAAGCACTCCAGAATGCCGTGCTTTTTGAGGGCCAGAACGACCTTGTTGAGGGAGGACTTGTGCACGCCGAGCAGCAGGGAAAGCTCTATCTGGCTTATGCCCGGGGAAAACGAGCTTCTGCCGCAGCTGTCGCAGCAGTAATACATCCACATGGCCACCTTTTCTTCCACGGTACGGCAGCTCATGATGGAGAGCATGGCGTCGAACAGGGACAGCTTGACGCTGACGGAATAGAGCATGCTGCGCATGAGTTCGGGGTGCGCGGCGATGAAGCGCTCGTCGTGAAGGAGGTCTCCGGGAAAAATGTGGCACTCCACGTCGGTCAGACACTGAAAGTGCGGCAGGCTCTGGCAGAATCCCGAACAGACGTAGGCTTCCCGGATCAGGGTGCCGGGGCCGAAGATGAGCATGGAATGCGCGCCGCCTCCGTAGGAGGTGTGGGTCGAGCAGATGCGGCCGGAGGTCAGATAGCCGAAGCTTCTCGTCTCCCCGTCGGGAAGCAGGAATTCCCCCTTTTTCAGGACCATGCGCCGACCGGCGGAGAGGACGGCCTTCCACTCCGGGGAAAGGTTGTCCACCATGCCGGGCAGAAAGCGGCGCGTGCCGGGCCGGAAGATGTGCATGGCTCTCTCCTTGTGCGGCTGAAGGCGGCTCTACGGGCGCTTGTTCTGATTTGCCTTGTCCTTCATGCGCTTTTCATAAAGCTTTGCAGACGTGAGCCCGGCAAGCAGTCCCATGGTGGCGCCGAACACGATGCCTTCCGCCGTGTTCACGAAGCCGAGGAGAACGGCAAAGATGCCGACGGAGCTGCCGATAAGGAAACCGCGAACAATAAAAGGACTCATACAAAACCTCATGGCGTGCTTTTCATCGCCGTATTAAGACAAAGGAGATTGCCATAATCTACGTTTGCCCGGTCTTTTGTCAATGCGCGGGCGGACGAAGGGACGCTTCTTTTTCTCCGTGCCCCTTCCGGCGGAAGGAAGACGTCCGGCTCCGGGCGGCCGGAGCAAAACGTTCAGCCATGGAGGATGGGTCATGAATGCGCTGCGTGCAAGTGGAGTCGCGCTGCTTTGTCTGATTCTGGTCGCCTGCAACGAGGATGACAAAAAACAGTCCGCCGGGGCGACGTTTCCGCCGCCCTTTGTAAAGGCCGTAAAACTCGAACGCATGGACGTTCCTCTTTACGCCACCTTCATGGGGCAGACGCAGGGCAGTCGTTCCGCCGCGGTAAAGCCGCAGGTGTCGGGCATTCTCATGGAGCGCTTTTTCAAGGAAGGTGCGTACGTGAAGCAGGGGACCGTGCTCTTTGAGATAGACGAAGCTCCGTTTCGGGCGGCCCTTCGTCAGGCGGAAGGGCAGCTTGCCGACGCCGTAAGCACGCTGGAGAACGCCCGCAAGGAATATGACCGCGTGCAGAAGCTCTACGCTTCCAATGCGGTGAGCCGTCAGGAGCGTGACAGCGCCTACGCCGCGTGGAAAAGCGCGCAGGGACGGAGAGAGTCGGCGCAGGCCGCCGTGAACGAGGCACGCATAACGCTCGGGTACTGCCGGGTGACAGCGCCCTTTTCCGGCTTTACAAGCCGCGAGGTGACGCGCACGGGCAATCTTGTGGGCACGGACAGCACGCTGACGTTCATCAATCAGAGCGATCCCATGGATGTGGAATTTTCCGTGCCGAGCGTGGAGCTTTTCTCCATGCGCGACATGGAGTCGAAGGGCAGGGCCGTAAGCTACGGCGAAGGCTCGATGGCCGTGCTTTCCCTTCTGGACGGCACGGACTACGACCGGAAGGGAGAAGTGATCTTTCTCGACACGCAGGTGGATTCCTCAACAAGCGCCGTGCGGGCCCGGGCCCGCTTTCCCAACGCGGAAGGCAGACTGCTTCCCGGCGAGTTTGTCATCGTGCGGGTGGGGGGCGCAAAACTTGTCGGCGCTATCATGATACCGCAGGAAGCTGTCATGCAGACGGAACAGGGCACGGCCGTGTACGCGCTGGACAAGGAGAATCGCGCGTATCTTGCTCCCGTGACGCTCGGCCCTGCTTTCGGCAGCAGCTTTCTTCTGGAAAAGGGGCTTGAACATGGGCAGAGAATCGTGGTGCAGGGCCAGAACAAGGTGACGGCAGGGCAGACGGTGCGGGCGGAAGAACTCAGGCAGAGTCTGAAGGTCGATCCGCTGGACACGCCGGAATCCTCTTCCCCCGTGACGGGAAGCGGCGTGGAGGACGCTCCCGCCCCGGTCAGGGAGGTCAGTCATGAGTGACGATTCTCTGAAAAAGAACGCGTCCGGCCCTTCCGCTCCGTCCATGTTGTCGCCGGCAGGTGCCCCCGTCACTCTTCGTGCCGGTTTTTTTCTGCGGCGTCCCGTGCTGTCCATGGTGCTTTCCATTTTCATCGTGCTTGCCGGACTTCTCTCCATACGCGAGCTTCCCGTGGCACAGTATCCAGATCTCATCCCGCCCACAATCACGGTGAGCGCGCAGTATCCGGGCGCGAGTCCCGAGATCATCGCCCAGACGGTGGCCACGCCCATAGAGGAGCAGATCAACGGCGTGCCTGACATGATCTACATGAGCTCGGTCAGTTCCTCGAGCGGCTCCATGCAGATTTCCGTGACCTTTGCCGTGGGCACGGATGCGGACATCGCTCAGGTGAACGTGAACAACCGCGTGCAGGCCGCAACGCCCATGCTGCCGGAAATCGTGCGGCAGTACGGCGTGACGGTGGACACCTTTTCGCCCGCCATTCTGGAAATCGTGGCGCTGTATTCCAGGGACGGCATGCATGACGCCACCTATCTCAGCAATTACGCTCTTGTGAATCTGCTCGACGGGCTCAAGCGCGTGCCCGGTGTGGGACAGGCCGAGATCATAGGCAGCCGTGATCACGCCATGCGCATCTGGCTCGATCCGCTCCGCATGGCTGAGCTCGGCATCAGCGTGAACGACATTTCTCAGGCCGTGAATGATCAGAACGCCCAGTATTCTCTGGGCAGCGTGGGAAGTCAGCCCGGATCGGACAGTCTGACCATGACATGGCAGCTTCAGGGAGAGGGGCGTCTTGTGACGGCCGAGCAGTTCGGCAACATCATACTCCGGGCTTCTCCGGAAGGCGGAGTGCTTCGCCTGCGCGACGTGGGCCGTGTGGAGCTCGGCGCGGAAAGTTACAACTTTGCCTGCGCCATCGACGGCGCCACCGCCATTCCTCTGGCCATATTTCTGGCCCCGGGCAGCAACGCGCTGGACACGGCCGAGCGCGTGGCCGCCTACATGGAAGAGCAGGAACGGTATTTTCCCTCCGGCATGGGATATGTGGTTCCCTATGATACCACCATATTCGTGCGTCTTTCCGTGGAAGAGGTGGTACGCACGCTGGTGGAGGCCATGCTTCTTGTGTTTGCCGTGGTGTATCTCTTTCTTCAGGACTGGCGGGCCACGCTCATTCCCTGCCTGGCCGTGCCCATTGCGCTCACAGGCACATTTGCGGGCGTCTATCTTCTCGACTTCTCCATCAACACGCTTACGCTCTTTGCGCTGGTTCTTGCCATAGGCATGGTGGTGGACGACGCCATAGTGGTGCTGGAAAATGTGGAGCGGGTACTTCGCACCGAAAGGCTCGATGTGGCCGGAGCCACGGCCGTGGCCATGAACGAGGTGACGTCGGCCGTTGTCGCCATCGTCTTTGTGCTGTGCTCCGTGTTTATTCCCGTGGGATTTCTCGGCGGACTTGCGGGCGTCATGTACCGGCAGTTCGCCGTGACCATCGCCATTGCCGTGGTCATTTCCGGTCTGGTGGCCCTGACGCTCACGCCCGCGCTGTGCCTGAAGCTTCTCAAGGGAGAGCACAAACAGCCCTGGGCTCCTTTCCGCTGGTTCAACCGCTTTTTCGACGCGGTGACGGAAGGGTTTTCTCATCTGGTCATGTTCTTTCTGCGGCACGGACTGATATCCTGCGGCATTCTTGCGGGACTTTGCCTGTGTACGGCCTGGCTTTTTACCAGAGTTCCCACAACGCTGGTGCCGGAAGAGGATCAGGGCTCGCTCATGTGCACCATTTCCCTGCCGGAGGGATCGGCCCTGCCCAAGACACGTGAGCTTGTCACGAGCGTGAGCGAGGCCGTGGGGCGCCTGCCTGCCGTGGCCCACGTGCTCAGTCTTTCCGGGTATGATCTTGTGAACAGCACGCTGGATGCCAGCGCGGGCACGCTGTTCATTCAGCTCAAGCCCTGGGACGAGCGAAAGACGCCGGAACTCGGCATGGCGGCAACGCTGCGGCAGATATACGCCCTGGGACTCGGTGAAAGCCGGGGACTCGTTCTGCCCTTCAATCCGCCTCCCATCATGGGCATGAGCAATACCGGCGGATTCGAGATGGAAATTCAGACCACCTCCGGAACGCCGGAGGAACTGGCGCGGGTGGCCGACGACTTTGCGGCAAAGGCCTCGGCGCAGCCGGAACTTTCCGGGGTGAACAGTGCCTTCAGCGTGGATGCGCCGCGTCTTTTCGTTCGTCTCGACAGGGAAAAGGCCGCCATGTCCGGCGTGGACTGCGCGGATGTGTTCAACATGCTCGGCGCGACGCTGGGCTCGACCTACATCAACGACTTCAACCTGTCGGGCCGCACCTTCAAGGTCATGATGCAGGCCGACGAGCGGTTCCGCAGTCTGCCGGACAGCATGCGTTCACTGTACGTGACCTCCTCCACCGGCGATCAGATTCCGCTGACCTCGCTCGTCACGGTGACCACCGACGGCGGGCCGTCCACGGTGTCGCATTTCAACGGCCTTCTTTCGGCCAAGATTACGGGCAACCCCGCTGCGGGAGCAAGTTCCGGGCAGGCCATCGCCGCGCTGGAAAAGGTGGCGGCTTCCCTGCCGCAGGGCTATTCCTTCGCCTGGTCCGGCGTGACGTATCAGGAAGTGGAGACGGGAGGTACGGACTTCGGCGTGCTCGGCCTGAGCGTGCTCATGATATTCCTTATTCTCGCCGCACAGTATGAGCGCTGGAGTCTGCCTCTGGCCGTGCTTTCCGCCGTACCCTTCGCCGTGTTCGGCGCCATTTTCGGCAACTGGCTTGTGGGACTCAGCAACGACATCTACACACAGGTGGCCATCATTACGCTGCTCGGCCTGGCGTGCAAGAACGCCATTCTCATCATCGAGTTCGCCGTGGAGCTGCGCGAGCAGGGCAGAAAGCTGGAGGAAGCCGCCGTGGAGGCCGCAAAGCTCAGGTTCCGTCCCATCATCATGACGTCCATAGCATTCATTCTGGGCTGTCTGCCTCTGGCGTTCAGCTCCGGCGCAGGCGCGGCGAGCCGCGTGTCCATAGGCGTGAGCGTAGTGTGCGGCATGATTGCGGCCACGGTGCTGGCGCCGCTGCTCGTGCCGTATTTCTTCGTGCTGGTCATGCGCGCTTCCGAACGGCTGTTCGGTGCCTCGCGCAGGGAGGAGAGGTCATGAAACGCGTGCTTGCGGCTTTGATGACGGCGCTTGTTCTGTCGGGCTGTTCCTTTGCTCCCGAGTATCACAGGCCGGAGCAGTCCCTTCCTTCCTCGTGGGGAGAGGAGGGGGCAAGACCTGAACAGGGCGAGCTTTCCCGTGAATGGTGGCGGCGCTTCAACGACGAGGCGCTGAATGAGCTCGTGTCCCTCGCGCTTTCGCAGAACAGGAATCTGGAACAGAGTCTGGCGAGAGTGGACGCGGCCCGGGCGGCGCTCGGCATGGCGCGTGCGGATCTTTTCCCTCAGCTTTCCGCACAGGGCGCGGGCGAGAGAACAAGGAGCAGTCTGGATGCCTCCGCCACCTACGGCGTCATGCGCGAGCTCGGCGCTCTTGAGGAGCGAGTGGATGCCATGGATGGGCAGGGCGTTCGGCGCGTCTCTTCCCCCTCGCGTGTGGATTCGCTCTGGAGCGGTGCGGTTCAGGCTGCCTGGGAGCTCGATATATGGGGGCGGTACCGCAACGCCGCGGCGGCGGCAAGGGAAGAGCTGCTTTCTGCGGAAGACGCCGCGCATGCCCTGGAACTTTCTCTCGCAGGGCAGGTCTGCTCGGCTTATTTCGACCTTCTGAACTATCGTGAGCAGCGCGATCTTACCGAGCGTACGCTGAAGGCACGGGAGGATTCTGCCGCGCTCTATGAAAAGCAGTACGCCGCAGGAGCCATCAGCGAGCTGGACATTCTCAATGTGCGCACGCAGGTGGACTCGCTCAAGGACAGCCTTGCACAGGCAAAAACAAGGGTGGAGCAGGCCGAGGGAGCGCTTCTGCTGCTGACCGGAGCGTCGCCGGACACCGTGTTCTCGGGACGTGCGGAGTCCGGGGCAAGACTTGCATCTTTCCCTGTCGCGCCTCAGCTTCCCGCAGGACTGCCTTCCGAGCTTCTTGCGCGCAGACCGGACATTCGCGCAGCCGAGGCCTCGCTTCGCGCGGCGCATTTTCAGGTGGGCGAGGCCAGAGCTGCATTCTTTCCCTCCATCAGTCTCACAGGGAGTCTCGGCACCTCGAGTACGCAGCTCGACGGGCTTTTTTCCGGCGCGGCAGGAAACTGGAGCTTCGGCGGCAACATGAATCTGCCGCTTTTTACCTTCGGACGCACCATAAGCGGCGTGCGGCAGGCCGAAGCCTCCGTGCGTGCGGCAGCCGCAGCATATGAGCTTTCCGTTCAGCAGGCTTTCAGCGACATACGTTCCGCGCTGGCAGCGCAGAAGGGCACGGCGGAAAGCGTGAAAAGCCTTGCGGACGCCGCCTTGCGCATGGAAAAGGCGGCCGAACTTGCCCGGACCAGATACGAGGCGGGCTATTCGCCCTATCTCGACGTTCTGGAGGCGGAGCGCACCCTGTATGCTTCCCGGATGCAGCTGGCTGCGGGACGGGCGGCTCAGCTTTCCGCCGTGGCGCAGGTGTGCGTGACGCTCGGCGGGGGCTGGTAGCGCTCCAACGGGCAAGCACCGCAGACGGGCGTCATGTACCGACTTCGTGTTGAAAAAAAGAACGGCGCCCTTTCCGAAGAAAGAACACCGTCCCATGGCAGAGGCTGTTTGCAGGGGGATGACAGAGAGCGCCGTCTGCCGTCTGTGGAAGGGGAGAAAACCGAAGGCGTGCTGCGGGAAGACTCCGGTTTTCTCCCCTTTTCGGGGATGAGCGGTCCGGGCAGGAGGTAGGCATGGACCGCTTTCGAGGGTCTGTTAGAGCTTGCAGCCTATGCTGCGGCCGTTTTCCATGGCGTCGACGATGAGGCTGCCCACATCGGCGCCGTTGACGGAACCGGCCATGTGGATTTCTGATACGATGCCTTCCAGGCGGTTCTTGAGGGAGAGATCAGGCTTCTGCGAGGTGAGCACCATGACGGTGTCGCCTTCGGCCAGATGTTCCTTGCCTTCCTTGTCTACATACATGACGCCCTTGGAGGTGATTTCCTTGAAGGTCACTTCCGTGAAGGCGGAAATGCCGCGCTTCTGGAACCAGGGGCGCACTCTGTCCATGTAGCGGGGCGGAATGCCCTTGCCGAGTTCCGCGCCGTCTTCAAGCACGCACACTTCGCGGCCGCGCTTGTTGAGGAAGATGGCTCCCTGTACGCCTTCGATTTTGCCCCCGACGATGACTACGCGTCTGCCGATGGGCAGGAAAATCTTGGTCAGCTTGTGCAGCAGGTCGGGACCGAACACCACGAGGGGCAGCTTGACCTGCTTGCTCAGGGAATTCACGCCGGTCACGTTTCTGCCGTTTACGCCGGGCAGTTCGGGCAGGGTATAGAGGCCGCCGGTGGCAATGACCACGGCGTCGGGAGCTTCACGACGAACATAGTCGGCGTCCACGGCGGTGTTGAGACGAATGTCCACGGGCAGCTTGGCGAGCTGTCCCGTAAGGTAGGGTACGATGGAGCGGATGTCTTCCACGTCGGAGCCCTTGATCATGGACGCAAGCGGGAGCTTGCCGCCGAGAGCCCGGTTCCTTTCGCACAGAATGACCTGGTGTCCGCGAAGAGCGGCCACGCGGGCGGTCTCCATGCCGGCAGGTCCGCCGCCGATGACGAGCACCTTCTTCTTTTTCTCGGCGGGCGTGATGCGCAGTTCGCTTTCGCGGCCCATGGAAGGATTGACGCGGCAGCGACGGGGACGGCCGGCCGGCGGATCTTCACAGGTGCCGCAGCGCGTGCAGCGCACGATGTCGTCTGTGCGGCCTTCCATGACCTTGCGGGGAAATTCGGGATCGGCCCAGAGATAACGGCCGAAGGCCACGAGATCGGCCTTGCCCTGAGAGAGCACGGCTTCGCCTTTGTTCTCATCCATGCGGCCCACGGCGATGACGGGAATGGACACGGCCTTCTTGATGGCTTCCGCCGCAGGAACCAGCAGGCCGAGTCCGCGGTAGTCGTCCATGTAGGGCTTCATGTGTTCTTCAGGTTCGGGATAGGGCCAGTAGTCGGGCAGATAGCGGAACGGCAGGGGGCCGTAGCCGTAGCCGGACACGCTGATGTAGTTGACGCCGGCCTTTTCAAAGATTTTTGCCGCTTCCACCGCTTCTTCCACGGTAAGCTCGCCCTTCGCGCCCCATTCATGGCCGTTCATGCGAAGGCCGATGGGGTAGTCCGCCCCGAGACGACGGCGCAGCTCGGTGATGATTTCCACGATGAGGCGGGTGCGGTTTTCCATGTTCTGGGGGCCGTATTCATCGTCGCGATGGTTCCATACGCGGCTCAGAAAGCTTTCCAGATAGTAGCCGTGGGCGCAGTGGACTTCTATGCCGTCAAAACCGCAGGCAGCTACGCGTTCGGCAGCCGCAAGATAGAGCTGCTTGTCTTCTTCTATTTCCTCGCGGGTGAGTCCGTGCACGGCCTTGCCCGGACTGGGAATGTCCTTGACGTCTATGGAGGAGGAGCCCACGGGCAGACCGCCGTGATGCCCCGCGGCTGCGGAGGGACCGCCGTGATGCAGCTGGCACATGACCGGGCAGTCATGGGAGTGAACGCGGTCCACAAGATTTTTCATGCCGGGTATGAATTTGTCGTCGCTGAGCGCGCCGTACGGTCCGTAGGGATGGTCGGGTCTCCAGGTGACGGCCGAAACGATGAGCAGGCCTACGCCGCCTGCGGCGAGGGTTTCGTAAAAGTCCGTCACGCGCTGACCGGCCGAGCCGTCCTTTTCAAAGAACCAGCTCGACTGAGGGGCCTTGACCATGCGGTTGCGGAGCTTCAGTCTGCTGTTGATGGTTATGGGTGCAGTAAGATGCGGGAATGAGGCGTTACCCATGTTTCACTCCTTGGCGGTGGCGTATGCGTGTTTCGTCCGTTCTTCCGACCGCAGGCAGAAGATGACGGCTATGAGGGCACAGATGAACATGGTCATGAACAGCATGAACATGACGGCGTACTGAGAAAGCTGATAGGAGCTCTGCCCGGGGGCCTGCCACTCCATGATCCAGCCGCTTACGAGCTGGAGCAGGGCGGTTCCTATGTAACAGTAAATGTTGATCATGCCGGTGGCGGTTCCCACGATCTCGCTGGGGAATTCGTCCTGAATCTTGGCCAGGGCTATGCCTCCGAAACCGCCGCAGAATATGCCGAACAGAAGCGCCCATGCAGGAAGGACGAGTTCGGGCAGAACGGGCGTGGGAAGCACCAGGGGAATGCCGAGAAGAATGGAAATGACGCACGAGACGATGAGCAGAAATTTTTTGGAGAATGTTTCTCGCTGAGCGATGAAGCCGGCAAGAGACGGACCGAGAACGGCTCCGAGCGCCATGAAGAAGAGCACGCCGCCGGCGGCGTCCTTGCTCAGGCCGTAGCCCTGAATGAAGTAGGGACCGGCCCAGAGGCTCGTGATGGCGAAGAAGGAACCGTAGATGCAGAAGAACCAGACGGAGATGGCCCAGTAGGCGGGTTTGCGCACAATGTAGGACATGACCTTGCCGATGGGCTGGCTTTTGTGCCCCGCAGGAGCAACGGGCAGTCTGTCGGGGAGGTCTATGTTGCTGCCGAATTTTTCTTCGGGCGTGTTGCGCGTCCATATCCATACGGCAACGCTCATGCATACCGTGACGACGGCGGCAAGCAGCATGCTTCCGCGCCAGCCCGTGAACTGAGCGAGCTTCATGAGTGGCCACGTGGCAAGCAGCATGCCGCCGGAGCCAAGAGAAAGAATGAGACCGGTGATGAGCACGTGCTGATGATGCGGGAACCAGCGCAGGAAGACCCGGAGGGACGGTACGAAGACCATGCCCATGCCCATGCCGATGATCACCCGGCCCACAGTGGCCGCGGTGACGGAGGTGGAAAGGGCGAAAAGCAGCGTTCCGGCGGCTCCGAGAAGCATGAAGAGCGTGATGGTGTTGCGGGAACCCCAGCGGTCGGAAAGAATGCCTGCTGGTATCTGCATGAAGCCGTAGGGATAGAAGTAGGCCGAGCTCATGACGGACATGAGTCCGCCGCCGACGGCAAAGTCGGTCATGATGTCGACGGCAAGAGTGCTCGTGGAGGTTCGGAAGAAGCTGACAAGCGCGTAGCACGCAGTAAGCAGAAAGAAGAGGAACCATGCGTACTTCTGAATGTCAGGCTTCTGTGCTGGGGACATAGGGGCTCCTGATCCGGATGCAAGGGGGGAAGGGCCGTCCCGATGGGGACGGCCCGGGGAATTAGTCGGCGATGTCGAGCTTGAGGGCGCGGGCGGCGTTCTTGTAGAGAAGGCCGGGCAGCACTTCGGGCTTGAAGGGCAGGGCGCAGAACTGTTCCACGCCGTCCTTGAAGCCGATGAAGGGATAGGCGGTGCCGAAGACCATGCGGTCACGCATGAAGGTGTTGGCGGCGGCGACGTAATCGCTCACGCCGGGCACGTTGAACATATACATGTCGGGGCACAGATACAGGTTGGGACGCTTGAAGGCCACAAAGAGGATCTGCTGCACCCAGGGATAGCCGCCGTGCGTGTTGATGATGGTCAGGTTCGGGAAGTCGCCGCATACGCGGTCGATGATGACGGGGTTGCTGTGGCTGAGGTCGGGGCCGTTGCCGCCGCCGCCCATGAGCAGAACCGGGATGCCCTTGGAGGCGCAGTGCTCGTACACGGGGTAGATGCGGCGGTCATCGGCATATATGGGGTTGGAAAGCACGCCGGGTTCCATGCCCACGGCGCAGAGCGGGCCGTTTTCCACCACGCGTTCGATTTCGGCGATGGCGGCGGTGGGGTTCGTGGGATCAATGCCGGCCACGCCGATGAACTTGTCGGGCCATTCCTTCACGATTTCCACAATGTCGTCGTTGGGCACGTTGCCCATGAAGGCGTTGGCCTGACGGCCGGGCACGACGCCCATGGTGACGCCGGCTTCTTCCATTTCCTTGAGCATGAGGGCCATGTCTCCGGTCTTGGCGGAAGGCGGAGGAGTCATGCCGAGGTTGCCGCTCCAGCGGGCGATGCGCTCCTGATTGCGGAAGATGTGCATGTTGAGAAAGCCGCGCGTGGCGGGACGAAGACGAAAGTCAATGATCATGGCGGATAATCTCCTTGGAAATACTGAGGTTCAGAACCGGAATGAACCGTGTCCATGACAAAAGATAGAAAAGCAAAAATCGTGCCAGTATGGATATTTTATTATAATTACTTGATATTATTTATATTTATAATATACGTCACGTGTGTTTTTCTGTCTATAATATGGACATGTTTACTGGACATGTCCATAGTGTCCAGCCTTATGGCAAAAGGAAGGGCCGGAAGCGGAATCCGGCCCGGAATGGCATTTATTTCAGCCAGCCCTTTTCCTTGTAGTATTTTACGGCGCCGGGATGCAGATCGTGGGTCACACCTTCCCAGGCTGTTTCGGCCTTGAAGTTGCCCCAGGTGGGATTGGCGGCAATTACTTCGGCAGCGCCTTCACACATGGCCTTGGTGAGGCGGTAGGCCACATCTTCGGATATGTCGGAGCGCACCAGCAGTTCCTGAGAAGTGGTCACACCGGGAACATCGGACCCCATCTTTCCGTTGTATTCTGAGGCATTGAACACGGTGGGCGTGAGCATGTACTTTTCCTTGACGCTGGCAGCCACGGAGTCTTTCACAGGCAGCCAGGTCAGGGGCGTGTTGTTGATGAGATCCGTGAAGAACCAGGCTTCGCCGGGACCGACCCAGAACATCATGTCAACCTGTCCGTCCTTTGCCATGTCGGCCACGTCGCCGAAGTTGTTGGAAATGAGCTTGCCGCCCCAGGAGGTGATGTCCTTGTAGGTTATGCCGTATTCTTCGAGAATCCAGCGGCCCATGACTTCACTGGCGGAGCCGCGGGGGCCGGTGGCGAGACGGATGGCCTTCTTTTCCGCCTTGAGCTGATCAAGGGAAGTGATGCCGGTATCGGTGCGCACCACGATATTCATGCGGGAGATGTTGCGCAGGTTGGCCAGTGCGCTCAGATTGCCAACGGGCTTTTTGAAGGGAGCAGAGCCGTCTCTTGCGCATACGGCAAGACAGGTAGTTTCCACGGCCACGTCGACTTCTCCTCTCTGGAGACGAATGGGGTTGGACACGTCACTGCCGGGCAGCATGGTGACGGCGGCTCCTTCGTTGGTGGAGGAGTACACCTTGCCGAGGGCGCCCATGCCTATGTAGCCGGTACCGGCCACAGGACCGGCAGTGGCATTGATGGACAGACCCGCGGCGTGAGCGGAGGGCGCGAGCATGGGAGCGGCGCAGAGCATGAGACCGGCCAGGATGGAACCAAGAGCTTTCTTCATAACGGGACTCCGGGGTAAAAGGTTGTCTTTTTGCTGTGTTACGCTGTTTTGGTCGAGGGAGTGCCGGAGGAACGGCGACGTATGGCCTGCATAAGCAGAACGACGACTATCATGGCCAGACCAAGCATATCCGTGTAGGAGCCGGGATAAATCATCATGAGACCGCCTATGAAAAGCAGCGGGCGTTCCCATATTCTGGCCGTGGTGATCAGGTAGCCCTGAAGACCGGCGGCCAGGCCGATGACGCCGACAATGGAGCTGACGCAGGCCATGATGACTTCCGAGGTGGATCCGATGAGCAGCAGCGCGGGCTGATACACGAACATGAAAGGGATGATGAACGCCACAAGGCCGAGCTTGCAGGACACGAATCCCGTCTTCATGGGATTGGCTTCTGCAATTGCTGCTCCGGCAAAGGCCGTGACGCATACGGGAGGCGTGATGACGGACAGAATGGCGAAGTAGAAGACGAACAGGTGGGCGCTGATCATGGGCACGCCTGCTTTCATGAGCGCAGGTGCTCCGAGCGTGGCCACGATGACGTAGGCGGGAGCCGTGGGCACGCCCATGCCGAGAATGATGCAGGTGACGGCCAGGAACAGCATGAGGAGGAAGAGATTGTTGCCGGCAAGATCCGTGATGACGCTGATGAACTTGTAGCCTACTCCGGTGAGGGTGATGACGCCCACAATGATGCCGGCGGCTGCGCAGCATGAGGAAATCATCATAGCGTTTTTGGAGGAAAGCGCCAGTGCGTCCAGAACGCCCTTGAAGGTGAGACGGGTTTCCTTGCTGAACTGGGAGATCACGAAAATGGAAGCCGTGGCGAAGAAGGCGGAGGAGATGACGCTTCTTCCCATCCAAAGCGCTGCAATGAGAATGACGATGGGCAGCAGGTAGTAGAGCTTTCTGATGACGGTCTTGGCATCAGGCACGAGCTCGGCAGGCAGATAGCCGAGATTGTTGCGCACGGCTTCAAGATGGATCATGGAGAGCAGGGCCCAGTAGTAGAGCACGGCCGGCAGCAGGGCGGCGGTGGCTATGGGCAGGTAGCCGAGTCCGGTGAGGTCGGCCATGATGAATGCCGCGGCTCCCATGACCGGGGGCATGATCTGACCGCCAGTGGAAGCCACGGCCTCAACGGCACCGGCAAAAGCCGGAGTGTATCCGACTTTCTTCATGAGCGGGATGGTGAATATGCCCGTGCTGTAGACGTTGGCGGGAGAAGAGCCGGAAATGGTACCGAAGAGGGCGGAAGCAAAAATGGCCACCTTGGCAGGACCGCCTTGGGATTTTTTGGTCAGCAGACAGGCCAGATCCATGAACACGCTGCTCATGTTGCTGCGTTCAAGGAAGGCGCCGAACATGATGAAGGCAAAGATCATGGTGGCTCCCGTGGCGAGGCAGGTGCCGAAAATACCGTCCGAGAGCAGGAACTGCATTTCTATGAGTCGATCGTAGGCAATGCCGTTATGACCGATGGAAGCAGGCAGATAAGAGCCGAAAAGGCCATAGAGCAGAAATGCCAGCGCAACGCAGAACAGGGGAAAGCCCGTGGTCCTGCGCGTTATTTCAAGAACGAGCAGGATGCAGGCAGTGCCGAGTACCAGGTCGACGTTGGTCACTTCATCAACATAGACGATTCGGTTGAGCAGATTTTCAAGCTCGACATAGAAGTAAAGGCCGATGGCTACGGCTACGGCGCAAAGAAGGAGATCGATGATGATGAAGATGACAGGTTCTTCCTTTCCTTTGTATCTTTTGAGAGGGGGAACCAGAAGAAACACCAGCACCATGACGGCAGAAAGGTGAATGCCCCGCAGAAGAGGCGGCTCGAGGATGAAGAATCCTCCGGTAAAGAGTATCTGAAAAATAGCCAGCGCCACGCCTACGGCATAGGCCACAGGCTTGAGACATGCCCTGTTGACAGAGAGTTTCACATCTGACTCCTTCCATGAGAAAAATGATAAAAAGTGGGATGTCCCACACTTTGTTTGTTCTTTTTTATGCAAATAACATGCCAGAATCATTTTCTGATGTATTATGTGTCGGAAGGATTGAAATGTAGTTTGTGCGCGAAGCAACAAGGTGAAAGCAGAAAAGGTGATGTGTTTAAATTTTGGACATGTTTTTTTTTTACACATGTCCAAAATATGGACAACACAGTGTCTGTTCCGCATTTTTCAACGTCTTTCCAACTTCACGGAACAGTGTGTTTTTTCCTCATCTTAAATATGGAAGAACGTGCGGTTTTCAGCGCTTTCGAATCAGTTTGTAGGCGTCATCCATTATGATGAATGGCATCATTATAACAATAATTATATAGTTGTATTAAATATTTCATATCATATTTTCAGGCGCTTACATGAAAGATTTTTATGCAAAAAGATATATTCATAGCGATTTTTTTTACGTATATTTTTATTGTATAAAACTATATTTGTAAAAGTTTAATGATGACATATTAATATTATATATTACGAATATGTATAATGAATATTATATAATATCATATTTAATCTAAGAATTGTTTTTATGATGAAATATTTATGGTATTTAATGTGTATTAACATGAATTCATATTATATACTATAATTGATAGGTGTTTCTTTTTATAGGATAAACGAGACTGATAAAAAGAAGAGGTTCATATTGTGCATATATGCACAATATGAACCTCTCAGGAGATTATGCCTGGAGCGGGCAGTTGTTCAGTCTCACAAGACGTCAGCTTTTCGCCTTTGTGAAAGGCAATTTTTTTAGAAGCTGAGCGCAGCCTTGAATCCGGCCTCGATGGCGGTCATGATCTTGCCGACTCTGGTGCAGTCGCCCACGGTGACGAAGGGAATGCCGGCGTCGCTGAGCTCATGGGCAAGCGTACGGTTGGACCGGTAGCCCACGGCCACCACCACGGAGGAGAACGGGCCTATCCAGCGTTCCAGACCTTCGGGGTCCTTGACGCGGACGGCGCGCTCGGGCGTGATTTCCAGCACCTGCGTGCTGGTGAGAACGGTGGTCTTGCGTTCCCTGAGACGCAGAAGCAGATAGCGGCGGGTTCTGCCTTCCATGTCCTTGGCGATGTCGGGCTGCATTTCCAGAAGCGTGACGTGCTTGCCCTGTTCGGAAAGCAGATCCGAGGTCTCCGCGCCGATGAGTCCGCCGCCGAGCACGAGGGGATTGCTGCCGGTGTCTGCGCCGTGGAGGGCGTCGGATGCGGTCATGGCGCCGGGCACGCGGCAGAAGCCGGGAAACACGGGCTGGCTGCCGGTGGCGAGAACGACGATATCGGGCGCTTCGCTCTTCACGAGATCGACGCCTGCCTCTTCATTGAGACGAACGTGCACGCCGGCCAGAGCGAGCGCCTTTTCATAGTAATTCATGATGCGCGTCAGATCCTGCTTGTAGGGCGGAAGGGCGGCGCTTTCCAGCAGACCGCCCAGAGCGGGACCCTTTTCCACCAGCGTGACCTTGTGCCCGCGCTTGGCGGCAACGAGCGCCGCTTCCATGCCGGCAGGACCGGCGCCGATGATCATGACCTTTTTGGGGGCAGCGGCAGGAGAAAGATTGTAGGCCTTTTCCATGCCGGAAAGCGGATTGAGGGCGCAGCCTACGCCCGTTCCGCGGGCGGAACCGCCCACGCATCCTTCATTGCAGGAAATGCAGCGGATGACGGGCTTGTGGCTGTTCTGCAGCTTGTCAGGCAGGAAGGGATCGGCGATGAGCGCGCGGCCCATGGCCACGAGATCGGCCTTTTCCTCTTCCAGAATGCGTTCGGCCACGTCTTCGTCGGTGACGCGTCCTGCAACGATGACGGGCACGGCGGCGTTGACGCTTTCACGAATGCTGCGGGAGAGGTCGGCGTTCCAGCCTCTGGGAACGCAGGAAGGCGGGGAAACCATGAAGTTGGTCTCGCGCAGTCCCACGGAGACATGAAGGCCGTTGATGCCTTCGGCAACCAGAGCGCGGGAAAGGGCCTGGGAATCCTCCAGCGTAATGCCCCCGGCAAGGCCTTCCACGGCGCTCATGCGGTAGGTGATGGGGAAGTCGTCGCCTACGCGGCGGCGTACTTCGCGGTATACTTCCAGCGCGAAACGCATGCGGTTTTCCAGACTGCCGCCCCATGCGTCCTGACGGTGGTTGGTGTAGGGGGAGAAGAACTGGCTGATAAGGTAGCCATGCGCGCCGTGCAGTTCTATGGCGTCCAGTCCGGCTTCGCGGGCGCGGACTGCGGCATCGCCCCATGCGGAAATGAGCATGGCGATTTCTTCTTCGGAAATTTCGCGGGTATCCGTGTAGGACGTGACTCCGGGAATGGACGAGACCACGAGCACGGCCTGTCCGCTGGCGGCGGAATTGGCGGCCCGGCCGCCGTGCTGCAGCTGGATGGACACCTTCGCGCCGTGTTTCTTCAGGCGGGAGACCATGTTTTTAAGGCCGGGAATCATGCGGTCGTCGGAGAGACCGAGGCCGCGGGAAAAGGAGTTGCCGGAAGGGTGGACATAGGTCGCCTCCAGCGTCACAAGACCGGCCCCGCCCATGGCACGCGCCTCATAGTAGTTGATCATGCGCTCGGTCACCGTGCCGTCTGCGGCGGCAAACTTGGTGGACATGGGAGGAAAGACTATGCGGTTCCTCAGCGTAAGGGAACCGAGCTGAACGGGAGAAAAAAGTTTCATGGTTGGCTCCATCAGAAAGAAAAAATGCGAACTCTGTGCCGGAAGCAGACTTGCAATAATCATGCCATGGACAATTATAGTGCTTTTCCTGTGATTGCAAAGAGTTGCCATTTTGTTTATGACCAAAATATGGACATGTATCTGTGGACATGTCCAAGGGTTGCGTGTATCCTGTCCTGACAACTCAAAAAGGAGTCCGCATGAACAGCCAGCGCAACAGGGAAAGCATTTATCGGGAGTGGGAACGCTTCCAGAATGGTCAGCCGGTGGATGAATCCGTCATATCCCCGAGCATACTGCGCTCGTGGCAGCGCTGCCGCCTTCTTCATGTGGATCCCGATGAGGGCAGCCGGCGCAGACTCTCTCCCGAAGAGCTGGAAAAGACGCTTCGCAAGAACGCCCTGCTCATACGCATCGCCCGGGGCATCATGGAACGTCTTTACAATCCCATAAGTTCATCGGGAAGCATCATTTCCATTTCCGATGCCAACGGCGTCATTCTTTCCTGTCTGAGGGACGAGAAGAAAAGCTATCCCATACCCAACATCGAGCCGGGCAGCATAGCGCTGGAAAGTTCTTCCGGCAGCAACGCCATCAACATATGTCTTGTGGAAAAAAGACCTGTGGAAACCTGGGCGGCAGAGCATTACTGCCGGATGCTGCACAACTGGTTCTGTGCGGCGGCGCCCATATGGAACACCAAGCACGAGCTTGTGGGCGTGCTCAACGTCACTCTTCCGTGGGATATGTTTCATACCCATACTCAGGGCATGATCGACAGCGCCGCCTATGCCATTTCCGAGCAGCTTCGGCTTCATTTTCTTCTGGAGGAGCAGCGCGTCATCTTTGAGATGATGGACGAGGGACTGGTAGTCCTCGACGCCGACGGCGTCATCCGCTTCATCAACAAGAAGGCGCAGCAGATGCTGTCGATTTCCAGTCAGAACGGTGCAAAGCGGATCAGCGACGTCATCCTTTCCAAGGACATATTGCGCGCCATTTTGTCGGAGAAGGCGAGCTTCATGGATCAGGAAGCTCTGCTGCAGCTTCGGACCGGGACGTTGAGCTGCATGCTTTCGGTATCCTGTACCGAAGAGGGCGGGAGCCGTGTGGTCACGCTGCGGGAAGTGAAAAGAATCAAGGAGTCGGCGGCGCGCGTCACGGGTGCCAAGGCCGTGTTCACGTTCAACCACATCGTAGGAGCGTCTCCCGCGCTGCAGAACGTCATTCAGATGGCGAGAAAGGCGGCCAAGAGCGATGCCACTACCCTTATTCTCGGCGAAAGCGGCACGGGCAAGGAACTTTTTGCCCAGTCCATGCACAACGCCAGCAGCCGTGCCACGGGAGCCTTCATTACCGTGAACTGCGGCGCGCTCCCCCGCGAGCTGGTGCAGAGCGAGCTGTTCGGCTACGACGAGGGGGCGTTTACCGGAGCGAGCCGTCTGGGTAAGCCCGGCAAGTTCGAGCTGGCCGACAACGGCACCATTTTTCTTGATGAGATAGGGGAAATGCCCATGGATGCGCAGGTTTCTCTGCTGCGTCTTCTGCAGAACGGCGAGGTCACGCGCGTGGGCAGCAAGTATACCCGTCAGGTCAACGTGCGCGTCATTGCCGCCACCAACCGCAATCTTCAGGAGTCCATACGGGAGAAGTCGTTCCGCGAAGATCTTTACTACCGTCTCAACGTGGTTTCGCTGAACATTCCTCCGCTCAGAGAGCGGCGGTCGGACATACGGCTGCTGACGCAGCATTTCCTTGCCCACTTCATGATGACGCAGAACAATCCGGAACTGCGCATGACCGAGAACGTGCTGAGAATACTTGAGGGGTATTCCTGGCCCGGCAACGTGCGGGAGCTCGAAAATACCGTGGAGCGCATGGTGTACATGGCTCCCGATTCCGGCCTCATCGACGTGGATTCCGTACCTTTCAACATCATTAATGGTTCGTCCGGCGGTCCTTCTTCGGGAAAATCCGCCTCCGCGCCGGGATTTCTGGAAATGCAGGAGCGGGAAAGCATTCTCAGGGTGCTTCAGGACTGCGGCGGCAACATACGGGCGACGGCGCAGAAGCTCGGCATTTCCCGGAGCGGCCTGTACGTGAAAATGAAGAAGTTCGGCATTTCGCCGAGTGAATGCCGCTGAACGCGGAAAATCCGGATGGTCCGTCCGTCACGAGGCGGATGTACCTGCTTTTTCGGGCTGCCTGTCCGTGAGGCAAGCGGCTGAGTTTCGTTCGGGCGGAGCATGTGGACGTACGTTTCCGTCTTGAGGCGGGAATCGTGCAGATGCCGGGGAGCTCTTCCCGCGGACAGAAAAAAGGGCGGCCCCCGAAGGGACCGCCCTTTGTCATGATGTCTGTTCAGACAGGCTTACTTGATGTAGCCCATTTCCTTGTAGTACTTGGCCGCGCCGGGATGCAGCGGAACGGCAAGGCCGGTGCCGGCTTCCTTGGCGGTGAAGCTCTTCCAGAAGGGGCTGGCGATGACGATGTCGTCGCGGCTTTCGCAGATGGCCTTCACGAGCTTGTAGACGGTGTCTTCGGGCACGTTCTTGTTGACCATGAGTTCGGTGCTGGCGGACACGGTGACGATGTCGTGGCCGAACTTGCCGTCGTAGTAGGTCGCGGGAATGACGCCGCGGTCAAGGCCGTACTTCTTGTGCACGGCTTCGATGACCTTTTCGCTCACGGGCAGGATGTCGAGGTCGACGCTGTTCATCATGTCGCGCACGATGAAGGCTTCGCCGGGTCCGATCCACAGGGCGATGTCGAGCTGGCCGTCCTTCATCATGGCAGCCGCGTCGTTGGTGGAAGGCGTGTAGATCTTGCCGCCCCATTCGGTGATGTTCTTCTGGCTGATGCCGTATTCTTCAAGAATCCAGCGGCCGAACAGGTAGGAGTTGCCGGCGGTGTGGCTCATGGAGATACGGATGGGCATCTTCTTTTCGGCGATCTGCTCGAGGGAGGTGATGCCGGAAGCCTTGTTCACGATGAAGTGCATGAGGGTGGAGTCATGCAGGTTGAGCATGCCCATGACGTTTTCGGCAGGCTTCTTGTAGGGCTCGATGCCCTGAGCGGCAGCCACGATGACGGAGTGGGCGGCAATGCCGAAGTCGCTCGCGCCGCGGTCAACGTGCAGCACGTTGGCCAGACCGCCGCCGGGGAAGATGGCAACGTCGATGTCGGGATAGTGGGTGGAAATGGCCTTGCCCATGGCGCCGACGCCCACGTACCAGGCGCCGCCGGCGGGAGAGGCCGCAGCCTTGAGCTCGGTGAAGGTCTTGGAAATGGCGGGAGTGGCGCACACGGCCACCACGGCCGCGGCCGCAGTCAGGGTCTTCATGATGTTGGTGAAGTTCATACTATGCCTCCTCGGGAAGGTTGAGCTTCAGGACTTTCGCGGCATTCTTCCAGAGCAGCTTGGGCAGCACTTCGGGCTTGAACAGACCCTTGAAGTGCTTCACGCAGTCCACGATGGGCATGAGCGGATAGGCCGAGCCGTACAGGAAGCGATCCTGCATGAAGTTGTTGGCCGCCATGATGTAGTCCATGCAGCCGGAGCAGTTGAACAGGTACATGTCGGGGCACAGATAAATGTTCTTCTGGAAGAAGCACACGCCGAGAATCTGCTGCACCCAGGGCCAGCCGCCGTGGGAAATGATGAAGTTGGTCTTCGGGAAGTCGGCGGCGATGCGGTTGATGATCTTGGGGTTGCTGTAGGTGATGTCGGGGCCGGCGCGGCCGCCGAGCATGAGGATGATCGGAATCTGATGCTCTTCGCACAGTTCATAGATGGGGTAGATGCGGGGATCGTCGGCGTACATGGGCTTGTCCAGCGCGCCGGGTTCCATGCACACGCCCTTGAGCGGTCCGTTGAGAACGGTGCGGTGGATTTCTTCCAGAGATTCCGTCTTCTTGGAGGCGTTCAGACCGGCGATGCCCACGAAGCGGCCGGGGAAGTCGTCGAGCAGCTTGATGATGTCGTCGTTGGAAATGGTGCCCTTGAAGTGACCGTTGCGGCCGGGGATGACGCCCATGGTGACGCCGGCTTCGTCCATTTCCTGAAGCATGAGCTCGGGGGACTTCTTGGTCACGGAGGGGGCCTGCTTCATGGAGAAGCTGGCGGTCAGCTTGGCAGTGCGTTCCACGTTGTCGTACACGCCGATGTTGAGGAAGCCCCGCGCCGGGGGACGCATACGGAAGTCAATGATCATGAGAAAGACTCCTTGATAAGATGGTTATGCCTGCTGGGGCCGGGCTCCGGAAGAGCGGCGGCGGATCAGCTGAAGAACGATGGTGAGGGCCAGGAGGCCGAAGCCGAGCATGTCGGTATACAGGCCGGGATAGATGCAGGACACGCCGGCAGCCAGAAGCATGATGCGCTCGATGATGGTCGCGTTGGCAAGAAGGTATCCCTGCATGCCGCCGGCAATGGCGATGGCGCCGACGATGGCGCTGGTGGCCGCCCAGAGAATCTCGCCGGTGGAACCTATGCTGAGGAGCGCGGGTTCAAACACGAACATGTAGGGCACGATGAAGGCCACGATGCCGAGCTTCATGGCTATGAAGCCTGTTTCCATGGCCTTGCTTTCTGCAATGGCCGCGCCTGCAAAGGCTGCCACGCACACAGGCGGCGTGATGAAGGACAGAATGGCGTAGTAGAACACGAACATGTGGGAGACGAGCACCGGGGCGCCGGCCTTGATGAGGGCGGGAGCACCGAGGGTGGCAACCACGATGTAGGCCGGAGTGGTGGGCACGCCCATGCCGAGCACGAAGCTGGTGAGCATGAGCATCACCATGAGCAGGATCATGCTGTCGCCGGCAAGAATGGTGATGAGGTTGATGAACTTGTAGCCGATGCCGGTGAGCGAAAGCGTGCCCACGATGACGCCGGAGGCGGCGCAGCAGGCGGAGACCATGAGGGCGCCGCGGGAGGAAGCGATGAGGGCTTCAATGAAGCTGCGGAAGGTGAAGCGGGTTTCCTTGCGGAACATGCCGAGGATGATGATGCTCAGCGTGGCCACGTTGGCGCAGAAGACCACGTTGCGTCCCATGGCGAGCAGGGCGATGAGCACGCCGATGGGCAGCAGGTAGTACAGGCGGCGCAGAATGCTCTTGCCGGAAGGCACCATCTCGGGATCAAGCTTGCCGAGGTTGTACTTCACGGCTTCAAAGTGAATCATGAAGAGCAGGGAGAGATAGTACAGAATGGCGGGAATGAGAGCCGCCTTGGCCACGGCCAGATAGCCGGCGCCGGACAGGTCGGCCATGAGGAACGCGGCCGTGCCCATGACGGGGGGCATGAGCTGTCCGCCGGTGGAGGCCACGGCTTCCACGGCGCCCGCGAAGGGAGCACGATAGCCGACCTTCTTCATGAGCGGAATGGTGAAGATGCCGGTGCCGTACACGTTGGCCGAAGCGGAACCGGAAATGGTGCCGAACAGGGCCGAGGCGAAAATGGCCACCTTGGCCGGGCCGCCCTGCGAGTTGCGGGTGAGGTAGCAGGCCAGATCCATGAAAATGGAGCTCATGCCGGACTTTTCAAGGAAGGTGCCGAACATGATGAAGCCGAACAGCGTTGAGGTGGCGGTGCCGATCGGAATGCCGTACACGCCTTCGTTCAGCAGGAAGAGATGCTCGACGATGGTGCCGAAGTCGAAGCCGGTATGCTTGACGGCGCGGGGCAGCATGTCGCCGAAGAAGGTGTAGAGAACCAGAATGCCGGACACGATGACCAGAGCCCAGCCCGTGGTACGGCGAGTGATTTCAAACACCAGAAGCACGGTGACGCAGCCGAAGAACTTGGCGGACGTCGAAACCTCGTCGATGTAGCGCATGCGCGTCGTGATTTCGTCCAGATGCATGCCGTACCACACGGCAACGGACAGGGCGAGCAGGGCCAGGCACAAGTCGAGGAGCACGCACCATGTGGGCTCCTTTTCGTCCTTATTGTATTTTCGGCATGGAATATACAGGAAAATCAGTGCCGTGATGAACGCCACAAAGACGACGCGCATCATGGAACCGTCCAGGACTCCGAAGCCTGAGGTGAACCAGATCTGGAACAGTGCCAGCGCCAGTGCCAGAGCTTTGGCGAAGGGTTTGATGCCTTCCCTTGTCAATGAAAAAGCCATGAGCCACTCCCTTGAGAAATTTGTACCATTGTACCAGAATGCTCATGCAATAATTGTGCCAGCTATTATTTTTGGGGAAACAGGCCGAAAAATCAGGCATATCGCCTGGAAGAGGCCTTCATTTGTGTCCTGTTTTTGGACATGTGCACACTGGACATGTCCAATGTAGGACGGCGGCGGGTCCAAATGGTCAGTTTTCGAGTTTTTCCTTGGTCTTCCAGCGGTCGTGCATCCAGAACCATTGTTCCGGATTTTCGCAAATGAAGTCTTCTATGGCCTGTGTGTAGAAGAGTGCGGCCTGTTTGATCTGTTCTTCACGTGTGCCCTGCAGGGTGGCGGTGTCGAGCGGTTCCTTAAGGCGGAAGACATAGCCCGAGCCCTCGCGCATGAGCACCACGGGCCACACAAGGGCCTTTGTGCGTACGGCGAGAAGGGCGGGTCCCATGTTCACGGCCGCGACTTCGCCGAGGAAGGGCAGGAATTCCGCTTCGGAGCTCGAGGTGTTGTGATCCACGAGGAAAGCCACGATGCCCTTTTTGTGCAGGGCCCGTATGACGCTCATGGCGGCGTTCCGGTGTCCGATCATGTCGGCTCCGGTAGCCTCGCGACAGGAGGCGATGAAGGCCTGAACCGCCGCGTCGTGGTAACGACGCACCACTACCATGCGCGGGCGCGGCGGGGCGTAGAGCTGACCGAGCATGGAGGCGAGCAGCTCCCACGAACCATAGTGGGCAGTTGCCGCCACGATGGGCCGGTCGCATTCGCGCAGTTTCTGCATGAGTTCCGGGGACTCTATGCGCAGCCTCGGTGAATCCATGCCGAACTTGCCGGTAAGCAGTATTTCCAGGAAGGAACGGCCTGTGTGGCAGAAGCTCGCTTTGGCCGTGCGCTCCGCGGCGACCCTGTCCATGCCGAGATGCCGCATGATGTTTGAGACGGCCAGAAGGCGGCGGGACGGCACGCAGCGCCAGATGATGCGGCCAATAAGGTTGCCGAGGAAGGTCGTTCCGGGAAAGCCCAGAAGACGCAGAGCGTGTCCCGTTCCGCAGAGTATGTGAAATCGCAGGCGTTCAGAGCGCGTCATGCCGTGACTCCGGGGATGAGACCCACGGCCAGCTCGTGAAGTTCCTTTTCCAGGCGGGCGCCGGCCTTGAGCATGGTGTCCTTTTCAATGTCGGGAATTTCCTTCGATCCTTCGCCCCAGGCGTGCCCGAAGCGGATGATGACTTTGGAAAAGGGCAGGGGAACCTGAAACTTGTCCCATGTGGGGAAGCGCAGCGCGTGCCGCGCGTAGATGCGCACGGGCATGATGCGCCCGTTGGTGCGGTTGGCCAGAAAAAAGGGGCCTTCCTTGGTCTTGTGGCGCGGCCCGGCGGGGCCGTCCACGGTGATGCAGGCGTGGACTTGTTCGTTTTTCATCATGCGGGCCAGACTGAGCAGTGCGCGCACGCCTCCGCGGGTGCTCGACCCCCGCACGGCACCCACGTTCTTGGATGCGAGAATGCGGGCCAGCATGTCTCCGTCCGAGCTCGGACTGACGATGGAGACCACGCGAAGCTGGCGGGATACGGGAATGAGCGAGAAGAGCTCGTCATGCCAGAGACAGAAAATGAGACGTTCCCCCCTCGCATGAATGGCGTCTACTTCCTCGCGGTTTTCCTCCTGTATGCGGAGGGTCGCGCAGATGGCGGTATACAGATGGGAGAAAAGCGCGGAGGTAAAGGTCGGGGGCAGGTGCATGATTCTTCGTTCTTGCCTTGTTCTTGTGATGGAAAAAAGGACGTGCCTTGTTGAATGCTCTTGACGGAAGGTATGATAGCCCACATTATCCCGATGTTCCAGTGGAGAAGGACGACTTTTTTCCGGGGGGGAATGAGAGGGCCCCCCATTGAGGAGATGCAGCACGTGTCGGAAGGTATCAGATTGAACAAGGCTCTTGCGGACGCCGGAGTATGCTCGCGTCGAAGAGCCGACGAGCTTGTTTTTGCCGGCAGAGTCGGCATCAACGGTGTTCCTGCGGAAAGTCCGGGGCAGAGAGTGCTTCCCGGCGACGTCGTGTCGGTGGACGGCAGGGCCGTCACGCTGAAGGACGAGCACGCGGAATCCTGCTGGCTCATGCTCAACAAGCCCGTGCGCGTCGTGTCCACGGCCAGCGATCCAGAAGGGCGGGAAACTGTGCTTGATCTCGTGCCCGAGCCGTGGAACCGGCGGCGACTTTTTCCCGTAGGCAGGCTCGACTTCTTTTCCGAAGGACTGCTTCTTGTCACCGATGACGGGGAGCTTGCGCACAGACTTACCCATCCGCGCTGGCATCTGTCCAAGGTGTACCATGTTCTTGTCCGTCCGGAGCGCGGAGAGGCTTCGGTATCCGCGGCGCTTTCTCTCATGCGCCGGGGCATGACTCTTGCGGAAGGCGACAGGCTGGCGCCGGTAGAGGTGAGGGTTTTGTCGTCTTCAGGGCGCGGAGTACTTCTGGAAATGGTGTTGCATCAGGGGCTCAACCGTCAGATACGCCGCATGTGCCGCGACGTGGGCTTTACTGTTCTTCGACTGAAAAGGGTGAAGGAAGGCCCTCTTGAGCTCGGCACTCTCGCGCCGGGCAGCGTGCGTCCGCTCTCGGACGCCGAGGTGTCGGCCCTGCGGCGTGCCGTGGGACTGGACACGGAAAGAGCGGGGGAGAACCGCGGCATGACAAAGGGCCTGCCGCCTTCAGACCAGCGCCGGACACGCCGTCGTCCGCATTCATGATGTTTACGGTTCCGCGCTTTTCGATTCCGACGGACCGGTTTCATTAATAATGAGTTATTGAGGTAGTCGCATGGATATTAGATTTCAGACCGGCGGACCTTCCCGCTGGAAGGCCGATGCGGTCATCACGTTCGTTTTTGAGGGCGAGGGCGTGGAAGAGGCCTGTCCTGTTCTTTCCCAGAGCGCGCTCTGGCTGGGCATCGCCCCGGCATGGCGCGATTTTCGCGGGCACAGGGATGAGCTCGTCATGTTCTACGGACCGCAGGCCATGGAAATTTCCCGTGTGCTCGGCACGGGACTGGGCAGGGCGGACAAGGCGGATCTGACCGTGTTCCGCTATGCCGTGGGCAGAGCGGTCCGTCTCTGCCGTGAGTATGATCTTGCCACCA
This sequence comes from uncultured Mailhella sp., assembly GCF_944324575.1. Classification (GTDB taxonomy): domain Bacteria; phylum Desulfobacterota; class Desulfovibrionia; order Desulfovibrionales; family Desulfovibrionaceae; genus Mailhella. The sequence continues at coordinate 3,158 of NZ_CALUWV010000003.1, read as the reverse complement.
TCGGTATTGACGGTGCGTCGCTTGCCCGCGTGGCGGAAACGATGGGCGTGGCTCTGGAGGATCTGACGCGCGAGGCCGTGATTGCCGCATTCCTTGCCCTGTATCGCTATGACCGCTGGAAGAGCGAAAAGAGCAGACACGATGATCCTCGCTGGCTGGCGCTCATGCTGGAGGGCGAATTCGTGGAGGACGGCGTGCGCGCGGCGGCGAGAATGGCCGAAGCTGAGGCCGCCGGCATCATGGTCGCCCGCGACGCGGCCAACGATCCGGCCAATGTCATGACGCCTTCCGCCTTTGCTGAAAAAGCCCGGGAGGTATCCGTCAAATACGGCATGACGCTGCGGGTGCTCGGTCCTTCCGACCTTGAGAATGAGGGCATGAACGCCTATCTCGCCGTGGCCCGGGGTTCGGCCGAAGAGCCGCGCATGGCCGTGATGGAGTACGTCCCCCGCGGCGCTGAGGGACGTGAGCCCGTAGTTCTTGTAGGTAAGGGCCTGTGCTTTGATTCCGGCGGCATCAGCCTCAAGCCCGCCAAGGGCATGGAGGAAATGAAGGGTGACATGTCCGGAGCGGCTGCCGTGCTCGGCGTCATGGAAGCGCTGGGACGTCTTGCTTCCTCGCGTGCGCCCAAGCGTCCAGTGGTGGGCATCATGGCCTGTGCGGAAAATATGCCCGGCGGTCATGCCACGCGTCCCGGCGATATCGTGATTGCCAAAAACGGCAAGTCCGTGGAAATCGTGAACACTGACGCCGAGGGAAGGCTCGTGCTTGCCGATGCGCTCTGCTGGGCGCAGGCGATGTACGCACCGTTCCGGCTCATCGACATAGCCACGCTTACCGGAGCCTGCGCCGTGGCTCTCGGCATGGATGCCGCAGGACTCTTTTCTTCCGACGACGCCCTGGCCGCTCTGCTGCATGAGGCCGGAATGAATCTCGGCGAGCGGAACTGGCGTCTGCCGCTGTGGACGGACGCGGGACTTGCCTCGCTGAAAAGCCCGTGCGCCGACATGGTGAACTCCGGTCGCCGCGAGGGCGGAGCCATCAACGCCGCAGTTTTTCTCCAGCAGTTCGTGAAGGAGGGCATTCGCTGGGCCCACATCGACATGGCCTCTGCGGACAACGCCGAAAATCCCATCAACGCCAAGGGAGCGACGGGATTTGGCGTGCGCACCATGCTGAGCGCCGTATGGGATGATGAAGGCGAGATTCTTCAGTAAGCGTCGTCTGACGGAACGTGCGAGACCGTGCTTTCGGCAGGCGGGTACGACGGCGCTCAGGCGCCGTCGTACAGACAGTGTTTCATGACGGCAAAAGGCCGTACTCAAGTCGTCGCCTTTTCGTCCGTCGCCAGGCGGCCTTTTTCGAAACAAAGGGGCCGCCCGTAGTCATGCCCGAAAGACACGGGGAAATTTTCGGGAAAGGGTCTGTTGCTCTGGGGCGTTTCGGTCGCTCATGTTCGGGCCTGCGGAATTCAAACCCGGGCTTCGGCCCGGAACACAGGGAGAAAAAGTGAGCCGCATAAGCAAGCTCAGCTATGCTCAGCAGGTATGCGTGAAGGCTGCGGGCAAGGCCATGCAGTCCACGGGCATGCTGCGTCCCGGCGCGCGTGTGGGCGTGGCCGTCTCTGGAGGCGTCGACAGTTTCGTCATGCTCAAGGTGCTGCAGATTCGTCAGCGCATCGTTCCCTTTCCTTTCGAGATCATGGCGATTCATCTCAATCCGGGGTTTGATCCGGCCAATCATGCTCCGCTGGCCGACTGGCTGACCAGGGAGGGCATAGCCGGTCATCTGGAAGTGACGGACTACGGGCCTCGCGGACACTCGGAAGAAAATTTGAGGAATTCCGCATGTTTCTACTGTGCAAGGCTGCGCCGTAAGCGCCTGTTCACGCTCTGCCGGGAATATCATCTCACGCATCTTGCCTTCGGACACAACAACGACGACCTGGTGTCCAACTTTCTCATGAATCTCGTGCAGACCGGCAAGGTGGCGGGCATGAGCATGAACGAACCTTTTTTCGGCGGAGCTCTTCAGGTCATACGTCCGCTCATGCTGCTGTCCAAGGCGGAAATCGTGCGCGCGGCAAGACAGTGGGAGCTTCCCGTGTTCTCCAATCCCTGCCCCTCGGCAGGAAAGACGAAACGCGCCGACATGATGGAAGTGCTTGATGCCATCTGCGCGGGCAGCAAGGTGAGACGCAAGAATATTTATAACGGACTTGCCCGCTGGCAGTGGGAACAGAACAGGTCGGGCGGCCTGATTGACGGAAACGCCGGGGGCGGCATAAAGTAGGCGGACCTGTGCGGGCCGTGCCCGTATCATTGCGGCGGATTGGCCGCCCGCTTTTTTTTGCTCGCGCGGAATTTTCATCGAATGCAAGAGGCCTTCTATGTTTCAGATCATCGACCAGTCCCTGTTTGAAGTCATCAATATGTCGGCGCACAATGCCGTATTCAATTTTATTGTTCCTCTGTTTTCTCAGGTTTGGCTCATGTGGGTGGGCGCTCTGATATGCGTTGTCGTGTATGCCGTTCACTGCTGGCGCAGCTCCCTGGAACCGGTAGGTCGCGTGCTCATGCTGGTACTTCTCATGGGGCTTTCCGTGGGCGTGACCGACGTTACCACCAGTGCCCTGAAGTCTTCCATAGACCGGGAACGTCCCTGCCAGGTTGTCATGGGTACCAACTACTATGATTCCGCCAGTGATCAGTGGCTGGTCATTGACGAAAACACCACGGAAACCAGAGGCCTCGGTGGTTCCATGCCTTCCTCTCCCTCGGCGGCCTGCATGGCCGTGGCCGTGGTTCTTTCCCTGCTTTTTTATCGTTCCAATCCGTGGGTGTTTCTGCTGCCGTTCTGCGTGGGATTCTCTCAGGTATACGTCGGCAAGAATTATCCATTCGACGTGATTGTGGGCTGGCTCATAGGTCTTGTCTCAGTTATTGCCGTATGGTGGATATGTCATTTGATTATCATACGTTTTTCCTCTCACAGGCGGCTCGGCTAGAACGTTGGTGAAAAAAATTTAAATTTCCCCGGGGAATCTATTGACATCCCCGGGGATTCTGATAAATTCCTTTTTCGCTGATGGGCTATCGTTCAATTGGCAGGACGTCGGATTCTGGCTCCGATAATCAAGGTTCGAGTCCTTGTAGCCC
>NZ_CALUWV010000002.1 GCF_944324575.1 uncultured Mailhella sp. | reverse complement strand
CTCCCGTGGAATTGCTTTGCAATGTCATGGATGAAGACCAGCGTCAGATCTATGTGCGTTCCTACAAGTTCCTTGATGAAGCGGACAACGAGCCCTGGCTCTGATTGAGCCCGGTGCGTTCCTTTCGTTTTTCTGCGGAAGGCTCATGCGTCTTCGGACGATATGAGCGGTCTTTGTCTGCGCGCAGTCTTTCTGCTCAGGGAACACCATGGACATTGCTTTGAAACAACGCCTGAACATGGAAGGGGGGCGGCCCTGCATCATCGTACCCCTTACCTCTTCTTCGCCGGAACGGCTGGTTGAAGAAGCCTCGGCGCTGGCCTCGCTTCCCGTCGACGTGGCTGAGTGGCGCGTGGATATGTTCTGCGGATCGTCGGGCGTGGATGAAAAGGCCGTTACGGCGGCGCTGGCCTCGCTCAGAAAGGTGCTTTCCGTGCCGCTTCTGGCCACGTTCCGCACTACGGACGAAGGCGGCTGCTGCCCCGTGGGCGACGGGGAGTACGAGGCGCTTTGCGCCGCGCTCTCTGAAAGCGGCCTTATCGACCTTCTGGACGTAGAGGCCTTTTTTCGTTCCGGCCGGGCAAAGGACATCATTGCCCGGGCTCATGCTGCGGGCGTTGGCGTGGTGGCGAGCAACCATGATTTTCAGGCCACGCCGCCGAAGGACGAAATGGTGCGCCGTCTTCTCTACATGCAGGACGAGCTTGATGCGGACATTCTTAAAATCGCCGTCATGCCACGCAGCCGGGCCGACGTGCTTGCGCTGCTTTCCGCTACGGAAGAAGCGTCGCGCCTTGCCAAAAGGCCGGTCATTACCATGAGCATGGGGCCGCTCGGCGTGATAAGCCGCGTATGCGGGCAGTTCTTCGGCAGCGCCGCCACCTTCGGCGCGGCGGAAAAGGCGAGCGCTCCGGGCCAGATGGACGTCTTTTCCCTCGACATGGTGCTGCGCGCGCTTGATGCGGCGTGCAAAGGGCGTAAAAGCGACGCGTAGGAACGCGACTTCGGTCTTCTTACGCGGGTGTAGCCGGAAGGCCGGGCCTGCATCACGGCGCTTTTTCGGCTGAGGAGCAGAAGGTTCCACATTGCCTTGCCGCCTGCGGTGCGAAGGTCTCTTTGATTTTTCGTCGTCTTTTCCATGCGGATGAGCGCCGGGGCCTTCGGGAGACCTCTGGGGGAGTGCGCAGGTTACACGTTTTCTGCTCTCGGCCGTCTGTAGACGTGCGGTCTTCCGGCGCGCTTCGTGGAGAACGAAGTGTCAGGTGTCCTTCTGCAACGTCCCGGCTTTTTCCACTTTTTTGTGTTTAAAATGCAATTGTCCCGGTACGGCTCTTTACCATAAGCCCCCTTCCGGGGCGTTCTTCTTTTAAAAGCGGAAGCCCCCTTGCGGGGGCTTTCCAGAATTTGACGAGTCCGCCTTTTCAGGCGGCCTTGTTGTATTGCTGCCTGCCCAAATAGATCCTGCTAAAAAATATTTGGTCAGCCCTTTCTTCTTGCCACAGAATGTCGGCGTATGCAATAGTGAAAGAAAACATTTTTATCGGGGAGCAGGCATGGCAAAGAATTACCGTTATATTCTCGGCGTAGACATGGGCGTTGCCTCCATAGGCACGGCGCTTGTGCGCTGCAGTGAAGAGGGGGACCCGCTGGGCATTCTGGACGCCGGAGTACGTCTTTTCGACATGCCCGTGGGAGGCGCGGAAAGAAGGGCGGCAAGACAGGCACGCAAGACCATAAGACGTCGGCGTCAGAGGCTGCATAATCTTGCCGCCCTCCTGCGTCGTCATGATCTTTTCCCCGAAGATAACGCGGACATGGAAGAGATGAAGGGCCGCTCGCTGTATCGGCTCTGGGCGCGTGCGGGCAGGAGCAGACTGCAAAGCGCCTTTGATGTGGGACGCTGCCTCATGCATCTGGCAAAGCACCGTGGGGCGGGTTTTCTCGGTCAGATGGAAGAGAGCGGCGATGGTGAGACGCCGAAAAAGAGCGACCGTCAGAAAACGGCTAATCAGTACCGCAGTCTGGAAAAATACCTTCGTGAAGAGCAGATGACGCTCGGGGAATTTTTTCTGGAGAGACTGCGCCAAGCGCCTGAAACGAAGGGACGTCTGCGCCGACGGGCGAATTTTATAAGCGACGGTTCCGTGGATTTTGCAGTTCCGCGCTTTCTGGTGAAGGCGGAGTTTCGTCGTATATGGGAGGTGCAGGCGAAGTTTTTTCCGCAGATGACGCCGGAACTTGAGGAAGAAGCGTTCAGCATCATGTTTGAGGACAGGCCGCATGCTCCCTACGCCGTGGGCCTGTGCTCCCTCGATCCGGACAGCGGCGAGCTGCGTCTGCCCCGAATGAGCAGGCTGGCCGACACCCGGCGGATATACGAGCAGGCGAACAACATCCGCCTGCGGACGGTCCGGGCTGTGGAAGCGCCGGACCGACGGATGCGCGACGCCGTGGTGGAACGGTGCATGGCCGGAGAAACGCTCACGAAGACGGCCGTGAAAAAGCTGCTTCAGCCGTTTTGCCCGGAGAAGATTCTTGCCGTGAACATGGAGGAGGGAAGCAGCATACGGGGCTTCTGCCTTGCCGAGGCGTTTGCGGACATTCCTTCGTGGCAGGCCATGAGCGAACAGGAGCAGGACAATCTTGTAGCATTTATGGCGGAGCCGCGCCTTGAGCCGGACAGGGTAGACAGTCCGCTCATGCCGGAGGAGCGCTTCTTGAAGGAATGCGCAAGACGGCTTTGTCTTTTGGGGCCGGATGCGGAAGAGAAGGTGTCGCGCTGCCTTCACGCTTTGCCCGCCGACCGATCCATGCTGGGCGAGACGGCTACAAGGCGCATACTGGAAAAGCTGCGCGAGGGGCGCGTTGTTGAGGAAAACGGCATTGCAGTGTGGCGGCCTCTTTCACAGCGGGAAGCGGCGGATGCCTGCGGCTATACGGCGGAGGAGGAAAGGGCCCGCAGTATGGCGGGTTCGTATGACAGGCTTCCTTATTACGGCGAAGTGCTCAGAAGCGACGTGGCCCCGGTGCATCCGTGGCATCTAGGGCAGGCAGATGCCGAAGAGGCCCGCTGGGGACGCTTTCCCAATCCGGTGGTGCACGTGGCGCTGAACCAGCTTCGCAAGGTGGTCAACGAAATCATGAGTCTGTACGGCCGCCCGCTGTCGGTGCATGTGGAGCTTGCCCGGGAATTCGGCCTGTCGGCCGCGAGGCGGGAAGAGCTGGACAGGGAACGAGTGAAGCGCCGCAGAGAGAACGAGAGCATTGACAAGACGCTTATGGACGCAGGGCTTCCCGCCACGCACCGTAACCGCATAAAGTACCGGCTGTGGAAGGAGCAGGTCGGTCAGGACCTGTATACCCTTGCTCCCATTGCCCTGACCGACTTTCCGTCCTGCGACATCGACCACATCATTCCTCAGAGCATGGGCGGTTCCGACACCTTTGCCAATCTGGCGCTGACCTTCCGCAGCAGTAATCTCGCCAAAGGTGACAGCTCGGCGTACGAATTCATTCACAGACGCTGCCCGGAGGCGTGGCCGCACGTTCTGGCGTTCATTTCCCGGGATGCGTTCCCGAAGAACAAGCAGTGGCGCTTTCTGGAAGGCGCGAAGGAGCGTTTTGCCGAAGGCGACGCGGACGCCACCGACAACCGCCTTTCCGATACCGGGTACATGGCCAAAATGGCAGCGCGCTATCTGCGCACCATCTGTGCGGACGTCGTGCCCCTGCGCGGCGGCATGACGGCGTATTTCAGGCATATCTGGGGACTCGACGGACTGGAATACGAGCTTATGGGCGAGAACGTGCGCCGGGAGCTGTATGATGAGGCGACCGGGGAAGTGATGACCGATGAGTTCGGCAGGCCGAAGCGGAACCCTGCGTGGAAGGCCAAGCCGCGCATCGACCACAGGCATCATGCGGAGGACGCGCTCATTCTGGCCTGCGTTTCCCGTTCCATGATGCAGAAGCTGGCCCGCGCTTCACTCTCCGGGCGCGAGTGCGGGGAGTTTCCCGCGCCCTTCGGCGGCACGGGGGCGGATTTTCGGAGAACCGTGCTTGCGGCGCTTGGCGGCGTTCGTCCGTCGCCCAAGGCCGAACACGCGCTCGAAGGCAGTCTGCACGAGGATACGCGCTATCGTGTGCTGGCTCCCGAGGCGGGCAGGCCCGGTCTCTTTGTCGTCACCTATCGCAGGAAGCTCGATGCGATAAAGAAGCCTGAGGACATCAAGACGGATTTTCGTCAGTACGGAAACCTGCCGGAAACGGTCGCCATGGCAGAGAGCAACCGGCAGAAGCGCCTTGCGCTGGAACGCCGCATGGAAAGAGCGAAAACCATGCTGGAGGAAAAGCGGCGCGCTTCGGGAGCGGACGGGCCGGTCTCGGAAAGCCGCATTCTTCAGGCGGCGATGACTCTGGCACGAAAGGAAGACAGCACGTTCGGCTTTACCTGGCAGGACGTGACAAGGCTTTCTCTGGTCAACGTGAGTCTGCGGCAGCGCAGCGGATTCAAGCCCGGCGGAAACGCCTACGTGGATTTTTTTGAAAAGCCGGACGGCAGCGTGGGATGGGAATGTGTTGCCCGCTTCAACGCCGTGCAGAAGAACTTTATACCGGAATGGCAGAAGGAGGGCGGCCGCCTCATCTGGCGTCTGTTCAAGGGCGACGTGCTGGAAATGTCCTTTTCCGAGAACGAACGGCAGGCCCTCGGCCTTCCTCCGGGAGAATGCGGCAGATGGTTCGTGGTACAGAAGTTCTCCGATAACCTGATACAGGTCCGGTTGCTGCAGGACGCACGTCCTCTGCAGGAAAAGGATGGCGAGGCGGCCTGCTGGGTTTCCGGAGGGCGCAGGCTGACGTTTTACACAAAGGCGCAGGCCCGCAAGGTGGAACTTTCCCCCTTCGGCAAGGTACTGCGCAAGCACAGGAAGCTGTGGCATGGCAAGAAAGCGAAAGAGGCCTGACGGGCCCTCGGCGTACGGCATCATGTGGCTGGTGGTGATGTTCGATCTGCCGGTGGGCAGCCGGCGGGAAATGAAGCTCGCCACGCGCTTTCGCAACAGCCTTCTCGAGCTCGGCTTCATGCGCAAGCAGTTTTCCGTATACATGCGGCACTGCGAGAACATGGAAAAGGCGCAGAAGCTTGCGGACAGCGTGGGGCGATGCCTTGTGGACAACGGCCATGTGTCGGTGCTTTTTCTTACCGACAGGCAGTACGGCATGACCCGCAACTACTTCGGCAGGGTGAGCACGCGCAATGAGCAGCGGGACATGGAGGAGAACGAACAGCTCCTGCTGTTTTAGCGTGCCGGGCGCAGAATCCGGCCATGCGGGAGGTCTGCGCGTTTCTCCATGCGTGAGGGACTTTTCTTCGCTTGCGGGTAGTGGCGCATTCCGGGAGCTTTCGGACATCGTTCCGTTATCCGGGCAGAGGAAGAAGGGGCGAGGCCGCGGCAAAGCTTTGCGCAAGTCCCTGCGCCATGCGCGTGGTTACGGAAGTGAGGGTATGTTCTTCACCCAGAAAGGGCAGCGGCGAGCGCTGGATGGAGGAGAGTTTTTTCTTTTGCGCGGGCAGCAGAAGACCGGTGTTCTCGTCTTCCTGCATGAGGTCGAACACCAGCGCGTCCACAAAGGGACGCAGAGGTTCCATGATGTCGTCGGCCAGGCAGAAGGGATTGGAAAGATTGTGGTGATGGATGCCGAACAGCGGCAGCAGCCCCGCCGCGCACAGCGCCCGCGCGCAGGCTGCCCGCACGATGGCGTAGCCGTAGTTGAGCGCGGCGTTCACGCCCCCGCCGTCCGGTTCGCGCACAAAGCCTTTGCCCATGAGCGCGGGCCAGTACAGGCGCGCAGCCTGCGCCTCCCTGTTGTCGCTGTCGCCGGAGCGGACGCTTTTCGCCATGCGCCGGAGCTTTTCCGCTTCCGCCGATTCCCGGCGTCGCGTGTGCAGTACCTTGGCCTGATTTCTTATTTTTGCCGCCACGCACATCTGCCAGAGCTTTTTTTTAAGCACCGGGGAAGCCTTCAACTGCGTTTCCGCTACGCCGAGCGCCCGGTAATGCCGGGCGTAGGGCAGACACATGGACACGGGCAGATAGTTTTTGCCGCAGACGATGACGGGCACGCCGAGTTCCGCCATGACGGCCAGAAACTGCCGGGAAAGGGAAAGGCCGTCCGCACAGAGCAGTACGCAGGCCAGACTGTCTGACGGCACGAGCCCGAGCGTTTTTTTGCCTTCCTGCACGGCCACAGATCCGCGCTGAATGCACAGGTGCCGTCCGTTTTCCGCCACTTCCAGAATGAATTCGCCCATGCCTGCCCCCCTGAAAAACGTAAAAAAGCCGTCAAAGTCCCCTGTTTCAGAGGTTCTCCGACGGCTTTTTTGCTGGTCATTCCTCTGAAAATGTCAGAGAAATCAAAAGGTTTTACCCCATCGAGTTTAGCAGGATCAATGTGGGCAGGCAACTACAACTGTCACCACGAAAGTCAGCACAGCAGCAGCAGTTTAGCAGGATCAATGTGGGCAGGCAACTACAACTGAAAGAGCTTGGCATCCGGCTGAAAGTCGAGTTTAGCAGGATCAATGTGGGCAGGCAACTACAACGCATCGCAGATTGTGCAGGTCAATCCCCGGAGTTTAGCAGGATCAATGTGGGCAGGCAACTACAACAGAACGAATTTCTTTCTGGCAGAAAAACGTAGTTTAGCAGGATCAATGTGGGCAGGCAACTACAACTGTGAGTAGGGAACTATGTCGGACAACGGAAGTTTAGCAGGATCAATGTGGGCAGGCAACTACAACGAGTCTTATTATCATGATAAAGCGTCGTTTAGTTTAGCAGGATCAATGTGGGCAGGCAACTACAACAGGTTCCGCCTATGCCTGGTAGTCCGACGCAGTTTAGCAGGATCAATGTGGGCAGGCAACTACAACGTTCAGAGTCATCATTCACTTTTTCCCTCCAGTTTAGCAGGATCAATGTGGGCAGGCAACTACAACTCTCGGTTGCGTTATGAGTTTGAAGACCCCAGTTTAGCAGGATCAATGTGGGCAGGCAACTACAACAACTACTTTATTCATCTGTATCAGCTCGCCAGTTTAGCAGGATCAATGTGGGCAGGCAACTACAACTACCAACGGAAACAGACACACCGGAGGAATAGTTTAGCAGGATCAATGTGGGCAGGCAACTACAACTTATTTATGGAGGTCCTTACTATGTCAAGGAGTTTAGCAGGATCAATGTGGGCAGGCAACTACAACGATGCAGACGCCGCCAATATGGCCCTGTGGAGTTTAGCAGGATCAATGTGGGCAGGCAACTACAACGAAAGACGGCACATATTGTTTTTGAAGACAAGTTTAGCAGGATCAATGTGGGCAGGCAACTACAACCGGCGTCCAGTAGTCCTCTTTGACCGCGCGAGTTTAGCAGGATCAATGTGGGCAGGCAACTACAACTCGTCCAGCACGACGGCATTGTGCCCGCGCAGTTTAGCAGGATCAATGTGAGCAGGCAACTACAACATATCCGGCAGGCCATGCTATCAGCTTGCGAGTTTAGCAGGATCAATGTGGGCAGGCAACTACAACTATGAACTTTGCATACTTCAAAGCATTGCCAGTTTAGCAGGATCAATGTGGGCAGGCAACGCCCCGGTTCGGGGTGGCGGAAAGTGCGAAAAACATTGTTTCCCCTTGTACGGCAGGAGGGCGCTTCGGAGCCGCAGAGGCTTTGAAAACGACAATTTTCAAAAAAGTTTTCTCTTCCCCCCTAGACGGCGCGCAAAACGGAATTACCTATTGCGTGTAAGAGTTCAGCCGCAAGGCGGCTCTTCCCCAACAAGTGCAATATCTGAGGAGGACATATAGTATGGGCAAGATTATTGGTATCGACCTTGGCACCACCAACAGCTGCGTTTATGTGATGGAAGGCAAGGAGCCCAAGTGCATCTCCAACCCCAATGGCGGCCGGACCACTCCGTCCATCGTCGCTTTTACCGATAAGGAACGTCTGGTGGGCGAAACCGCCAAGCGTCAGGCTGTCACCAACCCCGACCGCACCATCTTCGCCGTCAAGCGTCTGATGGGCCGCCGCGCCGATTCTCCCGAAGTGCAGCACTGGATGCAGCACGCTCCCTACACCATTGTGGCTTCCGCCAACGGCGACGCCGCCGTGCGCGTGGACGGGCATGACTACAGCCCTCAGGAAATTTCCGCCGTCATTCTCGCTCAGCTCAAGAAAGACGCCGAAGCCTATCTCGGCGAGCCTGTGACCGAAGCGGTCATCACCGTGCCTGCCTACTTCAACGACGCCCAGCGTCAGGCCACCAAGGACGCCGGCAAGATCGCCGGTCTTGAAGTGAAGCGTATCATCAACGAACCTACCGCCGCTTCTCTGGCCTACGGCTTTGACCGCAAGGCCAACGAAAAGATCGCCGTGTACGACCTCGGCGGCGGCACCTTCGATATCTCCATTCTGGAAGTGGGCGACAACGTCGTCGAAGTGCGCGCCACCAACGGTGATACCTTCCTCGGCGGCGAAGACTTCGACCAGCGCATCATCCGTTACATGGTGGATGAATTCAAGGGTCAGTACGGCATCGACCTGTCGCAGGACCGCATGGCTCTGCAGCGTCTGAAGGAAGCGGCCGAAAACGCCAAGAAGGAACTTTCCAACTCTCTGGAAACGCAGATCAACCTGCCCTTCATCACCGCCGACGCCACCGGCCCCAAGCATCTCATGATGACTCTGACCCGCGCAAAGCTGGAACAGATGGTCATGGATCTGGTCGAGCGCTCCATCGAGCCCTGCCGCAAGGCTCTCGCCGATGCCGGTCTCACCGCTTCCCAGATTGACGAAGTGGTTCTCGTGGGCGGCATGACCCGTATGCCGCTCGTGCAGAAGAAGGTGGGTGAGTTCTTCGGCAAGGACCCCAACCGTTCCGTGAACCCCGATGAAGTGGTGGCCATGGGTGCTTCCATTCAGGGTGCCATCCTTACCGGCGACGTGAAGGACGTGCTGCTGCTCGACGTGACCCCGCTCTCCCTCGGCATTGAAACCATGGGCGGCGTGTTTACCAAGCTCATCGACCGCAACACCACCATTCCTACCCGCAAGAGTCAGACCTTCTCCACCGCTGCGGACAACCAGCCTGCCGTGGACATTCATGTTCTGCAGGGCGAACGTCCCATGGCGGCCGACAACATGACGCTCGGCAAGTTCCAGCTCACCGGCATTCCCGCTGCTCCCCGCGGTGTGCCGCAGATTGAAGTTACCTTCGATATCGACGCCAACGGCATCGTGAACGTGTCCGCCAAGGACCTCGGTACCGGCAAGGAACAGTCCATTCAGATCAAGTCTTCTTCCGGCCTCAGCGAAGAAGAGATCAACAAGCTGGTGCGTGAAGCGGAAGCCAACGCCGCCGAAGACAAGAAGAAGCAGGAGAACATCGAGGCCCGCAACCAGGCCGACGCCCTCATCTATGCCACTGAAAAGTCCCTCAAGGACCTCGGTGACAAGATTGACCCCGCAGTGAAGGCCGACGTGGAAAGCAAGACCGAAGTGCTGAAGAAGGCCATGGAAGGCACTGACACCGAAGCCATCAAGAAGGCTTCCGATGACCTCTCCCAGGCTTCCCACAAGCTTGCTGAAATACTCTACAAGAACGCTCAGGCTCAGCAGCAGGGCGATCAGGCCGGTCAGCAGGCTCAGCAGAACTCCGGCAAGAAGGATGACGACGTAGTCGACGCCGACTTCACCGAAGTGAAGTAACCATCATCCAGCCAAGGATACACGAAGGGCCCCGTTCCCATCTGGGAACGGGGCCCTTTTGCGCGTTTAAGCCCGGCGCGCGTCTGCGTTTGGACAGAAAGGCGGCAGACAGAGCGCAGGAGACTTTTGTCCTCGGCAGGGAAGACGGGCTACCGTGCGTACAGCGTTTCGGAGGACCGCCGTCCCCGGAAAGGCGCTTTTTGCGGCAAAGACAGCGGGGGAAAAAGCGCCGGTTCGTGCCGGACACGTGGGACCGGACACCCGGCAGAGATTTGGGTGCTGCGTCCGAGAGCGCCGGACATCGGGAATGTTCGGCGCTCTCGTCGCCTTTTCTTCGGACGAGCGGGGAAAATCGGCCACGGACGGCGCGTTTTCTCCTGCCTGCGCCTGTATTCTGCCGGGCACAGGCAGGCAGAAAGGTATTGTTTCTTCCCGGAAGACGGGCGTCAGAAGGTAAGATCGCGGGCCGCCGGACAGTCCGGCATTCCTTCGGCAGCCAGCACGGCGGCGTTGACGGCCTTTGCCATGACATGGGCCGCAAGGGTTCCCACGGCGTCCTGATTGGCGCGCACGTTGCCCGTGGAAAGCGCGTAGATGGTGTCGCCGTCGGCGGACGTGTGCACGGGACGAATGGTACGCGCAAGGCCGTTGTGGGCCATGGCCGCAATTTTTTTAAGCCGCGTCTTGTCGAAGGCGGCGTTGGTTATGATGCATCCTATGGTGGTGTTGCCCGTGAAGAGGTTGTCTTTGCGTTCCGCACAGGTTGCCATGAGTGCCTTTTCGCTGTCGGCAAAGCGTTTTTTGTCCGGCGAGAGCATTCCCGCGATCTTTCGGCAACTGTCCGGTTCGAAAACATCGCCCAGGGCGTTCACGGCCACGAGAGCCCCGACGCATACGTCTCCAACGCGCACGGCATGGCAGCCGAGTCCGGATTTCATCATGGTTGCCGTGCCGTTCAGCTTGCCCACGGTGCACCCTGTTCCGGCTCCCGCGTTGCCGCACACGGCGCGGTTGTTTTGCGCGTCCACACAGGCTCGGTAACCCATGTCGGCGTCGGGCCGGGCTGCGGCGTCGCCGATTTCAAGGTCGTACAGGCAGGACGCGCATACCAGCGGAACTCGCGCGAAACCGGTGTCGAAGCCGCGCCCGCGCTCTTCCAGAAATCGCATGACGCCGTCTGCGGCGCGCAGTCCGAAGGCGCTGCCGCCGCTGAGCAGCACGGCGTGTATGCGTTCGCATGAGGTCACGGGCGAGAGAAGTTCCGTCTCCCGGGAAGCGGGACCGCCGCCACGCACGTCGATGCCTGCCGCCATGTCGGTATCGGCCAGAATTACCGTGCAGCCGGTCAGCCCCGCCTTATCTTCGGCGTGTCCGATGCGAAAGCCCGGCATGGCGTTCAGCGGAATCTCGGTTAACACATCAATCATGTTCAGGCTCCTTCGCCCGGTTGCTCGGGCGTAAAGATTCGGTATGGTCGCTCGTGCGGAAGTCTCATGCGGAGCAGCTCAGAATCCTGCCGAATCGCAAAGAAAAGGGCTTTTCCTGGAGGGGGATCAGTCCGGGAGCGGCGTTTATGCCACGGCCATGTAAAGTCCGACAAGGACGAGGTAGCGGAGCAGCTTGGCCGTGAGCGTGATGGAAAAGAACGACGGGAACGGCTCTCTCATGACCCCGGCGGCAAGAGTGAGAGCGTCGCCCATGACGGGCATCCAGCTCAGCAGAAGGGACCATCGGCCGTACTTGTGATACCACTGCTCCGCCTTGAGCAGCCGGGCCGGGGATACGGGAAACCAGCGGGCGTGCATGAATCTGTGAGCAAACAGCCCGAGCCCCCAGTTGGTGGCCGAACCCAGGCTGTTGCCTGCGGTTGCTGCGGCCACAAGCGCCCAGGTAGACCGGTCGCCGTCGGCCACAAGGGCGATGAGCACCGCTTCCGACTGGGCGGGAAGAATGGTGGCCGAAACGAAGGCCACAATGAACATGAGCGCATATTCCTTCATGAGGATCGGACGGGCGGTAAGTTTTTGCGGAACATGCGCGGAATATTCCGGCATTCATGACGTGTCGACGTTCTTTTTTCATCCGGGGCGGCCCGTGTCAGGCGTGTCAGGAGGGAGCCGGTATGCAGAACAGACAGAAGCAGGGCGCCTGCCTGGGCGCCCTGCCGGGGAGAACGTCGGATGCTGCCCCGTGCCGAGCCCGGTCCCGGGACGGCGTTCTACTGCTGCATGGGATTGATGCGCACTTCTACGCGGCGGTTCTGCTGACGGCCGAATTCCGTATTGTTGTCGGCAATGGGCGAGCTTTCGCCGTAGCCTATGGCCTGTATCCTCGAAGCGTCCACACCGCGCTGGACAAGGGCGTTCTTCACGCTCTGGGCGCGGCGTTCGGAAAGCTGCTGATTGTAGGACTCGGAACCAGTGCTGTCGGTGTGGCCGGTCACGATAATGGTGGTCTGCGGGTAGGAGGAAAGTACCTGTGCCACACGGTCGAGTTCAGTGTAGAGGCCGGGACGGATGTTCGTGGAGTTGACATCAAAGGTGAAGTCGCTCTTGAAGGTGAGGGCAAGCGCGTTGCCTTCTCGCTGAACGGCCACGGCCTGCGAATTGGCAAGCGCCTGCCGCATGTCGTTTTCCTGACGGTCCATCATGTTGCCGATGCCGGTTCCGGCAAGGCCGCCGATGACTGCGCCCGCCGCCGTGCCGATGAGCGTGGACTTGGTGTTTCCGCCGATGATCTGGCCGAGAATGGCGCCTGCGGCCGCGCCGCCGGCCGTGCCGTAGGCCGCGCCCCGGCCCGTGTTGCTCTGCATGGCGCAGCCGCTGCCGAGAAGCAGCGTGACTATGAGTCCGAAAGTGCAGATTTTTTTCATGCTGTGTTCCTTCTGTTCTCCGCGTTTCTTCTGCGGAGAGATGGGCGTTGTCATCACTTCTCGTCGGCGGGAATGACCCGCGCTGGTGCGGAAGAAGCGGGGAGGCTGAAATACCTTTTTAAGAATATCCGCGACAGTGGAAAAACGCAAATGCGCGTCCTGGCAGTCAACTATGCCCACGGACGGACGACTGTAGTCGTTCTGCTTTGTTTTTGCAGAAAAATATCAAATATTACTATGTAATAGTAGATAGGCGGCAGAGAGGTAGCCCTTTGGGCGTTCAGAAGGTGTCCTGCTTCAGACCTTTCAAAATGTTTCATCACGGGGAAAGATTTTGAAACGTGACTTTTTCGGCGGATGAGCTAAAAAAGTACCATGACGGCGGTCGATGTCTCTCCCCATCAGGACAGCCGTATTGTCTTCCCTCTGGTTTTCCCCTGTATCTCCGGTCTGATCGTCACCTCCTTCGGTCAGACCGGTTTTTCTGTATGCGCCGCTTTCCGGCGACGTTTTCCTGTCTGCTCTGGCCGTGGTCTTCGGCTCCGGCATGATGCGTCCAGAATCTACGACACTCTTTTACGAATCGGCAGGAATGCAGAATCATGTTGAAGGGCATCAGGAAAGGATATCTTCTCTTCAAAGCATGGAAAGAAAAGAGTACTGCCCCCTGAAAGAGTTTGAAACGTGACTTTGCATGTCGTCCTGCTGCATGATTCATCACAGGTCATGCAGAAAGTCATGAACCTTCCATACCCTCCTCGTCTTGTTTTCCTTTGTGAGATCAGCCTGTTCACTTTTGTGGACAGGCTGATTTTCCGTGTGCTCGGACCCCGTTCCGGACAGGGAATTTCGGGGGAGGGGCGTCCGGATTCCGGGGACGGAAAGAGTCGTCGCCGCTTCATCCATGCATGGGAACTCAGGCCTGCTGTTTCGTCGGAGACTATTCCTCGAAGGGCAGGGGGACAACGGCGTTCGATGTTGCTGTTCATGACTCGGCCGCGTTCCGGAACAAGCTTCGTCCGGCGGCTGTGCACGGGCGACGCTTTGCATCTGTCGAAACTTTTCCGGAACGAGACGACAGAAGACCGTAACCGTTGACTTTTAACTATAAGCTGATAAAATATACGGTTGACCGAATTTTGTTGTAAATAGAGGTTTCTGATGGTCGAGGACGCTTCCAGACGCCGTTCCCTGCTGTTTCTTTCCCTGCTTTGCTTTGCCCTTGCCGACGTGCGCGACGGACTGGGACCCTTTCTCGGCGTGTATCTTCAGTCGCAGAGCTGGACGCCCGATGAAATAGGCTTTGTCATGACGGTCGGCGGACTGGCCGAGCTGTTCTGCATTACGCCGCTTGGCGCACTTGCCGACCATACCAGGCACAAGCGTCTGATGATCGCCTCAAGCGTCTGCCTCATCGTTTTCGGATGCGGTCTTGTTTTTCTATGGAGCGGTGCGCTCGCGGCGGGTTTTTCGCGCGTGCTGCAGAGCATGGCCGCAGCGGCCATTGCGCCGTCGCTTACCGGCATTACGCTCGGCATGGTGGGGCAGAAGGGGCTTGCCGCAAGGCTCGGCGTCAACGAGGCATGGAGTCATGCCGGCAA
Source organism: uncultured Mailhella sp. (assembly GCF_944324575.1). Lineage (GTDB taxonomy): Bacteria > Desulfobacterota > Desulfovibrionia > Desulfovibrionales > Desulfovibrionaceae > Mailhella. The sequence goes on along the minus strand of NZ_CALUWV010000002.1, from coordinate 63,484 downwards.
TGCCTCCACTGCGGTCATGGGCGGGGTCGTCGGGTACTTTTTCGGCATTCCGGGTGTGTTTTTCGTCATGATGATCATGGGTGCTTTGGCCGTGTTCAGTCTGGCCTGCATCAATCCTTCGCATATCGACTATGCCGTGGCGCGCGGGCTTGAGCCTGCGGAACACGGCGGAAAGGAACGGCCCGCACGAAATTTTCGCCTGCTTTTTTACGACAAAGCGCTGCTTGCCGTGGCGCTGACGCTGTTCTTCTTTCATCTCGGCAATGCCGCGCTTCTGCCTCTTCTCGGGCAGTCTGCCGTGGCGCGGTTCAGCGTCAACGGCGCGGCTTATACTGCGGGAACCGTCGTGCTTGCGCAGGCCACCATGATAGTCGTGGCGCTGTGGGGCTCGAAGGTTGCGCAGAAAAAAGGCTACGGGCATCTTTTTCTGCTGGCGCTGCTGGCGCTTCCCGTGCGCGGATGCATTGCAGGACTGTGGGAAAGCCCGTGGAACATCATTCCCGTACAGATGCTGGACGGCGTGGGCGCGGGCCTTCTGGGGGTGGCCACGCCCGGCCTTGTGGCTCGGCTTCTTCGGGGCAGCGGACACGTCAACATGGGACTCGGGCTCGTTCTTACCATTCAGGGCGTAGGAGCCTCGCTCAGCAACACCTACGGCGGACTTTTTGCTCATCACGTGAGCTACAGTGCGGCTTTTCTGGCCCTTGCCGCCGCACCTTGCGCGGGCCTTGCCATATTCATTGCTGCGACTCGTTTTCTGCCTGCGTTCGCCGGAACGCTGAAACCTGATTGTGAGCTTCGTAAGGGCTAGCAGCCCGGGGTACGGATAACGAATTTCCGAGTGCAGAATCTTTTGGAGGCGTTCAGTTCCGCCTCGCGTTCCAGTGGGCGGCCACAGCCTGCGCCATGCGCTCATGCCCCGATCTGCTCAGGTGGATGCCGTCGAAGGACAGAAGATCAGGACCGATGACGGGACGAAGGTCGATGACGTCGGTATGGTCTTCCCGGCACTGGAGCAGAAGGGCTCGGGCGAAATCCGCATAGGCGGAGCGCACGAGGTCCATGTCCACGGGGCCCTCGCACCATGCTTCTGAAACCTCCCCGGAAATCTGCATGGGAATTCCCACCGTGGGACGTATGCCCATGCTTACGGCTCGTTTGCATATCATGCGTATGTCGGCAAGTGGCACGGCTACGGGCATGCCCATGAAAAGATTGTTCAGCCCTCCCATGACGAAAAGTTCATCACCAAGGAGCTCCTGTTCCGCCATTTCTCCGGTAGTCGCTCCGTTGACGCCCCGGTTTATGAATTCATGTCCCGTAAGATTCGAGGCCAGGGCACACCAGGTTTCTGCGCGCCTGACGCCGTAACCGTAGGTAAGACTGTCGCCTATGCAGAGAATGGTCATGAGAGCTCCTTATGTGCCCGGATGATACGCGGGGTATGCGGTGCCGTACCGTCAAGGGGCGTCTGGCAACGTTGATTGATAAGACCTTGGCTGACTCACCGGGCTGAGAGATACCTTAAAATCGTTAAACTAAACCGTTTTTTTTGCTCATTCCTTTTGGTGTTTAATTGACCTGTCAGGTTGCTGTGATCAATTTTCCTGAAGTTAAGTGCATCGGCTACGCGATGGGGTGGAGATTGAATACCATATGCTCTTTTACTTTTTTAAAACTGCTTCGACTTCAATGCCAGTAGCAATGATGGAAACATAAGCTTCGTCCGTTGTTTTTTCACAGGGCAGTAACCCAACGAGTATGTCGGGTTCATCCTTGCAGCTGTGTGTTTCGGATATCAGGGTCGCCGCTGCATCGAATTCTTCCAGAGAAAAGTCATCATCAACACTTAAATTAACCAAGAGAGCTTTGCAGATGCCCCTCTGAAATTCATTAAGCTGTAAATCGCGAAGAGCGTTTTGTACGGCTTTAATAACGCGGTTTTCTCCAGATGCGCTCCCCTCGCCAAAACAGGCAATGCCTTTGACGCTCGTGATAGTTCTTATATCTGTAAAGTCGTGGGCAATAATGCTGTTTTTCGTAGCAGAGCAAATCAGTGATCGTATAGCTCTGACTACTTTTTTGTCCCTGGCATAAAATTGTTGAGATGTGGTTGGTAAACTGGCATGGCATTCCTTAACGTTAGGGATAATTATAATGCTATCAGAGTTATTAACGATTTTTTTAATAATATTTTCGTGTCGATATTCGAATAAATTTTCATCAAATGTAGCAATTACTATGGTAAGTATACCATATGAATGTGACATCTTTGATATATCATACAGTAAACTGCTGACATTTGCTTCTGATAAATTGCAAATGATAATATTAAATTCAGATTCATAAAATGTATGGAGATTATTTTTTAATCTTAGTTCATCTTTATGATTAATAGCTATTAAATCGGCATCGTTGAGATCATACTCAATCATATAATTTATGACGCTTTCTCCCGTATAGCCAATACCGATTACCTTAATGTATGGTTTCCAGTCGAAGACTTTATGGGGATAGTTATTAGATTGCATGTTATATCACCTCCATATAATTTGATTTTTCAACTTATAAAGTTTCATTAATAGTCTAAAGCTATAAAATAACAACCTCTCAATGAGGTAAAGTAAAAGGCTTATTTTTTTGAGGGGGAGAGAACGGTCGGCGGCTGATACGCACGTTTTATCGCTGGTGTCCTCCCGACGCTGTCATCAGAGTTTCCAGCAGATATTCGATAAAGACAGCAGGTTTGCCGGACTGATCAGCTTTGCTGAGCACAACGGAATACTCTTCCTGCCTGTCGTGTATAGCGGCTTCCACAGAAAGGCAGGCGACAAACGACCGTAGTGGCTGAGAGTGAGCGGCTGTCAGTGAAAAAGATTTTCCCTCTCTTCATCCGTGAGGCAGGCGGGCGGCTATAGGAATCTTCAGCAGTCGTTTTTCAGAGTCCCGTATGGTGCAGTTTCCGACTTTGCCCTGGCAAGGAATGCCGCTTCTCAGGAAAACGTTGCACGACGATGGGACAGTGTGAAAACGTCGGGAAAAACTACGAAAAAAGGGCTACGATTTTTTATCGTAACCCTTTTTTTCTTCAAACAGAATGGCGGAGAGAGAGGGATTTGAACCCTCGATACAGGTTTATGCCCGTATACTCGCTTAGCAGGCGAGCTCCTTCGGCCGACTCGGACATCTCTCCGCGCAATGAAGCGCAGTGTTATACGCAACGGGGACATAGCTACACTAAGCGCCATGGCTTGTCAAGCCCCGGGCGTGAGGAAATTTTTGCGGATCAGTGCATGTAGAGGGTGCTCATGTCGATGATGCCGTGAACGCCGTCGGCATAGAAGGCCGTGCGCAGACCGGTGATGCTGACGATGGCCACAATGGCCTGAACGAGCAGCGTGATGCGTCCCATATGGGAAAGGCCGATGACCACGCCGCTGAAGATGACGCCCATCCAGTACAGCTGGGTCTGCATCCAGATGATGGCGGACTTTCTCATGAAGGGGTCGTCCCAGGCGATGCAGGGCGCAATGGCCGTGATGACGAGCATGAGCCACAGGCAGATGCGCAGGGGAATATAGAAGCGGCCGTAGCGCACGGCGGGATCGTCCGGTTCGCCCATCTGCTTGAGCTGGGAGAAGACGGCGCCGAGAATGACGGTGCAGAGCGGAAAGAGCGCGAGGGGAAACAGGCCGGAGGTAGTACATACTTCTCCGGGAATGGCAGCCGCAGCTTCGGCCATGACGCCCGCAGCGCCTGCAATCCAGGCCAGAAGGCCGCAGACGGAGCAGCGCTTCCATGCGCCGAGAGCGCATGCCGCCAGGATGAGACAGCAGATCTGCGCGACGAGCATGGCGCCCGAGGCTGTTCCGCTGAAGGTAACCAGTCCGGCCACCGTGGCCACGGCGGCGCTTATGCCGGAAGTCTGCCAGTTCTTGGCGCTGGGAGAATCCCCGTGATGGTCCTTCCACCAGGCAAAGAGCGCCAGCCCTGTGCCGAGCTGCGAGAACACGGTGAAGAAAACAAGCGGCCAGTTCGTAATCATGAGGAATCTCCTGCGGAAATGAAGAATGGTATATGTGAAAAAATGCCGGATGACGCTCTCCGATAAAAATGATTTTTATGCGTCGCGTCAAGTTGTTCTTCGATGTTATGCGACGCCGTTGCCAAAAAGTATATATGCCGTCGAATGATAATGCATGTTTTTCAGTAAAGAGAAAGAAATATTTTTCACGTAGACGGAAAACTCTCTGTCATGTTCTGCGGTATCCGGAAAACTTTATGGAATGGATGCCCTTTGAACGTGGCAACTTGAAGAATGCGTCTTGTACGAAAATGATAAGGCGGGGCGGAGTGAAAGCCTGTCGGTGTCTGAGGCTGTTTTGTACGGGAAGGAGTATGGCCGGAAGGACGTTTCGGCCGGAATGCGGGAGGCTGGTGAAAGATGTTGGAGAGAAAAAGAGGGGGCTCGCTCTTCCTGCGTGGGGTGCTGCAGACGTGAGACATCCGGCTGAGCCGGATGTCGACGCATGCCGGACGGAAGCCGTCCGGCATGTCGGGATGCTCATGCCGCCACAGAAGCGGCGCGGAGTCAGGAGGATTGTCCCTGCTTTGCACCGAAGCCCTGCACGAAGCCGATGAGCTGACCGGAGAGAACGACGGTGAGCAGCGAGTATCCTATGCGTTCTAAAGGAATGTAGGAGAGGGAGAGCAGAAGAACGACAAGGTCGCTCAAAAGATAGGGCCAGCGGATGTTCCAGCCCGTAAGATGGGAAATGCTCATGGCGAGGGCATCGTCTCCGCCGGGGGCTCCGCCTGCCCGAACACAGAGTCCGACGCCTGCGCCCACGAACAGAGCGCCGAGCACGGAGGCGAGAAGCGGCATCTGGGCAAGTTCGGGCCACAGGGGCGGGAACATTTCGACGAGCGCGTAGAAGAGGGAAAAGCCTCCGCCCGCCACGAGAGAGTAGAGGACGAAGCCTGCGCCCATGAGCTTCCAGCCGAGCAGGTAGCATACGGCGTTCATGACGAGACCGGACCATGCCGGGGAAACATGGAACCAGTGATGCAGAAGCAGCGTGGCGCCGAGAATGCCGCCTTCCGTCACGCCGGAAAGGGCATGAATGTTATAAAGACCGAAGGCCAGAATGGCGCTGCCGGCAAGATTGAGAAGTACCGGTCGGAAAGAAGGGAAAAGAGACACGGAAAAGCTCCCTGGTTGCGGATGGTCCGGCGGCTTTCTCTCGAAAGCCCCCGGAGGAATGGCGGGTTTCAGGCCGCCGCAGAATCCGTGAAGGAGAGTCCGAAAGGCGTGAAGATTCTCTGTGTCCTGCGAAAAGGTCATGGCTGACCGGAAGGCACAGAAAAAGACTGGCGAAGAGGCGCGCCGTCATCTGGTGACGGCACGGGATGCAGGACGGCAAAGACACGTCGGACTCGAGGCCGCGTGTCTTTAGAGATGGCTGCGCCAGTGGCGTTCCGCCATCATGACGAAGAATATGCGGGAAAGCATGTGCCGGTCGTTCTGCATGAAGGCAGGGTAGCCGAGTTTCCGGGGGAAGGCAAGGCGACGGAAAAAAGCGGCATTCACTGCAAAAGAAAAGCGAAAGGAGGCCCGGCAAGGGGACTCGCCTCCGGAGCGGGCGAGTGAGAAGGGGATGCTCGTTTTTGAAGGGCGACATGTCTCTCATGACGGCCGTGTTGCGAAGCGGGCGTCTTGCTGATACGGTTGAAACCGTATTCCCTCATGCATGAGGGGGCTTTTTTTCTGTTTTTTCATGTCCGCTTTTGACCATGGATAAAGAATCTCTGCTTCGTAGGATGGAAGAGCACGCCGGGCTCACCGTATGCCGCGCAGGCTCGGCCACGCTGGCCCGACTGGCCGTGGAAGCGACGCGCCTTGGCCGTCACGCGGCCGTGGCCGTGCGCAGCCGGGAGGCGCTTGCCGTCATGCGTGGTCTGACCACGCTTTTCACGCCCGAGCTTTCCGTGGGACGTCTTGATTCTCACGCCGGAGAGTCCCGCAGTGCGTCCGGTCTGCCCGTATGGGAAAGACCGTGGGTGTTTCTTCCGCCTTTCAGTGCGCGCTCTCTCAGCCGGGAAGGATGGGCTGAGCGTTTTGCCGTGCTGTACGCCCTGCGCACGGGGCAGGCCCGGGGCGTGGTGTTCACTCTGGACAACATGATACCGCTGCTGCCCCCGCTTGATTTTCTGGACGGCCGGACCATGACCGTTCGTCGCGGCGAGGATCTGTCGCCCGAGCTTCTTCTCGACCAGCTTGCGGAATGGGGATATCAGCGTGTGCCCATGGTGGCTCATGCGGGCGACATGGCCCGCCGCGGCGACATTCTGGACGTGCTGCCTCCGGGCTATGAAAAACCGCTCAGACTGGAATTTTTCGGCGACACCGTCGATGAAATGCGCGTGTTCGATTTCGTGACTCAGCGTTCCGTGGGGCAGCTTGACGAGGTGACGCTGCTGCCCGTGACGCCGTTTGCTTCCGGCAGCGCATGGGAAAAGAGCGTTCGCGACTTCTGGAAGTCCCGCGCGAAGGCGGGCACGATGAGCGAACGTTCCCGTATGTCTCTTGAGCGTGCGCTGGAGGAGAAGGACGCTCGTCTTCTGCCCGGCTGTCTGTATGCCGCCGCATCGTCGCTGGACGACTGGCTTGCTCCGGACACCATGTGCTTTCTGCCCGGGCGCCGCGAGGTATGCGACGAGCTCGCTGAGACGGAAAGCCGGTGGCGGGAGCATGTTCGCGTGCAGTCGGAAGAAAGCAGCCTCGCGCAGCCTGCGTACATGGCCGTGCGCGATGCCGAAACTGTACGGAAGGCGCTGGAAAGCCGTCCCCGTCTTTATTCCGAGCCTCTGACCATGGGTACGGAGCAGACGGGCGAGGATCTTCTTGAGCGCAGCCTGCACAGTTTTGCCGAGCTTTTTCCCGGCCGGACGGAGCAGGACCGCCCCTGGCAGCAGCTTTCTGCCGGACTCAGATCCTGGACGGCCTCGCACAGACAGGTGGTGCTGGCCTTTGCCTCGGAGCGGGGCAGACGCAAGTTTCTCAAGCTGGCGGAGCAGGACGGCATTCTGCCCTCGCTGCGGTATGATCCCGAGGGCCGTGGGCTTTACGCCGTGGTGGCCCCGTATCGTCAGGGCGCGGACCTCGTGTGGGACGGCTGTCTCGTTCTCGGCGAGGAGATACTTCAGCCCAAGGCGGAGAGTTCGCATCGAGTGGCTTCGGGGGCGTTCCGGGGGCTTGACCGGTATGATGACCTGCGCGTGGGCGACCTGCTCGTGCACCGCGACTACGGCGTGGGACGATTCGGCGGCCTGCACCGCATGAGTCCCGGCAACACCGGCGTGGACAATGATTATCTTCTCCTCGAATATGCCGATGGCGCAAAGCTCTATCTGCCTGTGGACAGGCTGTCCGTGGTGCAGAAGTTCAAGGCCGACGGACCGCCGCCGACGCTGGATCGTCTTGGCGGTACGGCGTGGACGAGCAGCCGCGAAAAGGCGCGCCGCGCCGTGGAGAAAGTGGCTGCCGATCTCATGCAGATGTACGCGTGGCGCAAGGTGGCCAAAGGCTTTTCCTATTCTCCCGTAGGGGAGATGTATCACGAGTTTGAGGCAACCTTCGGCTTTGAGGAAACGCCCGATCAGGCCCGCGCCATTCAGGAAGTGTTTGCGGATATGGACAAGCCCGTGCCCATGGACCGGCTTGTCTGCGGCGACGTGGGGTTCGGCAAGACGGAAGTGGCGCTTCGCGCGGCCTTCCGCGCAGCCTGTGACGGGCGTCAGGTGGCGCTTCTGTGTCCTACCACCGTGCTTGCGGAGCAGCATTATCAGACGTTTCGTTCGCGCATGGCGGGTTTTCCCGTCAATGTGGGACTGCTCAGCCGCTTCGTGCCGAAGGCAAGACAGACCGAGACCCTGAAAGCTGCGGCGCGTGGTCAGACAGACATTCTCATAGGTACGCACAGACTGCTTTCCAAGGACGTGCAGCTCCCCAATCTCGGACTGCTCATTCTGGACGAGGAACAGCGGTTCGGCGTGCGCCACAAGGAAAAGCTGAAGGCGCTCCGAAAAAACGTGGACGTGCTCACGCTGACGGCTACGCCCATTCCCCGTACGCTTCAGCTTTCCATGTCCGGCATACGTGAGCTTTCCGTTCTTGAGACCGCGCCGGCCGAACGCAAGCCCGTGGCTACGGCCATCATCGACCGGGACCGCGGGGCACTCCGGCAGGTCATGGAACGCGAGCTTTCGAGGCAGGGGCAGGTGTTTTTTGTGCACAACCGGGTGCAGACGCTGCCGCAGACGGCGGCCATGGTGAAGGAACTCGTGCCGAATGCGCGCGTGGGCATGGCTCACGGGCAGATGGCGGAAAAGGAACTTGAGGACACCATGCACAAGTTCTGGCACGGGGAGCTCGACGTGCTCGTGTGCACGGCCATTGTGGAATCCGGTCTTGACTTCCCCAGAGCGAACACGCTCATCGTGGATCAGGCGCAGATGTTCGGTCTGGGGCAGCTCTATCAGCTCCGAGGCAGAGTGGGGAGATCCGACCGTCAGGCCTACGCGGTGTTCGTGGTGTCGGACGTGGAGCATCTGCCGAGCCTTGCCAGGGAGAGGCTGCGCATCATTTTGGAAATGGACTATCTCGGCGCAGGATTTCAGGTGGCCATGGAGGATCTTCGCCTGCGCGGGGCGGGCAACATACTCGGCGAGGCTCAGTCCGGTCATATGGCCCGCGTGGGACTCGACCTGTATCTGGAAATGCTGGAGGACGCCGTGGCCAGACTCAAGGGCGAGGAGGAGCTGCTTCGTACGGAGACGGAAATCAACCTCGGCATTCCCGCCCACATTCCAGACACTTACGTGGAGGACGCTCACGAAAGGCTCAAGTACTACAAGATGCTTTCCTCTGCTTCCGATGCCGTGACGCGGGAAAACGTGGAAATGGAAATACGCGACCGTTTCGGTCCGTTCCCCGAACCTGTGGAAAACTTTCTTGCCGTGCTCGCCTTCAAGCGCCGCGTGAACGAGCTTGGCGTGGCCCGGGCGGACATTCTGCCGGACCGGGTCCGCGTGACATGGGCGGACGGACAGAAGAAAGTTCGGCCGGAAGACATCGTACGGCTCGTCATGGCGCACAGGGATCGCATACGCCTGCAGCCTCCGGCTACGCTGGAGCTTTCTCTGGGCGACGGGGAAACGCCCGCCCGGCAGCTCGACGAGGCGCGTCGGCTTCTGGGGACGCTTCAGGAGCAGGATGCGTCCGGCACTGCCGTCTGATGACGTTTTTTTCTGTCTGCCGCTGCGGAGGGCCCTTCACGCCTCGGAACTGCCCCGGCGCTTCAACGTTCCGGCGTCTGATAAAATAACGTGCGGCATGGCCGGGAGCGCCGGAATCTTTTATGACGAAGGTGAAATATTTTCAATGAACGCACATTATTATGGTACGGGAGGCGGCGTTGTTCCGCAGCATGAGCCTCCTGGGGCGAACGTTGCCAGTGCGTAAAAAACAGGCTATAAACAACTATCTTATCAAATATCAGGAGTGTGCTGTTTTGCGTACCCTTTTCATATCTCTTGCCTGTGCGGCGTCCCTTTTTTCCGCACAGCCGGTGTTCGCGGTGCCCGTTTCCCGCATCGCCGCAGTCGTCAACGGCGACATGATCACTGCCCGTGAGCTCGACAGGGAACTTCAGTCCGAACTTGTCGGACAGAAGCTTGATCCCGCCAAGAATCCTCAGATGGTGGCGGAAGTCCGCAAGGCCGTCCTCGACAGGATGATCAACGATAAAATTCTGCTTCAGGAAGCGGACAAGGAAAAGATAGAGATCTCAGACGCCGACGTGGATGCCGCCATTGACCGCATCGTCAAGGACAGCCAGCTTTCCCGAGACGTGTTCTTCAAGCAGCTTGCCCAGGAAGGCATTTCTGAAAAAGTCTTTCGCGACAGGCTGTACGTGCAGATCGTGTCGCAGCGGCTCATGAGCCGCAACGTGGTGAACAAGGTCGTCGTTACGGAAGATGAAATCAACGACTACTATCGTAAGAACATGGCGGGATTCGCTTCCGGCCGCGCAAGAGTGGCCATGCTCATCTATCCCGTGGAGGCCGATGCGGAAAAGTGGGCGCGTGACATTGCGTCCGGCAAGGTTTCCTTCCGCGATGCCGTGCGTGCCGTTTCCATCGGCCCCAATGCCCAGGAGGGCGGCGATCTCGGCTTCATGGCGCTTTCCGACATGGCTCCCGGCATGATGGAGCAGGTTTCGCGCATGAAGAAGGGCGACGTGTCTCCTCTTCTCAGCATGAACGCCAACAAGGCGCAGATTGCCCTGCTCGACTTTGAGGAGGCGGAGGGCGTGGATCACAGCAATGCCGTGCCCGATGCCGAAACCGCAAGCCGCATCGAACAGATTCTGCGCCGTCCCCGCCTTCAGGAGCGTTTTCAGCAGTATACTGCTCAGCTTCGTGACAAGGCGCTCATCGACATCCGTAACTGAGGCGCGCTATGACTCTGGCAGAACTGGGAGCTAAGCTCCGTGAGGCCCGCGAGGGCCGCGACATGACCGTGGCTGACGTTGCCGACCGTCTCAAGATTCCCACCCGCATACTTCAGGGGATAGAAAACGGGTCGGATACGCTTCCCCGTACCGTCTACGTTCATCATTTCATTAAAGAATACGCACTTCTTCTCGGCTTTGCCCAGGAAGATGTGACCGAGTGGCTGCGCGGTCTCGAGGGCTTTGAAAGCGTGTCCCATCCGGTCATTGCGGAAAGCGCCACCTATACGTCGGTGAAGCCGAGCATTCTTCCGGTCATTCTCGGAGGCGTGTTCAAGATAGTGCTGGTGCTTGCGCTGGCCAGCGGTGCGTACATGGCCTATCTGCACTTCTTTGCCGCAAGGGATTATGAAGCCCCGTCTTCCGTGTCCGGCGCAGAGAGCGCCCCTTCTTCGGCCATGCCTACCTGGGGCAATGCCGCACCCGCTCCGGTTCCTGCTCCTCCGGCTCCCGAAACGCAGGCGGCTCCCGTCGTGCAGCAGCCTGTGCAGCAGTCCGAAGCCGTGCAGGACGTGGCTTCTGCCCCCTCTGCCGCCGTGTCGCAGCCGCAGGAGCCCGCTCCCGCATCCCCGGCGGATGCTGAGGTCGTGCAGGATGCAGCCGCTTCTGCTGCGCCCGCGGACGAGGAACAGCCCGCGGCTCTTCCCGACGGCATGCATCAGGTCGAAGTCATTGCCGACACGGGCGACTGCTGGATGGGCTTTGAACCGGACGGCAAGAAGCAGCAGCGTACGCTGCGCAGGGGCGACACGTTTTCCATGTCGTTCCGTGATTCTCTCGTCATCCGTCTCGGCAACGCAAGAGCCGTGCGGGTCGTGTACGACGGCAAGGAACTTGAGCGCTCCACCTCGCCGAGAGTGGTGACCATGAGCTTCCCGCCCGCCGAGTAGAAGACGGAAGAAATCGTTCTGGAAGACGCAGGGGCCGGTGTTTCTGAGGTTGTGGTCTGTGTGCTTTGTACGCAGGCCGGGATCCGGGAACGCGCTTGTGCCGCTTCGAGTCTTTTGCGGGAAAATCCGTGATTGCGACGCTCTGCGTCGCAATTTTTCAGGAAAAGGCAGGGCCGCAGACTCGTCCGAAGCCCGTTTTCTCTGAAAGACCCGCGCCGGGGCGTCATGTCCCGGTCGTTTTCCTTATGCGCCGGAGGAGACGGGGAGGCTTTTCTGTTCGCCTCTTGTCCGGTACGGAATTTTGTCATGCAGCAGTGGTCGGACGACGCTCTGGTGCTTCGCGTCGGAAAGTTCAGGGAGGCGGATCTGTGGGTACGTCTTCTGGCGCGTGAAAAGGGACTGCTTACGGCCTTCGCCTTCGGTGGAAGTCGGAGTCGCAGACGTTTCACCGGCTGCCTCGACGCGTTCAACGAGCTTCGGGTAAGCGCTGCGTATTCCCGGGACGGGCGTTTTCTCAACCTGAGCGAGGCCACGCTTCTGGCCGGGCCCGACAGACTGCGCCGCAACTGGCGCAGGCAGGGCATGGCCGCCAACTGCGTGCGTTTTCTTGAGGCCATGGGCGTGCCGCCGGACAATGCGGGGGCGAGCTTTCTGCTCATGCGGGGCATGCTGGAGCTTCTGGAAAGAGAAGAGGATGTGCCGGCGGTCATGCCGGTGCTGTTTCGCTTTCGTCTGGCCTCAGAGCAGGGCTACGCGCCGGAACTTTCGTTTTGTGCGCGCTGCGGCCGTCTTCTCGCCGGAGAGCATAAGGTACATTTTCTGGTGGGGGAAGGCGAGGTGTGCTGCGCCTCGTGCCGTCGTTCAGGCGACATGAGTCTCTCTCTTGAGCAGGAAGCTCTTGACGTACTGGGAAAAGTGAAGGAATACTCACCGGAGTCATGGGGCAGGCTGCACCCTTCGCCGGAAGGCGCAAGGCAGGCCGCGCGCCTTATCGACGCTTTTGTGCGATATCATCTCGGGCTTGAATGGGGCAACGGCCGGTTCAGGTCCATTTAGCGGCGCGGCGCGGGCGGACAGGGAGACGTTTTTCCGTGCGCTTCGCGCATGGGAAGCAAGGCCAATGGCTCCATTGGCGAACTTCAGGAGAACTACATGAATTTTCAGGATGTTATTCTGACCTTGCAGGATTACTGGGCCAGACAGGGCTGCGCCGTGGTGCAGCCGGTGGATCTGGAATGCGGTGCGGGCACGTTCAACCCCTCCACGTTCCTGCGCGTTATCGGACCCGAGCCCTGGAAGGCCGCCTACGTGGAGCCTTCGCGTCGTCCCACCGACGGCCGCTATGGCGACAACCCCAACCGTCTGCAGCATTATTTTCAGTTCCAGGTCATCATGAAGCCCGCGCCGGCCGATCCTCAGCAGCTGTACCTCGACAGCCTGAAGGCCCTCGGCATCGACCCGGCCGTGCATGACATCCGCTTTGTGGAAGACGACTGGGAATCTCCCACCCTCGGCGCGTGGGGTCTCGGCTGGGAAGTGTGGCTGAACGGCATGGAAGTGTCGCAGTTCACCTATTTCCAGCAGGTTGGCGGCATAGACCTTTCTCCCGCCAGCGTGGAGCTCACCTATGGTCTTGAGCGTCTGACCATGTACCTGCAGGGCGTGGAGTCCGTGTACGACATCAAGTGGAACGACTCCATCACCTACGGCGACGTGTATCATCAGAACGAATACGAGCAGTCCTGCTACAACTTCGATCAGAGCGACGCGGCCATGCTGCTGCAGCATTTCAACGACTACGAAAAGGAATGCCTGCGCCTTATCGACGTGAAGCTCCCGCTGCCCGCCTACGACTACTGCCTGAAGTGTTCCCATACGTTCAACCTGCTGGATGCCCGCGGAGCCATTTCCATCACGGAACGCGCCGGGTACATCGCCCGCGTGCGCACGCTGGCTTCCGGCGTGGCCCATCTTTATGCCGCCCAGCGCGAAGCCATGGGTTATCCCATGCTGAAGAAGGGGTAAGCCATGAGTCTTTTTGTTCTTGAACTCGGCGTGGAAGAACTGCCCGCCCGTTTTCTCGCCTCCCTTGAGCGCGAGCTGCACGACCGTTTTGCCGCACTGTTTGCGGAGCACGGTCTGACCTTCGATTCCCTGACCGTGGACACCACGCCCCGCCGTGCCGTGGTGCACGCCCGCGGTCTTCTTTCTTCCACCCCCGTTCGCGAGGAAGTGGCTCTCGGTCCTTCCGTGAAGGCGGCCTACGACGCCGACGGCAACCCCACCAAGGCCGCGCTGGGCTTTGCCCGCGGTCAGGGCGTGGACGTTTCCGCACTGTTCCGCGAGCAGACCCCCAAGGGTGAATACGTGGCCGTGCGCAAGAGCGTGGGCGGCGTGTCGGCTTCCTCCATCATTGCCGAAGCCGCGCCCTCCATCATTGCCGCGCTTCCCTTCCCCAAGAGAATGCACTGGAGCCCGAGCCATTTTCTCTTTGCCCGTCCTCTCCGCTGGGTGGTGGCTCTCATGGACGGCGAGGTTATTCCCTTCACCGTGGCCGACGTGCAGTCCGGCCGCATGACCACCGGTCATCGCGTGCACGGCCGTGGTCCCTTTGAAGTGGCCTGTGCCGACGACTTCGATGCCGTGATGGCCGAAAAGTGCGGCGTTACGCTCTCCGGCGTCGAACGCCGCAGAATCGTGGTGGAGGGCGGCAATGAGCTTGCCCGCAGCGTGGGCGGCCGCATTCTGTGGAAGGAAAGCCTGCTCGACGAAGTGCAGGGACTCTGCGAGCATCCCGCACCCATTCTCGGCGGCTTCGATCCTTCCTTCCTGGAGCTGCCTTCCGTCGTTCTGCTCACCAGCATGGAAACGCATCAGAAGAGCTTCGGCGTGGAGAGCGAGGACGGGAGACTTCTGCCGTACTTCCTCACGGTGGCCAACCTGAGCTCCCGCGAGCCCGAAGTGGTGAAGAAGGGCTGGGAACGCGTGCTGCGCGCCCGTCTGGAAGACGCGAGGTTCTACTGGAACACCGACATGAAGGCTTCCTTCGAGATATGGAAGGAAAAGCTCGATCATGTCATCTTCCTCGGACCTCTCGGCTCCATGGGTGACAAGTGCCGCCGTCTGTCCGAGCTGTGCCGCTGGCTGGCCGAACAGCCCGGCGTATCCCAGGTGGCCGGGGTGAACCCCGAATCCGCCGCCGTGGCGGGACGCTGCGCCAAGGCCGATCTCGTCTCCCAGATGGTGGGCGAGTTCGACACGCTTCAGGGCATCATGGGCGGTATCTACGGCCATAAGATGGGACTCGATCCTGCGGCTGCGGATGCCATTGCCGAGCAGTATCTGCCTGCCGGTCCCGATACCCCCGTGCCTTCCACCGATCTCGGTGCGCTTTTGTCCATGGCCGACAAGGCCGACACGCTGGTGGGCTGCTTCGGTCTCGGCAACATTCCCACAGGTGCGGCCGATCCCTTCGCGCTGCGTCGCTGTGCGCTCGGCATTGCCCGTATTCTCATTGAAAAGGGCTATCGCATCCGCGTGGAGGATCTCTTTGCCAAGGCCCAGTCCCTCTACAGCGACGACATCCGCTGGAAGCTGGAAAAGACTGAAGCTCTGGCCAAGCTCGGCGACTTCTTTGCCGGTCGCGTGAAGAACTATTTCCTCACTCAGGGCAACGACACGCTGATCGTGGAAGCAGTGATGGGCGCAGGCTGCAGCGACGTGTGGGCCGCTTCCCGCCGCCTTGCCGCCATGGTGGCCGAAAGCGCAAAGCCCGGCTTTGTCGATACTGCCCAGACCTTCAAGCGCGTGGCCAACATTCTGCGCAAGCAGGGCGCGGGGGCGACGGGTGAATACCGCCGCGAGCTTCTTGCCGAAGAGCCGGAAAAGGCTCTTGCCGACGCCCTTGATGCCATGACTGTCCGGTTCGACGAAATGTGGGCCGAAGACCGCTTCGATGAGCTCCTTTCGCTCATGGAAGGCGTGCGCCCTGCGGTGGATGCCTTCTTCGACGGCGTCATGGTCATGGCGGAGGATATGGACGTGCGCGCCAACCGCTTGAATCTTTTGCAGGTTCTCCTTTCCCGCATGGGCAGGCTCGCCGACTTCTCGGCCCTGCAGATGTAGGAGAGCAGACGCCCTCTTGACAGAAAACGCCAAGGCGCATAAAAATAGTCGTTCTGGCAATAACGGGCGGCGTCCTGCCGCCCGACATCGTATCGCATCACACCCCTCATGGGGGCATCATTCTGGAGGATTCCCGTGGCCAATCATGCTTCCGCCATCAAGCGCCAAAAGCAGAGTGTCAAGCGCAACGCCCGCAACCGCGCCGCCCGTACCCGCATCAAGAACGTGGTGAAGGCCGTGCGCGCCGCTATTCAGAAGAAGGACAAGGTCGCCGCTGAAGAAGCTCTGAAGACCGCTACTTCCACTGTTTCCAAGATCGCCGGCAAGGGCGTGATTCACTGGAAGAACGCTTCCCGCAAGGTTTCCCGCCTTGCCAAGGCCGTCAACGCTCTCGACGCCTAAGTTTTTTCTTTTTCAGAAAAACACCGAAAGGGAGAAGGTTTTTTGCTTTCTCCCTTTCGGTGTTTTATTTTTAACTGTCACGTGCGCTGAGAAAAGCCGTTTCTGCGCTCGAGCCTTCGGCCTCATGTCGACAGAGAGAAACGCCCCGTCGACTGTCCGGACTCGGCGGCAGGGGCTGGCTGTGGAGCTTGTGTGCAGCTTTCCGGAATGTGACTGCGGTCATGGCTGGAGAGGAAGATTTCCGTTAGAGTACGCAGGTGAGACCGGCGGATACGACGCCGGGCTTCGGTTTTGCATGAACGCGGATTCCTTGCTGTTCGGACAGTTCAGTCCGGTCGGACGGGCACGGCTTCAGTCTCGTTCATGCCGTTCTTGTCCGGCACGAATGCGGGGCTGTCCGATCATACCGGGGCGTTTTTCACAGGGACTTCATTCTCTTTTCAGGAGCGGGCCATGACGGAATCTGGAGAATCTTTCCGAGACGTGCAGGAATATTTGCGCACGAGCTTTCCGGAGCTCGGCGCTCAGGACGTGGAAAGACTCGCGACGGTCACGCGGCTCTGCTCGTTTTCCAAGGGAGAATGGATATGCGTGGAAGGAGACGGCGCATCCGTTACCTTCTGGCTCGTGTCCGGGCACGTGGAACTTCTGAAAGGGTCCATGTCTGGCAAGAACACCGTGCTCCACGTGGTGAGGGCCGGTCATTTTCTCGATCTTTACGGGGTTTTCGGCAAAGGAGCTGCCTTTCTTTCAGCCAGGGCCCTTACGCCGTGTTCGGTGCTTTCCATGGAAAACAGGGTGTTTCGCACACTTCTTTCCGAAAACATCGGTCTTGCGCAACGTGTCATGCTGGCGCTTGCCATGCGTCAGCGAATGTTCATCAACAAAATTGCCGTCTCTCAGGGCAAGATTTCCGTGCGCCGTCGCGTGGCGGGCTGGCTTCTTCATAAAGCCCGCGTGGAAAGATCCCGCGTGCTTGACGACGTCATGACGCGCGAGGTGCTGGCCGGCCTGCTCGGACTTTCCCGCGAGAGCCTCAGCCGACAGCTCAGCCGCTTCGTGCAGGAAGGGCTCATACGTCTCGAGCGCCGGACTATCGTCATTGAAGACGAAGAGGCCCTTCGCCGTTGTCTTCTGGAAAACTGATATGCATACCTGCATCGTGTATTCTTCCCGCACGGGCAATACCCGTGCCGTAGGAGCTTATCTGGCCGACTGCTTCGGCTTCCCCATATATGCCGTGGATGAGGCTCCGCTTGGTTTTGAGCGTTTCATTCTCGGATTCTGGACATGGAGAGGCGGGCCCGACGAGGCCATGCGCGCCTTCATGGGGCGCCTTTGCCATAAAAGCGTGTTTTTCTTCGGCACCATGGCCGCCTTTCCCGATTCTTCCCATGCCGAGCGTTGCGCGCTTCTGGCCGAGGAGCTTCTTTTCCGCGGAAACTGCCGTGTGCTCGGGCATTTTTTCTGTCAGGGCAGACTTGATCCCGAGGTACTCGCGAGAAGCACGCATCCGCGCACGCCGGAACGCATGGCCCGGCTTGCCGAAGCGGCAAGGCATCCGAACCGGCAGGATTTCAGAGCAGCGGAGGAGGCTGTCAGGAAAGCCTTTTCTCTGAACGCGTCGCGCGGAGCGGAGCTGACGGGGACGTTTTTGAAACAAAGCGCTTAGGAGCTTCGGAAGAGGGCGGCCAGGCCGGACCGGGGCGGGGACAGGTGGTGCGGGCCTTTGAGTAGGCTGTGTTCTCTTCGGAGTCGGGGTGGTTGCCGTGCTGCCGCCGGTGTTCTGCGTCGTGAGAAGAGGCCGGGACGCGTCGCGTCATCCGACGTTTTCAGCCTCTTGCGGCGTGGTATGCTTCCTCTTGAAAAAATCCCCTGTTAAGGCAGAATGTGCCTCGCGCGGGAAGGAATGTCATCCGGACCCGCTTCTTTTTCTTCCTGTACAGCGAGTCATGGTCATGTCCGAACAGCTTTTTCAGCTCCATTCCTCTTTTGTGCCCACCGGGGATCAGCCCTCCGCCATTGATGAACTGGTCTCCAATCTGAACGCGGGCATTCGCGATCAGGTGCTCCTTGGCGTCACGGGCTCGGGCAAGACCTTCACCATGGCCAACGTCATTGCCCGGACCAATCGTCCGGCGCTCATTCTTGCCCACAACAAGACGCTCGCCGCGCAGCTCTACGGCGAATTCCGCGCGCTGTTCCCCAAAAACGCAGTGGAATACTTCGTTTCCTATTACGACTATTATCAGCCGGAAGCCTATGTGCCTTCTTCCGATACCTACATAGAGAAGGACTCGGCCATCAACGACAACATCGACAAGCTGCGTCATGCCGCCACGCATGCGCTGCTGACAAGGCGCGACGTCATCATCGTTGCGTCGGTGTCGTGCATTTACGGCCTCGGCTCCCCGGAGTATTACGCAAGGCTCATCATTCCCGTGGAAGAGGGGCAGGCCGTGTCCATGGAGAGCATCATAGGGCGTCTTGTGGACATTCAGTATACGCGCAATGACTACGACTTTCATCGCGGTACCTTCCGCGTGAGGGGCGATGTTCTTGAGATCATTCCCGCATATGAGGACGAAAAAGCCCTTCACATAGAATTCTTCGGTGATGAGATCGACGGCATACGCGAGATTGATCCGCTTACCGGCGAAGTGCTCGGACGCATTTCCAAGACCGTCATCTATCCCGCGAGTCATTACGTTTCCGACAGGGACAACCTGGTGCGCGCCATGGGCGACATACGGGACGAGCTGCGTGAGCGGCTCGTGCAGTTTCAGGAAGGCGGAAAGCTCCTTGAGGCCCAGAGGCTGGAACAGCGCACTCAGCTTGATCTCGAGATGATGGAGGAGCTTGGCTACTGCAACGGCATTGAAAACTATTCCCGACATCTCGACGGCCGCTCTCAGGGAGAGCCGCCGTCCACGCTGCTTGACTATTTTCCGAAGGACTTTCTGCTCTTCGTGGACGAGTCGCACATGAGCATTCCCCAGGTAGGGGCCATGTTCAAGGGCGACCGCTCCCGCAAGACCACGCTGGTGGACTATGGCTTCCGCCTGCCCTCGGCGCTGGACAACCGTCCGCTGCAGTTTGCCGAGTTCGAGCAGCGCATAGGACAGAGCATTTTTGTTTCCGCCACACCCGGACGGTGGGAACTGGACCGAAGCGCGGGACTCGTGGTCGAGCAGGTCATCCGTCCCACGGGCCTTCTGGATCCGCCCGTGGAAATCCGTCCGGTGAAGGGACAGATGGACGATCTGCTCGGCGAGTGCAAGGCGCGTGCCGCAAAGGGCGAGCGCGTGCTCGTGACCACGCTCACCAAGCGCATGGCCGAGGATCTCACCGAGTATTTCAACAACATGGGAGTCTCTTCGCGCTACCTTCATTCGGACATCGACACCCTTGAGCGCATCGCCATCATCCGGGCGCTGCGCGCCGGAGAGTTCGACGTTCTCATCGGCATCAACCTTCTGCGCGAAGGGCTCGACATTCCGGAAGTGTCGCTTGTGGCCATTCTCGATGCCGACAAGGAAGGTTTCCTCCGTTCCACGGGCGCGCTCATTCAGACCTTCGGGCGCGCTGCCAGAAATGCGGAAGGCCGCGTCATTCTGTATGCCGACCGCGTGACGCCTTCCATGCAGGCAGCAATGGACGAAACCGGACGTCGTCGCGCCAAGCAGATTGCCTACAACGAGGAACACGGCATCGTGCCACGCACCATCATGAAGTCTCTGGAAAATCCTCTGGACAATCTGTACGGCAAGGATGAGGATGGCGCGACGAAAAAGGGGCGCGGCAAGGCTTCGGGCACGACCGGGAAAAAAGGAAGAGCGACGCAGAAGGCGGAGAGCGAAACGCCGCAGACGCCCGCAGACATCGCAAAGCTCATCGAGGAGCTGGAAAAGGCCATGCGCGCTGCGGCAAGGGAACTCGAGTTCGAGCGGGCGGCCGAGCTGCGCGACAGAGTGCGCGCTTTGAAGGAGCGCCTTTACGTCAGCGGAGAGGACGAGGAGAAGCCGTAGCGTCCGTAGCCTTCGGGCATGGAGGCTGTTTTGGGGACGAATGCGGGACAGGGAAGATTACTTCCCGGAAAAAGACAACCAACAGTGACGGGCATGCCCGGCCCTGCGCCGGTGCCTTCAGAAAACAGCCCGGTCTCGAGGCCGGGGAGCGTTCGCGCGCCCTGTCGGCTGCGACGACGATGCGAGGGCTCGGGGGAACATCATTCCATGGCAGACCACAGAAAGAATTTTTTGAGCGGAATGCACGACGGCATTCCCATTGCGCTGGGATACTTTGCCGTGTCCTTCACGCTGGGCATCGCCTGCCGCAACATCGGACTTTCCGCCTTCGACTCCACGCTCATGAGCTTCACCAACCTGACGTCGGCCGGAGAGTTTGCGGCCCTCGGCATCATGGCGGCGGGTTCGTCCTACTGGGAAATGGCGCTCTCACAGTTTGTCATCAATCTGCGCTACATGCTCATGTCCTGTTCGCTCTCGCAGAAGATGGCGCCCGAAACGCCCATGTATCACCGGCTTCTTGTGGGCTACGGCGTGACGGATGAAATTTTCGGTATTTCCGTGAACGTGCCCGGCAGACTCGACCCCTTTTATGTGTACGGAGCCGTGAGCATCGCCTCTCCGGCATGGGCTCTCGGCACGCTTTTCGGCGTGGTGCTCGGCAACGTACTGCCTGCGCGCATTGTGGTTGCGCTCAGCGTAGCTCTCTACGGCATGTTCATCGCCATTATCGTGCCTCCGGCGCGCCGGGACAGGCTGCTTGCCGTGCTTATTCTCGCATCCATGGCGCTGAGCTGGCTTTTTGCCCGGCTGCCGCTTTTCAGCGGTATTTCCGGCGGCATGAAGATCATCATTCTCACGGTGCTCATTTCCGGAGCGGCGGCGTTTCTTTTCCCCGTGGACAGGGGGCTTGCGGGCCATGGCGCAGAAAATGAGGACGGAGGGCAGAGTCATGCGTGACACGCTTATGTACATTGCCGTAATGGCCGTGGTGACCTACCTCATACGCGTGCTTCCACTTACGCTCATACGGCGTGAGGTGCACAATGTCACCATCCGTTCGTTTCTTTACTACATTCCCTATGTGACCTTGTCCGTCATGACGTTTCCGGCCATACTGGATTCCACGGGCAGCCAGATTTCCGGTCTTGCCGGACTGGTGGCGGCCGTGGTTCTCGCCTGGTTCGGCGCAAGCCTTTTCAGCGTGGCCGTGGCGGCATGCGTGCTGGTTTTCGTGGTGGAGCTGTTCATTGCCTGAGTCTGTTTCCAAGCGGACGAGGAACTGAGGTTTCTGCGTCGGACGGAAAAGAGACGGACATGAAACGACGAGGGCAATCGGCGGTTCCGAAAGGCGCGCTGTCCGGAGCAACGAGGCGCGCCTTTTGCGCGCCCTGCATGGAAATCGGCGGGAAAACGCCGGAAGCGGAGGATTCATGAAGGAAGCCGTCTTTCATGTCATCAATCGTGACACCTGGGCAAGAAGCGCGTATTTCGACTATTATTTCAACACCATCAAGTGTCGTTACAACATCGGGACCGATCTCGACATCACAAATCTTCAGCGCTTTCGCCGGGAGCGCGGACTGAAGTTTTTTCCCGTCATGCTCTATATCGTCATGCGCGTCGTGAATGCGCATGAAGAATTCCGCATGGCCTTCAACGAACATCATGAACTCGGCTTCTGGGATGAGCTCATGCCGTGCTACACGCTGTTCCATCCGGAAAACGAGACCTTCACCGACATCTGGAGCGAATATTCCGAGGACTTTTCCCGCTTTTATGCCACGGTGACGGAGGACATGGAGCGCTACCGCCACGTAACGGGCAGAATCAAGGCACGCGACGGACAGCCGCCCAACATCTGCCCCGTGTCCAACGTGCCGTGGCTTGCCTTCACGCATTTTGCCCAGGATTCCTACGCTGAGAGCGAGTTCTTCGCACCGCTCATCAAGTTCGGGAAATACGGGATGCGGGGAGAGAAGCTCGTCATTCCGGTGTCGGTATCCGTCAGTCACGCCGTGGCCGACGGCTATCACACCTGCCGTCTCATCAACGAGATGCAGGACATGGCCGCCGCTCCGGAAGCATACCTGTCATAGGCAGGGCTCTGGACGAGACAGGCTCGGAGACTCCTGCCCGTCTTTGGGCGAAAGCCTATTCAGGCGCGTTTTCATCCTCCTTCGGGGATGAAGGCGCGCTTTTTTCGTCCGTAAAGCCTTCCGTGTGCGGGGGAAGGATGATGCGGCCCTTTTTGTCGGCAAGTCCTCTCAGAAGAATGCGGTTTTTCCCGTCGAAGAGAAGCGCGGCGAAGACGGCGTCCTCGTAGTACATGCCGAGTCCTTCCTGAAAGTACCAGCGGCGCGGCAGACGAAGGCGCATGCGTC
The DNA here is from genome assembly GCF_944324575.1 of uncultured Mailhella sp. Taxonomy (GTDB): domain Bacteria; phylum Desulfobacterota; class Desulfovibrionia; order Desulfovibrionales; family Desulfovibrionaceae; genus Mailhella. The sequence goes on along the minus strand of NZ_CALUWV010000002.1, from coordinate 41,081 downwards.
CGAACGCCGTTTTTTCCACGGTGATGGCGGGGCCGGAAAACGTGCTGCAGTCCGCTCCTTCGATAAAGGCCTCCGGCAGAGCCTCGGCCGTGCCGTTTTCTCTCACATCGAGCGGCAGACATCCGGGGCCGCTGAGGCCGGAAGAAATATTTCGGTCGGCGTCGTATAAAAGATGCATGGAGTCGCCGAGCATGAAGACCTGCCGTTCCTGCGGACGGAGGCGCAGAAGCACGGTTCTTCCCTCGCGGAACATGGTCAGTCTGTCCGCTACGGCGACGGAAAACAGGGCGGCTATGGCCAGAGCGCAAAGCGCAAAGGGCAGAGACTGCCGCAGAAGGGAAGTTTTTGAATTGTCGGGATGGAGGCTTCGGGCAAAGGCAGTGGTTCTGCGTTCCATCTGAAGCCCGGAGAAGAACAGGCAGAGGCCGGGAATGCCCAGGTGCAGCATTTTGAAGCGAAAGGAAAACTCCGGAACAACGCAGAAAAGAACGCTGCTTCCGATGAGCGCCAGCGCTCCGAAGGCGATGAGCGCTCCGTCGCCGTGAGAGGCGGGAGCGCAGGTATTGCGGGGGCGGAGACAGTTTTCTCCCGTGCCTGCGGCAAGCATGTTCAGAGCGATGAGCGTTTCCGGCGTGCTCAGAAACCACAGCACCGGCAGAACGGCGACGGCTGCCGCGATGACTGAGGGGCTGGAACGGGCGGAACGTGCAGGCGAAGTCAGCCGTCGCATCATCATTACGGCCAGATTGAGAACGGCGAGGGTAACGACGGCTTTTTCTTCCGGGGTACCGAAGTCTAGGCGCAGCGGGGAGAGGGGAGGAAGGAAGGGGGAGAGAAACGGAAGAGAGGCGAGGCAGGCGAAGGCGGCCGGCCGCAGAATACCTTGGGGAAATCGGCCCCACGCTGCCGTTGCGAGGGGAAGAGCGCAGAAGACAAAGACGGGGAGAGAAAGAGGCAGATGGTCGCCCGCCAGCTGAGGAAGAAAGACCATGGTGGAGACGAGTGCCCAGAACACGGTAAAGAAGCGCAGCGGAGTGTAGTTGATGAGAGCATAGAGCATGGCTGCCGCTGCCCATACGGAAGCGAGAATGATGCCGGCTCTGTAGTCCAGAAGGCCGATGTGAAAGCTGAGGGATCCGCCGGATACGAGCATGGAGCCGAGCACGGCGACGAATGTGCTTTGTCTGCGGATGCGCCACAGCAGCGTGCCCAGCAACATATAGAGAAGCCCTGCCGCAAGGAGCGTGGCACTGAAATGCTCCCGGGCAAAGACAAACGCCGTCATGGTCATAAGGGAGAGGGCGCAGAGCAGTCCGCCGAAGAAGGCTGGCACGCGGGCAAGCGTCCGGTGCAGGCGCGGGTGATGTTTCCATGAGGAAAGCCTCGGCAGGGCGGAGGCCAGAAGGAGGGCAGATGCGCCGTTGGCAAGCGTGAACAGCGTGGCCTCGGCTGTGACGGGAAGATCATCGAGAAGTCGGAACAGGGCCGCATTCATCAGCACGACGCCGTACAGGGAGATTTCGCAGAGCGTGAGCGCATGGCGGGTGATGAGGCCTGCGCCGAGAGCGGCGACCAGCACGAGCGGTCCGGCCGCAAGTTCCGGCAGGGATGGTTGATACCGGAGTGGCAGGGAAAGAATGCAGAACGTGCACAGGACCGTGGCTTCCGCAAGAAGCAGGGTGAGCGGCAGGGCAAGCCATGCATTCAGGCCGCGGGGGCGGCGCAGCCATGAGGGCGGCAGAAGTGCTGCTGTCAGAAAGGCGGCGGCTGTCAGAAGCGGTGCGAGAAGATGCGAGACGTACGTGCCCTGCCAGTCTTCCAGAACAGGCTGAGAACAGGCGGCGACGGAGAGAAGAACGACAAGCTGGTTCCAGAGGGACGCGGTGCGGCGCAGAAGAAATATCGGAACGACGGAGACGGCCCAGGCAAGACACAGCTCCCGGAACGTAGCCCCGCTCTGGAAGGTCTGCCCGAACACGACCCAGAACAGGCCCGTGAACATGGCGGATGAAAACAGAGCAAGAGTGGCAGGATGGTGGAGTCCTTTTCGTTCGGAGGCCAGGGCAAGCGCGAGCATGAGCGCCGTTCCGCCTGCGGCAAGGGAGAATTTTGCCGGGGCGGGCAGAGTATGCCAGTTTCCGGCAAAGAACATGACGAGGGCCGAGAGCGAGAGAAAGGCTCCGGCGACAAGGAGCATCAGGCCGGGTCGGAAGGGGAAAGACGGAGTGCGGGATGGAAAGGTCATGAAGGCTCTCCTGAAAAATGGCGGATTCAGGCAGCAGGGTTGTAAAAAGTGAACCACGGTTTCCCGTGAAGTTTCAAGTAAAAAGTGCGTCGGGCGGAAGCGAAAGACGGGAGCGACTCGAGAGACCAAAAAAGGAGGCGATTATTTTTCCCTTCGGAGAACGCACTATCATGGAATCAGGACTGTGTTCCCGTTACTATGCAGGAAAAAAGGAGATTTTTCATGCAGGCACGGGAAATTGTGCAGCGACTTGCCGAAAGGGCGGACATACGCATCAACGGTGACAGGCCGTGGGACATTCAGGTGCACAACGACGACTTGTACGCGCGAGTGCTCAGACAGGGAACGCTGGGACTCGGAGAGGCCTATATGGACGGCTGGTGGGACTGCGAGGCCATGGACGTCATGTTCTGCCGGGCGCTTCGTGCGCGCATCGAGCAGGCGTTTACCCGCAATGTGCCCTTCTGGTTGACGGAGGCGGCACAGGCGCTGTTCAACCTTCAGAGCCGCGCCCGTGCCTTCATGGTGGCGCGAGCCCATTACGACACCGATCCTGCGCTGTTTCGGACCATGCTTGGCCCGTCCATGCAGTACAGCTGCGCGCGCTGGGAGGGCGTGGATGCCGTGGGAGCGGCGGGACTCAATGCGGCGCAGGAACAGAAGATGGAAATGATCTGCCGCAAGCTGGCGCTTGAACCGGGCATGACTGTGCTCGACATAGGCTGCGGCTGGGGTTCTCTTGCGCTGCATATGGCAGAGGAGCACGGCGTGCAGGTGACGGGCATTACCGTCTCGCGTGAACAGCTTGCCTTTGCGCAGGATAAGGCGGCCTCTTCAGGCGTGGACGTGGAATACCGGCTCATGGACTACCGCAGCTTGCGGGGCGAGTGGGACAGGGTGGTGTCCGTAGGCATGTTTGAGCACGTGGGCAGACGCAATTACCGGGAATTCATGGACATTGCCAGAAACTGCCTGAAAGGGGGAGGGCTTTTCCTTCTGCACAGCATAGGCAGCAACGGAGCTTTCGGCGTGGGGGCCGGGGCGGATCCGTGGCTTACGCACTACATTTTTCCCAACGGCGTGCTTCCGTCGCCTTCAACGCTCGTGGATGCGCTGGAGCGGGACTTCATTCTTGAGGACTGGCAGAATTTCGGCGTGGACTACGACAAGACGCTCATGGCGTGGCATGAGAACTTTGAGCTCGGCCTTCGTGACGGAGCCTTCTCCTGTACGGAGAGGCAGCACAGGATGTATCAGTATTATCTTCTTTCCTGCGCGGGAGCGTTCCGGGCAAGGAGCATACAGCTCTGGCAGCTCGTGCTGAGTCCTGAAGGCATGAGCGGAGGCTATTGCCGCAGCACGCAGGGCTGACGGGACGAAGCGCGGCACGGCGTACGGCGGGCGTCTTGTCCGGAAGATTGCCGGACGGGACGCTTTTTTTCTTGAGGGAGAGGCCGGGAGGCGTCGCAATCCGGACCGCCCGCAGGAAGCTCAGGCGGCAAGCCACTTCAGCCAGAGCTCGCGACGGCGGGGGCCGTCGCCTTCAAACAGCCACACGGCCTGCCATGTTCCGAGCAGAAGACGGCCCTCTTCCACGATGAGGCTGACCGACGAGCCGAAAAGGCCGGCCTTGATGTGGGCGTCGGCGTTGCCTTCCGCATGACGGAAGCCGTAGTTCTGCGGAACCTGCTCATGAAAGAAGCGCGTCATGTCGAAGGCGACGTCCGGATCGAAGCCTTCATTGACGGTAAGGCCGCAGGTGGTGTGCGGGCAGAAGACGACAAGAACGCCGTCCTTCCAGCCGCGTTCTTCGACGGTGAGGCGCAGAGCGTCGGTAACGTTAAGCATTTCTTCCCGGACGCGGGTGGAAAGCGTGAGTTTTTCCATGGTCACGCCTTTTTCCGGCAGTCGGCGCACACGCCGTAGAGCACCATGTGATGGGTGGTGGGAATGAAGTCGTGCACGCGGCAGACCTTGTTCTGCAGATCCTCTATGGCGTCGTTGACGAATTCTATTTTCTTGCCGCATTTTTCGCATACGAGATGGTCATGGTGATGCATTTCCACAGGCTCGTAGCGCACCATGCCTTCCTCAAAGTTCACGGCAGAGGCGAGACCGGCTTCACAGAGCAGCTTGAGCGTACGGTACACCGTGACCTGACCGATGCTGTTGTCTTGGCTGCGCACCAGAAGAAAGAGCTCTTCCATGGACACATGATCGTTGGCGTGCAGAAAGGCTTCCAGTATCTTCAGCCGCTGCGGCGTGACGCGTAGACCTTTTTGCTTGAGATAGTCGGAGAACTTGTGTTGTATTTCTGCAAGATGTTTTTCCATAGCAGATCCTTTGCGGGAGTGGAGTTTTCCATAAATACGCGTTTAAATGGCTCCGGTCAACGGAGACGTCTTCCCGTCGGACAAGGTAAGTGCCGGTCTTTCAGGCGGAGCGCCGGGTCTAGCGCAGAGAGCTTCTTGTTCTGTCGTCCAGAACGCGCAGCCATACGGCCTCGGGAGCGAACATGACCGAGCCGTGCACGTCCGTGAGCCACAGCGCGCCCCAGTCACCTCCGGGAGCAAAGTTCAGCGTGCAGCCGTTGGCAAAGCGCAGGCAGAGCTGTTCTCTCTCCTGTCCTTCATTCCAGATGCGGCTGGAGGCGACGTCGACGAGCCGCTGGCCGATGACGGAGGAAAACACGGCGCTGAGGTCGCGCGGATACACGGCGTCCGCCTCGAGCACGCTGTCGGGAAGCCTGCCGTCCATCATGCGGAGGCTCCCGCCGCCGTGAAAGCCGAGCTCCACCCGCACGGCGCCGAAGTCCAGGGCAAAGGGCTCGTCGCCGGACACGTACACTTCGCGCCAGCCGTGCACCTGAGCATTGGGTTCGCCTATGGAATAAAGCCGGTTCAGCGAGCGCACGCGTCTGAGCGAAGCACCGATGAGTCTGGCGTTGCGGAAGGCCTGCCGCAGCTCGCCGCCTTCGTCGGTCGCATGGGCGTCGGATTCCGGGGAGATGGCATCGCTGCGGGAAGGCTGGTCGGAAGTTTCGTCCTCAGCAGGACATGCTTCTTCGGCAGGCTCTTTCTTTTCTTCGCCGGAAAAGTCTGCTTCGTCGTTCATGCCGTGATTCTCTTCCGTCCGGGCGTCTTCGTTCTCGCTCTCTGCCGCGGATGCGCGCGCTTCGTCCTCGGCGGGGGATGCCGTTTTCAAAGAGGCGGACGCGTCTTCTTCCGGGGAAAGGGCGGGGGCGGGCGACGCAGGGCTGTGCCGGGGGCTGGGCGGCGTGAGTCTGGGCGTGAAGGGAAGTCCGTGCTCCCTCAGAGACTGCCGCAGAAAAAGCTGCACGGCCGTGGGCAGATCCAGTCCCAGTTCACGAAAAAGGGCGTCGGCCCTGGCGGCCAGTTCAGAGTCGATGGGTAACATTTCAGGCATGAGACATCTCGTGGTTCAGGTTGACTTCCCGCAGGGGAAGCGTTGTCATTATTGCCTTGCCGGGCGCTGAAATCAAGCGCTTGCCGCATGGGCCGGCTTTTCCTATGCTGGCTCCCGGGACGGAAATCATGCCGAAGGGCGGCCGCGTTGAAGAATCGACGGAGTGAACATGAAACTGGCGGTTGTGGGATCCCGCAATTTTGACGACTACGCGTGGATGGAGCAGTGTATTTTTTCCTTCGTGCGCGCGGAGGATCTTGAGGCCGTCGTTTCCGGCGGCGCTAGGGGAGCGGACGCGCTGGCCGAACGCTTTGCCGCATCTCACGGGGTTCCGCTTGTGGTGGTTCCTGCCGACTGGAAGAAGTTCGGCAGAAGCGCGGGTCCCGTGCGCAACTCGGAAATCGTGAGACTTGCCGACGTCGTGGTCGCATTCTGGGACGGCTGTTCCCCGGGCACGCGGGACACCCTTGCCCGGGCACGTCTCGCGGGCAGGCGCGTGATGATTTTTCCCTGCAGTCCTGAAAACGGCAACGGAACGCTCTGATGCCGCCCTTACGGCTCGTCCCTCACGGGAAGCTCTTCCGAGAGCACGTCGAAGAAGGGATGCCGTCTCCAGTCGCGCCAGTTGCCTATGACGTAGATGAGCGAGCGGGCGCGGGTGAGCGCCACGTTCAGGATGTTCGGCGTGCGTGAAGCCCACTGACGGCTTCCCCATCCGGCCTGACCGGGCGTGGAGCCGAGCACGAGAAAGACGATGTCCGCTTCTCTGCCCTGAAAGGTGTGTATGGTGCCGCAGCGCACGCGCTCTTCGGAAACGCGCATGGCCCGCAGCAGCGCGCGGCAGTGCCGGGCCACCTTGCGGAAGGGAGAAATGACGAATACCGACGCTTCCCGGCGCGTTCCCTGTGCTTCCACTTCAGGCCAGTCTTCCAGAAAGCGCAGAAGAAGTTTTCTCAGGCAGGCAAGTTCCTCTTCCACAAGCTGCGTGTCCGCGTGCTGCCCGTTCACGTGGAACCAGCAGCTTTCTGCGAGCGGTGAGCGCACGAGCGGAAAGGTCGTCTGCGCCTGCACCATCTGATTGTCGTAGGCTATGCGGTTGGCCGTGCCGAACATGGGCTCGGCGCAGCGGTAATGCGCGCGCAGAGGATAGCCCGTCCACACCCGCCGTCCCGCGCTTTCCATCCAGGTGCCGCGAAGGGAGCTTCTGTCGGCCAGCGTCTGGGCCGACTGCGTTGCCGGCGACCAGTCCTCAAGCCTGACCGCTCCTTGTTCCTGTCTTGCGCGCAGCGTCTCCAGAAGAGACCCGGGCTGAGGTACCACGGGTTCTATCTGCTGAGGGTCTCCGATGACGGCTGCCCTTGCCGCACGCCAGAGTGCTCCTGCCGCGCTTTGCGGCGTAGCCTGTCCGGCCTCGTCCAGAAGAACCCAGTCGATCGAGCCCTGTCCCATGCCGGAAAAAAGGCGGCTGAATGAGGCCAGCGTGGAAGAGACCACCGGAACCACGAAGAAAAGTGCGTTCCAGATGTCGGCGACCTCCGTGTCCTCAACGGGCGCTCCCCGAAGATAGCGCGTCACGACGCCGATGTCGGCGGAAAACTCCCGTGCGCATGCCTTGATGGTCCATTCATGCAGACGAAGCGCCAGAAGAAAGAGCCGGGAACGCAGCATTTCCAGCCTTTCGTCGTTCCACACGCTTTTGATCTGCCACGCTCCATCCTTCCAGAACTCACGACAGGGAACACGCAGCGCTTCAATATCGTTCTTTCGGTCGTGCGTCTCCTTCTGTACCCTGCGGGCCAGCTCCTCCAGAGCTTCCAGTCTCTCGGCGAGCTCCAGCGCGGCCCGGTTTTCCTCTCCGGCCGCGGCCCGCAGATGACGGCTTTCCTCCATGAGAGCCATGAAACGTCCGAGAAGGGGACTTTCCTCGCGCTGAGCAGCCGGAGAGAGACAGCTTTCGGCCCGTTGTGCCAGAGCCTTTTTGTATTCTTCAAGTTCGGTCTCTGCGGCAAGAAAATCCTGTCTGGCCCGCTGCCACTCGCGGCGGGCATACTGCTTTGCCTCGTAGCCTCGATATCTGTCGAGAACGTCCTTCATGCCGGGCAGCACGATCTTTTTTTCCTGATCGCGGAAACCCCAGAAAAAGGCACGGGCAAACTGTTCGCAGTTCCATGCGGAACCGAGCACGGCGGAAACAAGCCCCCAGGCGGGACGAGGCGGCTTGTCGCTGTCGGCGGGATGGAAGGCAGCGTTTACGGCAAAGGCCACTTCGGAAAAATAGGAAGCTTCGGGAAAGGCGTCTCTGCATACGGCCTCTTCCGAGGGCAGATACTTCGTGATGTTCTCCACGGCGGCGTTGTTGCTGCTTGCGACCACCATGCCCGTGCCGCGCATGAGATCGCGCCGCAGGGAATAGAAGTCGCCGGAGGAGTTGACGAAAACCTCGAAGGGCTGCTTCAGGGCGGCGATTCTTCGGGCTCTTCGCACCACGAGGTCCGCCGCCACGTCGCAAAGGAGCCTTGTCTTGCCCGTGCCCGGAGGCCCGTTCACGGCCGTGAGCTCTCCGTTCAGAATTTCCGTGACCGCCGCAAGCTGTGCCGGCAGGAGGTGCTGCGAGGGTGCGTGCGGCCAGCGCCCGGAAGGCAGGCGCGCAAGCGAGAGTGCCTGTTCCCGGGCAAGGCGGCTTTCCTCGCCGTGCGCGAGCACGTCGCAGCGGGAGGCGTTCTTTTGAGCGCCTTCCAGATAGCGGGCGAACACGCCGCGAAAGCCCGTTTTTGAAAGCTGAAGCAGACGGTCGAGGTCGGAGAGATAGAAGGAGTTCAGAAGGTCGTTCTGCACGTCGTCGATGCGTCGTCCCCTGGGATCGGGACGAAAGTACACGGAACGCACAACGATGCGCGCTTCCTCGCCTTCCACCTGCATCATGTTGAAAAGACGCTCGATTTCCTCCTGTATCCACGGTCCGCGGAAAGGTTCGTCGAGGGCGCTTCTGCGCCGGTCGAAGTCGGACTGCATCTTCAGCATGTCGAGGGCAAGCTGATCCAGACTCCTGCCCGCAAGGCAGCGGGCAAGGCCGGGCACGAAGGAGGAGGGCACATAGCTTTCCGGCACGGGCATGCCTGCCATGTCCAGCACCACGGCGGCAAGACACCCCTCGCCGAGTCCCGGTTCCTCCGGGCTCTCGGGACGACTTCCCGTCTTTTCAAGAATGAGGTCGGAAATGTGCTGCCGCGGCATGACGCCCAGATAGACGATGTGCCATGCTGCGGAAAAGCCCGTGGGCAGAGGTCGAAACCACGGAAGTTCTCCGTTCTCCACGTCGGGGCCGGGCACGGCGGAAAGCTCGTCCCGGCTCGTGGCGGAATCCCTTTTCGCGCTCCATGCCGGAAGCGACGCGGAAACGGTTTCCCAGCGCCTTGCCGTCGTGACGGGCGGACGCGAGGAACGCGGAACTTCGGGGATAAGAAAGACCTCCGCATCGCGCCAGAAGCGGAGTATGGCCGCGTTGCGGCGGCGAAGGGCGTCCTCTTCGGCCTTTTTCCCGGCGTCGGCGGCAAGAGAGGCCGCGCGTTCCGCCTTTTCCAGCACAGCGTCGGAAGAGGGGCCCTGCTGCCCCATCATGGCGAGCGCCTGCGAGACGAGGTCTGTTTTTTTCCCATCCGACGGGGCGGATGCGTTCTTTCCTCCGGGTGTTCCTGTCGGCTTCGGCCGGGCGGACGAGGGGGAAGGCGTCGATTTTTTTGATGCGGCGGCTTTTTTCTGCGCGGTCGAAGGTTCGGGGCATTCGCCGGTGTCGGCCATGGCAAGAAAGGACGCCGCCATCCTGCGCACGCCGTGATGCCTGAACTGCACCATCACCTTGCCTTCCGTGACGGCCAGCACTTCCCCCACGCCCCACTGAGGCATGGAAGGATTGATAACCTTGTCGCCCGCATGAAATTCCATGTCCTACCCCCTTTCCAGCGCCTTCTTGGTTTTTTTCGTGGGAATGGCGGAGAGCGGGTCTTCCGGCCAGGGGTGTTTCGGGTAGCGGCCGCGCATTTCCGCGCGCACGGCGGCATAGGCGCCGCGCCAGAAACCGGCAAGGTCGCGCGTGACCTGAAGCGGACGGCCCGCAGGCGAGAGAAGGTGCACGGTGAGCGGACATCTGCCCCGGCAGACGGAGGGAGTGTCCTCCATGCCGAACATTTCCTGGAGCTTTACCGCCATGACCGGTCCGCCTTCCGGTAGATAGTCGATGCGCACGAGAGAGCCGGAAGGCGCCTCGATGACGGCGGGAGCCTCCCTGTCGAGACGACGGGCCAGGGGGTAGGGAAGAAGGGCATGCAGCGCCTTGTCCAGAGGAAGGGATGAGAGCTGCGAGCGCTTCGTCATGCCGGAAAGCCACGGACTCAGCCAGTTGTCGAGGGGGGAGGTCGTGAGCGAGGCAAAAAGCGCCTTGTCGCTCACGTCGGGCCAGCCGCCCTCTTCGTCCATGCTTCTCATGAGGGAAACGCGCGCCTGCCATTCCCTGAGCTCCTCCGTCCACGGCAGACAGGAGGGACCGAACCGGACGACGGCCTGCGTGAGCGCTTCCAGCACCTTGTCTTCGGGCAGGTCCTTTCCGCGCAGAGGGGCGTCATCCAGAATGAGACTGCCGAGCATGGTCCTTCTCCGGGCCATTACCGAGGCGGATGATTCGTCCCACATCACGACGTCTTCATGCGTCAGAAGGTCGCCGTGCAGGCGTTCCAGCACGCTTTTTTCCAGAGGGGCGGCAAGATGAATGCGTCCCGTGCCCTGCGTTCCTCCGTCCATGGCGGCGACGGCCAGAAAGGGAGCGTCGGCAAGCGCGTCTTCAGGCGGAAGTTCCGCGCCTCGACCGGAGGCTAGACGGAATCTGCCTCTTTCGCGTTTCTGAGCCATGCGCTCGGGCCATGCCAGCGACAGCATGGCTCCCGCGCTGTCTTCATCCTCCATGACGTCGTTCAGGGAAAGGCGTGCTCCGGGCTTTACGAGGGAGCATATATGTTCCGCGGCGCGGCGAAGACGCGAGGAACGCCGAAGTTCTCCGAGGCGCGGACGGATGTCGCAGCCTGAGCCCTGGAAGCGTTCCTCAACGAGCGCGCAGAGCGCGGCGGCAAGAGGCAGATGCCCGCCGGAAAGAAGCGCCATGTGCGCGAGACGCGGATGCAGAGGAAGCCTTGAGAGTTCCTCTCCGTGAGAGGAGAGAAGAATTCGTCCGTCCTTTTCTCTGAGTGCGCCAAGAAAATCCAGAGTCTGCCGCGCCCGGGCGAGAGAGGCTTCGGGCGCGGGCGTGAGAAGAGGAAGAGCCTGCGGCATGGAGCCCCAGGCCAGGCAGTCGAGAAGAAAGGGCGCAAGATCGGCGTCCAGAATCTCCGGGCGACGCGAGGGCAGAAGCGTTTCTCCCTCGGGCCAGAGACGCAGGCACACGCCGCTCTCCACGCGTCCGGCGCGTCCGGCGCGCTGGTCTGCGGCATCCTGGGTGACGCGGCAGGTCACAAGAGCGCTCATGCCCGTGGACGGAGAAAAGCGGGAGCTTCGGGCAAGCCCGGAGTCCACCACCACGCGCACGCCTTCAATGGTGAGGCTCGTTTCCGCAATGGACGTGGCAAGCACCACCTTGCGCGCCCCCGGCGCGGCGGGAGCAATGGCGGCGTCCTGCTCCGACGCGGAAAGGTCGCCGTAGAGCGGGTGCAGGGATACGTGAGGGGGAAGATTTGCGAGCAGTTCCGCCGTTCTGCGTATTTCGCTCTGACCGGGCAGAAATACGAGGACGGAGCCTTTCTCTTCGGCAAGAGCGCGGCGTACTGTGGATGCCGTGTGCACAAGAAGAGCCTCCCGGCCGGAAAAGGTGCCGAAGCTGCCGGAGCCCGCCGGGCAGGGAGCGTACCGTATGTCCACGGGCCACATTCTGCCCTCGGCGCGGATCACGGGGCAGGGGGCAAGCAGGCCGGAGAGCTCTTCGGCATCGAGCGTGGCCGACATGACGAGGATTTTGAGGTCAGGCCGGAGCGCCGCCTGGGCCTCGAGGCAGAAGGCGAGCGCCGTGTCGGCCTGCAGGGAACGCTCGTGAAATTCATCGAAGATGACGCAGGAAACGCCGGAGAGCTCGGGGTCGGCAATGAGGCGTCTGGTAAGTATGCCCTCGGTAATGATTTCCACGCGGGTTTCGCGGCTCACGCGGCTTTCAAGCCTGACTCTGTATCCCACGCTCTGCCCGGCGGATTCGCCGAGCGAGGCGGCCATGTATCTTGCCGCGGATCTGGCGGCAAGACGCCGCGGTTCGAGCATGAGAATGGTGCCCTCCATGTGCTTCATGAGAAAAAGCGGTACGCGCGTGGTCTTGCCGGAACCGGGAGGGGCGACGAGAAGGGCGCGGTCATGGGTGCGGAGTACTTCGAGAAGGTCGGAAAACGAGGATTCAACGGGCATGTTCATGCGGGAAATGTAGCGGGAAGAAGGGAAAAAGAAAAGGCGCACCCCGAAGGGCGCGCCTTTTCATGAAATCATGGTGCCGAACTTACTTGGCAACGACGGCGGGATGCTTCTTGCCGGTGAGCACGGGCAGAGCCTCACGCACGAGGAAGATGGCGAGCACGAACAGGATGGCGGCAAGGCCGGCCTGCAGGTAGGCCGCGAACAGGTCGCCCTGACCGGAGGCGATGACGAGGATCTTGTCCTTGAAGGTGAGGGCCAGAGAGGTGAGGGTCACAAGAATCATGAACACCATGGGGAAGATGAACATCTTGTGATTGCGGGCGGCGTTCTTGAGCCATGCGGCCACGGCCAGAAGGGCGAGACCGGCGAGAAGCTGGTTGGACGCGCCGAAGAGCGGCCACACCTTGGACCATCCGCCCATGCCGAAGGCAATGCCCACGATGACGGTGGAGCCGGTGGAGATGTACTTGTTGCACAGTATCCTGCGGAAGCCGGTGACGGACTCGGGAGTTTCGCCGGGGTTCAGCCAGAATTCGGTGAACATGTAGCGGGCAAGTCTCGTGCCGGTGTCGAGGGAGGTCAGGCAGAAGGCGGACACCGAAAGGATGAGCAGACCGTAGGCGGTCTTCTGAGCCTCGGGGCTGGAGAAGCCCACCACGGCGAGCATTTCGGAGATGCCGCGCGCAAACACGGCGGTAGGGGGCATCTTGAAGGCGTCGGCTCCGGCCTTGGAGTAGATGTAGCCTATGGTGATGAGGGACACGATGGCGAGAGCGCATTCCACGAGCATGGCGCCGTAGCCGATGATCTTGGCGTTCTTTTCGCTGTTGAGCTGCTTGGAGGTCGTGCCCGAGGAAATGAGGGAATGGAAGCCGGAAATGGCGCCGCAGGCGATGGTGACGAAGAGCACGGGGAAGAGGTACTGACCGTTCACTTCAAAGCCGACGAAGGCGGGCAGATCCAGCGTGGGATTGGCGGCGAACACGCCGATGACGGCTGCGATCATCATGGCATAGAGCAGAAACGAGCTCAGATAGTCGCGGGGCTGAAGCAGGATCCACACGGGGGTGACGGAGGCCACGAAGATGTAGACGCCGATGATATACATCCAGGTGGTGCCGGAAAGGTAGATGGGGCACTTGAGGCCGATGACGATGCACGCGATGAGCACGATGATGCCGATGACGGTGCAGAAGCCGAGGGACATGTTCTTGCGGTACACGCAGAAGCCGAAGACCACGGCCATGAGGATGAACAGCAGGGAGATGGTGGCGGTGGAGCCGTTGGCCTCGATGTGCGAGCCGTCGGGCGCGAAGCCGTTGAAGGTGCTGGCCACGATGGAGGCAAAGGCCGCGATGACGAGCAGCAGCGCAAGGTAGGCGAACACGATGAACAGGCGCTTGGCGCGCACGCCGATGTTCTGGGAGATGACTTCGCCTATGGATTCGCCCTTGTGGCGGATGGAGGCGAAGAGGGCGCCGTAGTCATGCACGGCGCCGAAGAAGATGCCGCCGATAATGATCCACAGAAGGCAGGGCAGCCAGCCGAAGAAGGCGGCCTGGATGGGGCCGTTGATGGGGCCTGCGCCCGCGATGGACGAAAAATGATGGCCGAAGAGTACGGGCGTCTTGGCGGGCACGTAGTCCACGCCGTCCTGCATGGTGATGGCCGGCGTAGGCCTGCTGTCATCCACGCCCCACTGTTTGGAAAGCCATGAACCGTAGAAGATGTAGCCTGCGATGAGACACGCGAAGCCACCGATGAGAATGATGACGGAACTCAATTCAAATCCTCCTCAATTGAGTTAGCACTTCCCCAGATTTCCGAGCAGAAACTGTGTCAGATCCCGTCCGGCACGGTTGACCGCCACGGCTCCGGACGCAAGGTCCAGCGCAGCGGCGCGAAAGTCCATCCAGCCGTGAAGCGAGAACAGAAAGTCCTTGTGATGGCGCGTGCTTCGCACGGCCTTTGCCGCTTCTTCCGTCACAAGGTCGCAGATGAAAAGAGCGGTGATGAAGGACGATTTGTGCTCGATGTGCGGACGTATCTTCTTCATGCCAAGCTCGAGAGCCTTCCCCCGGCATTCGTCATAGATGTCCGCCGTCAGTTCGGGAACCGAAAACACATATACGAACTCGTTGATTTCCGTGCGCCAGAGCCTGACCTTGCGCGACAGCACGAAGCACTCGTCTGCGGAGTGAAAGGCGTAGCAGGCGGCAAGACATTTCGCGTCGGCGTCAACGGGCTCTGCGTCGAAGTAGACGGTGTAGGCGTCGCTGAGCTTGGCGAGCATGCTTGTTCTGCTGACGGGCATTCTTTCTCTCCTTATGACCCCGATGGCGTTCGGAGCGAGGTCGTGTCGCCGAAAGGCTCTTTGCCGGAAAGAGAGGCAGCAGGGCTGTCCTTTTCCGGCAGATATCCGGCACTTTGCGCCAGCCAAGGGAACATGGGCGGCGCAGGCATTTCACGATATCATGGAAAAAGCTTGGCACACAAGGAAAAAATTTTATTGTGAAAAAATAAATTAATATTGAACTTCGTGTATGTCGTTACTTTTTTGCAGTGAAAAATGACTGTGAAAGAGTCTCTTTGGCAGGTGATGCCGGTATTATGCAGTCAGGTGCGTCCGGCAGATGGAATAAAGCAGTACTGTACTGTGCACGGCAATGTATTTTTTTTGCTTCTGCAATGTGATATGACAAGTTAATAAAAGATATGATGACATTGCCGGGCAGCGTGCTTCAAAATGATTTTTTTCCCGTTTCGGCTTTATGTTGTCGGTGTCAGAGAGATTGACCGAACAGTGCCCGTTAAAAAATTTTTATGGGAAAGACGCATCACCTGGGAAAAAAAGAGGTGAGAAGAGCCTGTTCACGAGGCTCGTGCACGAGAAAGGGAGAAAAGGTGAATGGTCGTGCTCTTCTGCAGCGGTGCGGAGCTGTAAGGGGACGATGTTTGCCGCATAATTGTGAATGAGGTTTGACGGAGGCACAAGACGGGCCGGGACGTTGCTGACGAAGGTGCGGGAGGGGCCCGCCGGACGGCATCGGCGCGTAGAACGGCGCCGGGATGAACCGGAAAGGGAACATTGCGAGCGGACGCAAAAAGGCGCGGCCCAGGCCGCGCCTTTTCATGCGTGAATAGGAGGAGAGGAAGCGTTACGCCTTTGCCAGAGAGGCAAGGAAGGCCTGCGCCTCTTCCTGCATTTTCAGGAAGTGTTCTTCGCCCTTGAAGTCTTCCATGTACAGCTTGTAGATGGGTTCGGTGCCGGAGGGACGCACGGCGAACCAGCCGTCGTCGGTGACGATCTTGAGTCCGCCGAAGGGAGCGTTGTTGCCCGGGGCTTTGGTGAGCACGGCCTTGACGGGAGAGCCGGCCAGCGTGGTCATGGTGACGTCCTCGGGAGACACGGTCTTGAAGGCTGCCTTCATTTCCGGCGTCATGGGCGAGTCGATGCGGCGGTACACGGGCGCGCCGAACTTCTCTTCGAGTTCATGGTAGTGCACGGCGGGATTCTTGCCGGTTTTGGCCGTGATTTCCGCGGCGAGCAGGCAGAGGATGAGTCCGTCCTTGTCGGTGCTCCAGGGCAGGCGGTCGGCGCGCAGGAAGGAGGCTCCGGCGCTTTCCTCGCAGCCGAGGCAGCAGGTTCCCGAATGCAGGCCGGGCACGAACCACTTGAAGCCCACGGGCACTTCCATGACCTTGCGACCGTGGGATTCCGCCACGCGGTTGAGCATGGAGCTCGTGACCACGGTCTTGCCGATCATGGCGTCGGGACGCCAGTTTCTGCGGAAGCCGTCCTTGCTGTCGCGAATGAGGAAATCCACCACCACGGAGAGGTAGTGGTTCGGGTTCATGAGACCTTCAGGCGTGACGATGCCGTGACGGTCGGAGTCGGGATCGCAGGCAAAGGCGATGTCGAAGCGATCCTTGAGCTTCAGAAGCTCTGCCATGGCGTAGGGCGACGAGCAGTCCATGCGGATTTTGCCGTCGTGATCGAGGGGCATGAAGCGGAAGGTGGGATCGTACTGATTGTTGGTGTTCTCGATGTTCAGGCCGTACTTTTCCGCAATGGGGGCCCAGTAGGCAAGGCTTGCGCCGCCGAGGGGGTTCACGCCCAGCTTGAGCCCGGACGCGGCGATGGCGGGGAAGTCGATGACATTGCGAAGATCATCCACATAGCAGGCGACGTAGTCATGATCCTGCACGAGGCCGGAGCGCAGGGCCTTGTAAAGGCTGATGCGCTTCACGTCCCTGTTGCCGTCTTCCAGAAGCTGATTGGCGCGGTCCTGGATGCGGGCGGTGAGGGTGGTGTCGGCCGGGCCGCCGTGGGGCGGATTGTACTTGAAGCCGCCGTCCTGAGGCGGGTTGTGGGAAGGCGTGATGACGATGCCGTCCGCTGTGGCGGTGGACTGGCGGTTCCAGCTGAGAATGGCATGGGAAATGGCGGGAGTCGGCGTATAGCCGTGACCGGTCTGCACCATGGTCACCACGCCGTTGGCGGCGAGCACCTCGAGAGCCGTGCGCCAGGCAGGTTCGGAGAGCGCGTGCGTGTCCTTGCCGAGGAAGAGCGGGCCGGTCACGCCTTCGGCCTTGCGCACGTCGCACACGGCCTGGGTAACGGCAAGAATGTGGGCTTCGTTGAAGCTCGTGCGCAGAGAGGAGCCGCGATGGCCGGAGGTGCCGAAGCTCACGGCCTGTTCGGGAATGTCGGGAGCGGGTTCATAGGTGTAATAGGAGGAAATGAGGGCGGGGATGTCGGTGAGCTGATCGGGGCGGGGAAGCTGGCCCGCCTGAGGGTCAAGAGCCATGATGAGTCTCCGGAAATGAGGCAGAGGTGACAGAACGTTTTGGGAGATAGACTACGCCAAAAGACGGAGCTTGTTAATATGGGAGAGAGGCGCTGCGGGGCATTCCCGGGCTTTTTTCGTATCGTTTTTTCGTCTGCATCCACGGAAGAAGGCGTTTTTCGAAGGGGCCGGGCCGGAGAAGCGGGAAGTGGGTAAGTTCTCGTCTGAAGACGGGAAGACACAGGTCGGAAAGGAAAAGTCCGGGCGGGAAGAAGGGCCCGGCTGAGCCGTTGATGCAGGGCTATCTCGGATGCTCCAGCCCCCAGATGTGGATGAGCTGCTCCCGTTTTTTCGCATCGGGAAGAAGAGTATGCAGAAGGGCGTGAAAGCGGGGGCCGTGATTCATGACTCTGAGGTGACAGAGCTCATGACATAAAACGTAGTCGATGAGAGGAAGCGGCATGGCGATAAGCTGGACGGCCAGAGTGATTTCGCCTCTGGCGGAGCAACTGCCCCAGCGACGTTTCAGGGAACGTACGACAAGAGAGGAGACGTGCCTGTCGTCGTTGAACACGCTGCGGGTGAGGCGGTCCATGCGGGAAAGACGCCGGCCGAGTACAAGATGCGCCATGTTTTTCTGCCAGCGGCGGAAGGCTCGCTCCAGGGCTTTGGCGTCCGCTTCGGCATCGCCCCCACGGCAGCGGCAGGGCAGTTCCAGAACGTGACCGACAAGTCGGGCCATTGCGTTTTTGGGGGCGGGCACGGGGCGGATCGTGAAGGGGCGGGCCAGATAAAGCGTGGTGGCGCCGTCGCGGGCGGGAACGCATGGTCCGCGATGCGCGGCAAAGAAGGTTCGCTTTTCCTGAATCCAGGTCAGGCGGGCGCGCATGAAGGAGAAGACCCGGGACATCGGCAGCCCGGCCGGAGCTCTGACGCGTACGGATCCGTCGGCTTTCACCGTCATGCGCAGGCTGCGGCATCCGTCGCGCTGAAAGAGAAAGTCCAGATCCGTGCCGGGCAGCGTGAGCTGTTTTTCTTCCACGATGCGACGGTCAGACTTTCGGCGGGAGCGTCGGGACGGGGCGGACGGACTCAGCGCAGCCATCGGCGGCTCGACGGAAAAAGGAGACAGGCGCAGCTTGCCGTCATAAGGGCGAAAAGCACACCCAGAATCATGAGCTCCGTCGCTCCGGCTCCGGGCAGAGCACGCAGCATGTCCAGCACGGAGATGAGACAGCAGCCGCCCCATGCCGGAACGAAGCCTGCGTTGCCGCAGACGACAAGAACATGCCTCAGGGCAAAAAAGCGCCACGCCGCGGCGATCATGCCCGCCCTGTTTGAATGAATGAGCGGAACGGGATGGTCTCCGGGCAGCAGCGCGCCGTGAAAGACAAGAACGAGGAGAAGAATCATGGACAGAACGCCGAACGTCCGGACGGCGAGCGGTCTGGGAGTGTCAGGACCGGGACGGGGCAGCAGAGCGGCGGCTGTTTTGTAGGAAATGTAGAGCAGCGGACAGGAAAGAAGCGGCGCAAGAAAAAGGGCCGTCATGGGCAGCATGAGGGACGGAAGGCCGAGCCAGTGAAAGAACGGTCGCGCACCGGCAAGAAAGACGAGAGCGAAGAGCGCAAAGGAAAAGAGCATGGCGCGGGCCGTTTCCTTCACGATGTCGCGCAGAGGTCGCGTTTCATCCGGCCAGCCGTGGAGCACGGGAGGAAGCGTGAGCGACAGGGAGGTGATGAGCGCAAAGGCCAGCCAGCCCGGCTGAGGGGAAAGACAGTCGTCGAGAGAAAGAAAATCGGCGCAGATGAGAACAAGCCATCCCACAAAGGGGATGGCTGTCAGTGCAAGAACGAAAAGAGAGAAGAAGCGCGGCAGGAGACTCATTCTTCAGCGGCAAGTCTCTTGAGCAGGTCTTCCATGCCCACCACCCCGACAAGTCGGCCGTTTTCCTGAACGGGCAGCGTATAGTAACGCTGCTCCACCATGAGCGATGCAATTTCCTCTACCGGCGTGTCGGGCGTAATGGCATGAGGGTCGGTGCTCATGACTTCACCCACGGTGCTTGCGGCCATGCGGCGCAGCTCGCGGGAGAACTTGCCCGGCATCTGCATGGGAATGGCTCCGCCGAGCAGAAGAAAATACCCGGGAGTCTCCAGCTTCTTGTCCAGCGAGATGAGGTCGGACTGCGTGAGTATGCCGATGAGCTTGTCATTTTCCACAACGGGAAGGCCGTTGAAATGGCCGTCAAGCAGAAGCCTGGCCGCGTCGCGCAGCGTGGTTTCCCGTGTGACGGTGACGGGATTTGTGGTCATGATGTCGGCAGCAGTCTTCATGATATTCCTCCAGCGTGGAAGGTTCTTGTCCAGTGACAACGCTCCTTGCGTTGTATTCATTAAAGAAAGAAGGATGAAGACTGTCAAGGGATACTTGCCGCATGACGGGGAATCTCAGTCAGCCATGACGGCGTTGACGCAGCAGAGCGCGTTCAGCGTGCGGGGAAAGCCCATGAGCGGAAGACAGGTTTCCAGAGCATCAATGAGCTTCTGCTTTTCGTTGCCTACGTTCGCGTTGCCCTGTACGTGGCTTTTCACCTGCGACTCGCATCCGCCGAGAGCGCTGATGATGCAGAAGGTGAGAAGTTCGCGGGTTTTCAGATCAAGGCCGCTTCTTGTGTAGACGTCGCCGAAGCAGAAGGCGGACAGATGATCGACCATGATGGCCTTCTCTTTTTCCTTCGCTGCGGCGTGCATGGCGTCGATGACGTCGCCGAAAATGCTCTTTTGCACGGCGAGGCCCTTTTCAAAGCGGTCGTCTTCCGTCACTGTTGCCCGGCTTTCCAGCGGCAGGGCAAGGCCACGGGCGGCAAAGACCCCGTTGACGGGGCGCAGCGCGTTTTTCGTTCGGGGAATGCCGATGTAGGGAGCGCACTGGTAGAGCGCTTCCCGGATTATGACGGGCGAAATGCCTTCATCAAGCGCCGTTTCCGCCAGCGTTTTCACGTCGTCGCTCTGAAGAGCGGCAAGTACGGCAAGCTGAAGGAGACGACGTGTTTCTCTGTCGAGCGGACTTTTGCGGCTGAATGCGGCCTTTTCGAGACGCCCGTTCATGGCGTCGAGGTCGGGATCGGGCTGAACGTCATGCAGGTCCAAAACTGCGTCTGACGATTCGTTGATGCTGGTCATGGCTGACTCCGTAAGTTGTTGTGTGTGCAGTCGGAACGCGCTTTTCAGAAACGGAAAGGGCTGGCGATCCTGTCCGAAGATTACAGAAGGCGGAGCCTGTGACGCGACTTTCCGGGCTGACATGACATCATAGAGCTCCCGTATCGGACGGCAAGTCTTGTTTCTCTCTGATTCTTGCCTGAATCTGCCGAGTTGTGGAGCGTCATCATGCTGTCTGCCGGAGTGTTTTCTGTCGGACGGGAGTGTGAAGGCGGCCAGGGAAAACAGCTTGAAAGACAAATGCTGGCAGGCTTCACAAGTCCTCCTGCGCCTGTCCAAAAGAGCGCCCGATCTGGAGACAGAGAGGGGAAAAGAGGAAAAAATAAAAATTATTTTTATTTTTATCATACTGATATATAACACATTTTTTATTTTTTACGTAAAAAGGACAAAAAAAATCGTTTCTGCCCCTTTTCAACTCCAAAACCGGGCTTATTTATGGTTCGTCGCCGGGAGCGAAGGTTCCCGGGGGCAGCGCTTCCCGCGCTGTTTCTTTTGTACTTCGTCCGACATTTGTCGGTGAAGCGCGGGAGCTATTCTTTTACAACAATCTTTTTGGGAGGATATGGGTAATGAAACCCCTGAATGACCGTGTGCTCGTGAAACGCCTTGAATCCGAAGAAAAGACCGCCGGTGGTCTGTTCATCCCCGATGCCGCCAAGGAAAAGCCCTCCAAGGGTGAAGTCATTGCCTGCGGTCCCGGCAAGCTGAATGAAAAGGGCGAGCACGTCGCCATGGAAGTGAAGCCCGGTGACGTCGTGCTCTTCGCCAAGTATGCCGGTACCGAAATCAAGGTCAACGGCGCCGATCACATCATCATGCGCGAAGAAGACATCCTCGCCATCCTCGACTAACTTCCTCTATTTTTTCAGGAGAACATATCATGTCTGCTAAAGAGATTCTTTTTGATGCCAAGGCCCGCGAACGTCTGGCCATGGGCGTGGATAAGCTTGCCAATGCCGTGAAGGTTACCCTTGGCCCCAAGGGCCGCAACGTGCTCATTGAAAAGGCCTACGGCGCTCCCGTCATCACCAAGGACGGCGTGACCGTGGCCAAGGAAATCGAACTTGAAGACAAGTTCGAGAACATGGGCGCTCAGCTCGTCCGCGAAGTGGCCTCCAAGACCAACGACGCCGCCGGCGACGGTACCACCACCGCCACCGTTCTGGCTCAGGCCATTTATCATGAAGGTGTGAAGCTTGTGGCTGCCGGTCGCAACCCCATGCCCATCAAGCGCGGCATCGACAAGGCCGTGGCTGCCATCACCGCTGAGCTCGGCAACATTGCCAAGCCCACCCGCGACCAGAAGGAAATCGCTCAGGTCGGCACCATTTCCGCCAACTCCGACGCCACCATCGGCAACATCATTGCCGAAGCCATGAGCAAGGTCGGCAAGGAAGGCGTCATCACCGTTGAAGAAGCCAAGGGCCTTGAAACCACCCTCGAAACCGTGGAAGGCATGCAGTTCGACCGCGGTTACCTGTCCCCCTATTTCGTGACCGATCCCGAAAAGCTGGTGTGCGATCTTGAAAACCCCTTCATCCTGCTCCAGGAAAAGAAGATCACCGGCATGAAGGAAATGCTGCCTGTCCTCGAACAGGTTGCCAAGATGAACCGTCCTCTGCTCATCATCGCCGAAGACGTGGAAGGCGAAGCTCTGGCTACCCTCGTGGTGAACAAGCTGCGCGGAACCCTTCAGGTTGCCGCCGTCAAGGCTCCCGGCTTTGGTGACCGTCGCAAGGCCATGCTGCAGGACATCGCCATTCTTACCGGCGGTACCGTGGCTTCCGACGAAATGGGCGTCAAGCTCGAAAACTTCACCCTGGCCAACCTCGGCACTGCCAAGCGCGTGCACATCGACAAGGACAACACGACCATCGTCGACGGTGCCGGCCAGTCTGCCGACATCAAGGCCCGCGTGGCTCAGATCCGCGCTCAGATCGGCGAAGCCACTTCCGACTACGACCGTGAAAAGCTGCAGGAACGCCTGGCCAAGCTGGTCGGCGGCGTGGCTGTGATCAAGGTCGGCGCTGCTACTGAAACCGAAATGAAGGAAAAGAAGGACCGCGTCGAGGACGCCCTCAACGCTACCCGCGCCGCCGTTGCCGAAGGCATCGTGCCTGGCGGCGGTACTGCCTACATCCGTTGCCTGCCTGTTCTCGACGACATCGAGGCTTCCGAAGAAGAAATGGCCGGTGTGAACATCGTTCGCCGCGCCGTGGAAGAACCTCTGCGTCAGATTGCCGCCAACGCCGGCTTTGAAGGCTCCGTGGTCGTGGAAAAGGTCCGCGAAGGCAAGGACGGCTTCGGCTTCAACGCCGCTACCGGCGAATACGAAGACCTCATGGCTGCCGGTATCATCGACCCCAAGCAGGTTTCCCGTTTCGCTCTGCAGCATGCCTCTTCCGTGGCCGCTCTCCTGCTGACCACCGAATGCGCCATTGCTGAACTGCCCAAGCCCGAGCCTGCTGCTCCCGCTGCGCCCGGCATGGGCGGCATGGGCGGCATGTACTAAAAAATGCCCCGGCGGGCTTTTGCCCGCCGCGCCTGATAAAAAAGGGGAACCGTCTTTGCGGCTCCCCTTTTTTATCAGGCGTCGGGGATGAGGACCTGACGCTGCGGCATGGAAAGCACGGCTGACATGATGCGTTGAAGTCGTGGGCGTTTTTGTCCTGCACCGGACTGGTGTAGGGACGGACTCCGATCAATGTTCAGGAGAGATGTCATGACGGAATATGACGACGAAGGTCGCAGAGTCGTGGAGCCGGAAATTCTGGTGAACGGAACATACCGGAAGGCGTACTCCGACGAGGCCTTTCATTCCAAGCTGCTGCGCTTTGCCGGAAAGATAGGCAGGGAAGGGCTCCGTTCTGCCCTCATCCTTTATTATACGCTGAGGCGCAAGGATCTGCCGGCAAAGACGCGGGCCATCATTTTAGGGGCGCTGGGATATCTTATCCTGCCTGCAGATGTCATTCCCGACCTTGTTCCCGTTCTTGGCTTTACCGATGACATAGGTATTCTTGCCGCTGCGCTTGCCGCCGTGGCCATGTACGTGGACGACGAAACCAGGGCACAGGCTGACGCCGCGCTTGAGCGCTGGCTTGGCGCCGCAGAAAAGGTGCTCGGGAAAGAATAGCGTTTTCTTGAAAATGGCTGCTGCTGTTCCCAAAAGACGGAAAGAGCGGAGGCTTGCAGGGGCCCGTTTTGGGTCCGTTGCAGAAGAGCCTGAGAGGAAAATGTCCGTCCAGTCCTGCGGACTGTCCGAAAAAAGAGTCTCTTCGATCGGCCGAACGGCGTGACATTCCTGTGCTCTTTCCGAAAACTGGAGGAGCGTTGCGGAATGCTTTTTCCCTCAGTTCGTTTCGTTCGGAATTACGCAGCAGATGGCAAAACATCCGGAGAACAGTTCCCGTCATCATCCGCTCAGAAGCTGGGAAAGGGCGGATTCAGGCTTGAGGCGGATTTTTGAAGCAGACGCCGACGGCAGACGGGCTTCCGTTTCTGGGCCGGTCTGCTTTTGGAGAGAAGCATGCCGTCCATCATCGAGTGAAGAATTTTTCCGAGGCAGGGAAAAAGGCTTGCCATTTTCGGAAAAACGGGATATGTACGTCCTTCGTATGTCCGCAGGGACATGCACAGCACTTGCCTGTAATGGAAAAAGTCGCCTCTCTTTTGAGCGGCGCACCTGCACCGACCGACGGGAACAGGTCATCATGCCTGCCAGCATCATTCAGGGAGTGTGCGCCGCATAAAGCGGCTTCCGGTTCGCCGGTTTACCTGTAATATGGGAAGCAGGCTTCATTTCTGACCCGTTTTTCGGAGGTTTTAATGTACGCTATTGTTGAAGTGCTCGGCAAGCAGTACCGCGTTCAGGAAGGCAACAAGGTGGTTGTCGACCTCATGAACGCTGAAAAGGACAGCGAAGTGTCCCTCGACCGCGTGCTCATGATCGGCGGCGAAAACACCAAGATCGGCACCCCTGTCGTGGAAGGCGCCAAGGTGACCGCCAAGGTCGTTGATCACATCCTCGGCGACAAGATCGTGGTGTTCAAGCACAAGCGCCGCAAGGCCGAACGTCGCACCCAGGGCCATCGTCAGGAATACACCGTTCTTACTGTTACCGGTATCGTCGCCTAACGGGCGTACCGTTATTTTCCAAGGAGTTTCATCATGGCACATAAAAAAGCAGGCGGCAGCTCCCGCAACGGTCGTGACAGTGAAGGTCAGCGCAGAGGCGTGAAGCGCTTCGGCGGCCAGCATGTTCTTGCCGGCAACATCATCGTTCGTCAGCTCGGCACCGTGGTTTATCCCGGCGCCAACGTCGGCATGGGCCGCGACTACACCCTTTTCGCCAAGTGCGACGGCGTGGTGAAGTTTGAAAAGTTCCTCCGCAAGCGTCGCGTGCACAAGCGCGTGAGCATCGTGCCCGCGGAAGCCGCGGCGTAATTGCGCTTACGGCATGATTTGTTGGGGCGAGAAGGGCCATGGCTCTTCTCGCCCTTTGTGTCTTTTTTCGGGGAAGCAGGCCTTTTGCCGCATCCGGCGGCTTGCCCGGCGGCATCCCCCTCTCTGAATCCGACGCGTGCCGCATCTGCCGGCGGCGTCCGTCGAGCGAATGCCGTTTTCTGCTTCGTGAGAAGGATGTCGTTTCGTTAGTGAGCAGAACAGTCTCCGCGTCCCGGGCGGCGGACGGAATCCTTTTGCCGCCGCCATGCGGTGTTGCGTCCCAATCGTGAGGAAAGCATATGAAATTTGTGGATGAAGCCACCATTCAGGTAAAGGCCGGCAAGGGAGGAAACGGCTGTGTTTCCTTCCGCCGTGAAAAGTTCGTGGCCAAGGGCGGCCCTGACGGCGGCAACGGCGGCGACGGCGGCAACGTGTACGCCCGCGCCTCTACCAGACTGTACAGTCTGTACGATTTCCGTCTGAAGCGTATTTACGAGGCTCCCAACGGTCAGGGGGGCATGGGCAGTCAGTGTGACGGTCACAAGGGCGAGGATCTCATCATTGAGCTTCCCGCGGGAACGCAGCTCTATGAACGCACCGGCGAAGGCGAAGTGCTTTTTGCCGATATTTCCGATCCCGAAAAGCTGGTGCTGCTTGCAGCGGGCGGTCGCGGCGGCAAGGGCAACGAGCATTTCAAGTCCTCCACCATGCGTGCGCCGCGCTTTGCGCAGAAGGGCGAACCCGGCGAGGAACGCAGCTTCCGTCTGGAACTCAAGATTCTGGCCGACGCCGGACTTCTCGGTCTGCCCAATGCCGGTAAGTCCACCTTTCTTTCCCGTGTGTCCGCGGCCCGTCCCAAGATTGCGGACTATCCCTTTACCACGCTGACCCCCAACCTCGGCGTGCTCATTGACGACTGTGATCCCGACAGGCGCATGGTCATTGCCGACATCCCCGGCCTCATTGAGGGCGCGCACGCCGGTCAGGGCCTTGGTGACCGCTTTTTGCGTCACGTGGAGCGCACGCGTTTTCTCGTGCACATTCTCAGCATTGAGGACGTGAACCTCGAGTCGGAGAATCCCTGGGAAGGTTTTGACCTCATCAACGAAGAGCTCTCCCGCTTTGATCCGGAACTTGCGCTGCGTCGTCAGATAGAGGTCGTCAACAAGATAGACCTGCGCACGCCGGAGGAGCTTGAGGCCGTCAAAGCCCGGGCGAAGGCCGACGGGCGCGACATCGTGTTCGTTTCCGCCCGTGAGAGCATAGGGCTCGACGAGCTTGTGGAACGTATGTGGAAGTTGCGCGACGAACTGGATTTCAATGACCCCTTCGTCCATTATCAGGAGGAAGTGGTGGTTGATGAAGAGTTCCCCGACATTGAAGTGATATGGACGCGTGAATAATGAATACCCGTGAAAAGACGCTGAAAACGGCGCACACCCTTGTGGTGAAGGTGGGCAGCGCCGTACTTACCACGGCCGACGGTCTGCACCTTTCCGTGCTGTACAATCTCGTGGAACAACTGGCCCGTCTGGTTCGTCAGGGCAGGCGTGTCTGTCTGGTCAGTTCCGGCGCCGTGGCGGCCGGAAGAACGGCGTTGCCCGACCGCGGCCGCACCGTGGTAGGGCTTTCCGGCAAGCAGGCTCTTGCCGCCATAGGTCAGGGCTGCCTCATGCGCGAGTACGAGCACGCCTTTGCCTCGCAGGGACTTCTGTGCGCTCAGGTGCTGCTCACCAGGGATGACCTGCGCAGTCGCACCCGCTTTCTCAATGCCCGCAACACCTTCATGAACCTGCTCGACTGGGGCGTGGTGCCCATTGTCAATGAGAACGATACCGTGGCCGTGCAGGAACTCAAGTTCGGCGACAATGACCAGCTTGCGAGTCTTCTGCTCAATCTGGTGGAAGGGGATCTTTACATCAATCTTACGAGCGCAGACGGCGTTCTGGCGATCAATCCCGAAAAGGTGGCTCCCGGCGAGGTTGTTCCCTATCTTGACAGCATAGAGGACATCGCCTCTCTGGACATAGAGTCTCTTTGCGGCGCCAAGACCAGCGTGGGAACCGGCGGCATGCGCTCCAAGCTCATGGCCGCCCGTCGGGCGGCTCAGCTCGGCGTGCCCACGCTCATTCTGCCCGGGCGTCGTCCCGACATTCTTGACCGCGCCTTTGCCGGCGAGCAGGTGGGTACCTGGGTATGTCCTGCGGAACAGTCCGTATCCCGCCGCAAGTACTGGATGGCCTATCAGTCCGAGCCTCAGGGCAGCGTTCTGGTTGACGAGGGCGCGGCCCGTGCGCTGGAAGAAAAGGGCGGAAGTCTGCTGCCCGGCGGCGTGACGGCCGTGGAAGGCAGCTTTGAGCCCGGAGCTCTCGTGCGCGTCATCTGCGGGGAGCATCACATAGGCGTTGGCCTCACCAACTATTCTTCGGAGGACCTTGAACGCATCAAGGGGCTTCGTCGCGTGGAAGTGGCCGCCGTTCTCGGTGATGCCCATTATCCCGAGGTCATCCATCGCGACAATCTGCTCATCAACGCGGCAGTATAGTCGCGTGTTTTTTGGACACAAAAGGGCCGGCATCTGCCTTGTGCAGCGCCGGCCCTGATGTTTTAAGTCTTTTATGATCAGACGAACATGCCGAAGTTGTTCATGGTGTCGAGAGACGTGCCTTCCGACGGCGCTTCTTCCACGTCGGGTGCGGCGTTGAGCTCGGCCAGCCTCTTTTTCCAGACCGAGACCTGCGCCAGAAAGTCGTTCACGGCAAGGCTCAGCGTGTCGGGGGTGAGGGCGTTGTCGTCGAATCTTTTCCAGAGCACGACGCGGCCGAGCGCCCCGTGCACGGAGAGCGCCGCGCCGCCGGTTTTGGCGCCGAGCAGTGAGGCTTCGAGCAGCGCAAGACAGGCGTCTTTCGAGAGGGCGGAGGCGTCGCCTATTTCGCAGTACATGAAGAGCGCGTGATCTTCCCCGTCGTGGGTGAAGGTGACTTCGTCCCGACTGTCGAACAGCAGCGCGCAGCTGCCGTCCACGTCGGGGGCAAGACCGTCAATGCCCAGAGAGCTGCCGAAGCTCTCGAGCGCGGTGTTCCATTCCATGGCAAAACTCCTTGATGAGCGTGGGCTCATGCTTTTATTCCGGGACTGTCCTCGGGAGGGAAGGAGCCCGGCTCCTTCCCCGGTCATGCTTACGGTCTGTAGTACTTGGAAAGCAGGGGGAAGAGGTCCGCATGGTCGGCTATCACCTTTTCGATGCCGCGCATGAAGGAGTCCGCGTCCTTGTTCCATTCCCTGGCGAACTCTTCCCGTATGGCGTCGAGCAGCTCCTGCCTGTCCTGCATGCATCTTTCGGCCAGGGGCGCGGGAGCGGTGGCCGCCGTCTGCACGAGCTTGTCCAGTACGTTGCGGGACTGGCAGAGCGGATTGGTGAGGCGCTGAAGTCTGTCGGCCTCCAGGGCAAGTTCTCTCCGTATGGCCTCCGCGTTTCGTGTGGGCTTCTCGCCCGCCTTGCCGTGCAGGAAGGCAAAGCGCTCGGGGTTGAATTCCTGCGTGCGGCCTATGTCCAGAGAGTCCGCGGCATTGAGCAGCATGGCTTCCAGCGTCTGCCCGCGGTGGGCGTCGATGCTGTCCTTCACGGCCTGTTCGTAGTCCGCGCCCATGGCCGTCGCGCCGAAGGCAGCCTTCATGGCATCCACGGTCATGTTGGCGCTTCTGTCCTCCCAGCGGTCGGTTCCGCCGCCCTGTCTGCCGAGATCGTGTCCCGTGATGCCGCACAGAACGGCGTTGCGGTCAATGGGAACGCCCTGTTCTTCCAGTATGGAGCACATGGTCGAGGCAAAGATGAACGCGCGGGCGATGTGGCCGCGTCCGTGCACTGAGGTGCCGCGCTCGAAGGTCCGTTCATGGTTCATGTAGGTATCGAGATTGGCAAGGAGAAACTCTCTTCTCTCCGTACCGTTTGCGGGCATGGCCGCAGGCATGGCTGCGGTGGGGAAGGCCGGATAGCCCGGATGCGTCCGGTCGAGAGCGGCGGCTGTTTGCGGGGCCACCTCGTGCAGGGCTTCGCGGGCGGACTGCGGGATCAGCGACAGTTCTGCCGTGAAGGTGGGCACGTTCTTGAACTCGACATTGGTTACTCTCGCGGTATTGAAGGCGTTGCGCTGCATGAGCAGTACCGTGGCGTTCATCACGCCGAAATCCTCGGAATCCGCCAGCGCTTCGTCTCCGGAGCGCTGGCCGATCTGCAGGAGCTGACCCATGAGCTGCAGCTGTTCGGGAGCATTCAGACGGGTCTGAAGACGCTGCATGGCCTGCTTGTCCACGGCGGGAGTTCCGTTCTCGAGCATGGCCAGAGACATGAAGGAGATGCGGTCGAGTTCGGCGGCCTTGTCGTCCGCGCCGAAGTCGGCGTCTCCGAGCGATGTGATGAAGGCGTTGAGATCATCGGAAGCGCGCTGCATGAGCGCTCCGGTACGCCGGAAGACATCGTCCGGGGAAGGTGCGGTATCGGCGTTTATGAGCTCGCGCAGCATCTCGGCCTGTGCCGTGGCATGGGTATGGATGATGCGCAGTTCTTCCGGAGAGCGCAGAACCCTTGCGCTGCATACCCAGTAGGCGAAGGCATCCTTCTGCGCCTCTGTGGCGAAGGGAAGATGCTCAAGTTCGGCCAGAAGTTTGGCCTTCTGCTGCAGCATGGGCTTCGCCATCTTCTGGAAGGCATGTCGGACCAGACTCTCTGGCTCCAGGCTTGCCAGCCCCCGGTTCTTCATGTCTGCCTTGACGGTCTGCACGAACTTTTCGGCCAGACTGCCGAGGGCGTTGCCTTCGAGACGGAGCGTTCCCGGAGCAAGATTGCCGCCTATCTGCTCGGCTTCGATGAACTGTGCGATATGTCCCGGGAGATCCGTGAGCACGGCTTCGACTTCGGCGTCAATGCGTTCTCTGTCCAGATGACTGAGCTGGAACGTCTGTTCTTCCTGATGCAGCCTGTTGATGCCTTCCACTTCCCTGCCGAGGTCGAAGTTTTCGATGAGGTTCACATGGATGCCCGTGCGTTCCTCAAAGGCGGCCATGCGGATCTTCAGGGCTTCGAGGTTCTCTTCCGGCACGTCGTCGATGTTGATGCGTATTTCGGCAATGTCGCGGGAGGGAATGAGCGGGCCCTGTATCTGCGCTTCTATGTACTGCGCTCCGGTCAGGTGCACGCGGGGGTGACTGCCGTCGGCGTTCTTCATGGCGGCCATGGCAAGGGCATTGCCGTCAAAATTGCTCATATGGGGAATGAGCGCTTCGAGATTGTCGTGCGTGGCCAGAAGGCTGCGCGTGGCGGCGCGGTCGCCGAAGCAGTCCAGGAGCAGTCCCTTGAAGCGCGCCGCCTGGTCCATGTCGGTGAGATTGATGTCCGAGGGCAGGGCGATGAAGGCTGAAGCGCGGGCGTCCGGCACTTTTGCAATGCTGTCGAACCAGTTTTCCAGCGCCTTGTGTTCCTTGGAGTTCACGTCCCGGCAGGCCGTGGTGAATTCTTCCGGAAGTCCCGCGCCGTCCAGAAGAGCGTAGAAGCTGGTGCGTCGCTCCTGCGACATGTTGACCACGGGCGCATAGAATGTGTCTTCGGCAATGTAGGTCGCGCGTCTTGCCACATCGTCCTTCAGCACTATGGCCGCCGATCCGTAGCCCGCTCCTGCGGATACGGCGCCTATTCTGCGGCCCTGAACGTTGAGCGCGCCGTACACGGGGCGCTCGTCGGCCTGCACGGCGTGTCCTTCCAGCTCGGGGAACAGCAGCCGTTCCGCGGCGTCGCGGCGGGCAAGGTAGCCTTCGCCCTTGATCAGCGTCTCTTCTTCGGCCAGATGAAAGATGTTCTTCATGGGCTCGTCGGGATGCGCCATGATGCCGCTCTCGCTCAAAAGCACGTCCACGTCGACGTTGATGGTGAGTTCCGCGCTGCGCAGAACGTCGGCCATCTCCTTTACGGACACGGAAGGAAGATCCCTGCGGCGAAGCGCTTCCGCTTCTTTGGCGGCCGTCTTTTCTCTCGTCGTGGCGCTTTCGGCCGCAGTCTCCACGAGCGTGCGGAGGTTGGCGGGCGAAATGTCGTGGGGCTGCGCCGGGGCCATGGCCGCGCCCTGAGCGCCGTATTCCTCGCTGAGACGCGGAGGCATTCTGAGGGCCGTGAGTGAGGCGTCTTCTGGATGCGCGGTCGCAAGGTCGTCCACCATGCCGCGCACGGAGCGGTTGCTCACTTCCTTGAGTACGAGTGCCTGAAGATCGAACAGCAGCGAGGCGGCGCTGCGGGCGTCTCCGGCTTTGGCGTTGATCTGTCCTTCGCGCATGAGCGCGCTTTGCAGCAGGTCCATGTCTCCGGAGGTGAAGGCCTGGTACACGGCGGCGAGTTCCGCATTGCTCAGGTTCTCCACGGCGGGCGCAAAGGCCCACAGCGTGCTTTCCTTCTGCTGAGGCGAAAGCTGACCGAGCTTGTCGAGCCTTGTCATGAAGTCCTGCGCCGTCTTGAGGCAGCCGAGAAGAGACTTGGCGTTCAGCGTTCCGGGCTCCTTGAGCACCTGAAGTGTGTCGTTGGCGGTTTTTGTGAGACCTTCCTTGCCTCTGACAACTTTTGTGGCAGCTGTAAAGCCCTGAAAGGGAACCTTGTTGGCCTTTATGGAATCCAGACGGATGGGCTCTCCCTTGCCGAGCTGTACCTTATGTTCGCCGAATACGCCGGTTTTTTCTGTAACACCGCGGGATGCAAGCTGATTATGCAATATCTGGTCGGGCTGTATGCGTGGCATACGGGGTCCTCCTGGATGAAAGGTGATGGGAGTTACCTGTCATGTAGCAAGTTTCATGCCAGAGGCAGACTTCTTCACAGGTCAGAAGCCTTCATGAAAAAAATAGCTGGTTGTACAGGGGTTGTCTACCGGGGAGGGCTGTTCGGAAGGCGTTCGGGAAAGTTCCCGTCAGCATGAGTGCGGTCGAGGGAAGCAAAGGAAGACGAAATCTTTCCAGAAGTCGGTAAAATAAGAAAAAACGGAAAAATTTTTGAAAGCAGCAAAAAAAGGCTTGCCAGTCAGGACGATTTTCTATAAGTTGCAGCTCGTGCCCAGGTGGTGGAATTGGTAGACACACTATCTTGAGGTGGTAGCGCCGAATGGCGTGGGAGTTCGAGTCTCCCCCTGGGCACCAGCAGAAAGCAAGAGCCGCAGACATGGATCTGCGGCTTTTTCGTTTTTAATCGCGTAAAAATCTGTGAGTAGTGTGCGTCTCCAGACGCAAAAGCCGTGGACAAACGACAAACGCCCGCGGCAGACAGGGGACTGTGCTTCCGCGGGCGTGGGGAAGGTCTGGAGCTGCGTTCTCCAGACGGCCGGAACGGCTTCGTATTCCGGCATGGGAGGGGACGGCTCAGTTCAGGGGAATATTCGGCGCGCGGTCAAGCAGCACCCGGCAGTCGTGCAGTATGGCGTCGATGATGTCCCGAACGGGGCGAACACTTCGAATCAGGCCTGTGCTCTGGCCTGCCATGATGGCGCCGTTGGCATGATCGCCTTCCAGCATTCCCCGGCGGGAGGAGTTGGCGGCAAGAGCGAGCACTTTGGCCTTGGCTTCAGTCCAGGGGTAATCGGCCTCTGCGGCGGCGATTTTGGCGGTCAGGGCGTTTCTCATCTGACGGCAGGGTTCTCCGGTGCAGAAGCCCGCTTCCGTGGTGGCGAAGTCTCCGGCGTTCACGATGGCTGCCTTGGAGTCGGGATGAATGTCGGCTTCTTCGGACGCCAGAAATACGGTGCCCATTTCTATGCCGCAGGCGCCGAGCATGAGGGCAGCCGCCATGCCGCGTCCGTCGGAGATGCCGCCGGAGGCCGCCACAGGGACGGTAGCGATGTCTGCTACCTGCGGGACGGCCGCCATGGTGCCCTGAAAAGTGATGTGTCCGCCGCCGTCGCGGCCTTTTACGATGAGCACGTCCGTGCCCGCTTCCTGGGCGACAAGCGCGTCCTGTACGGTGAACACCTTGGTCAGAATGGTCAGTCCGGCCTTCTTGAAGTTTTCAAAATGCCTGCACGCAAAGTCGGGATCCAGATGATGGGTTTCGTCGCAGAGCGTGTCCAGATGAAGATAACGGACTCCTTCCTCTTTCAGCAGAGCTGTGATCGTGTTCAGCTTTTCGTCGGAGATGAAGCGGGGATGGAAGCCGAGATTGACGGCGAAGGGGCGGTCGGTGAGCGATCTTGTCTTCGCGATCTGGTCGCGGATGAAATCCGGCACACCCGCGCCGGTTCCGAGAACGCCGAGCCCGCCGGCCTCACCGACGGCGGCGACGAGGGGTGCCGTGCTGATCCACGCCATGGGGCCCTGAATGATGGGTTTTTCCACGCCGAGGACTCGGCAGAGGCTGTTGTTCATGATGTTCTCCTTGGAAAAGAGGATTAATTGAAAATCCAGCCCATCAGATACCAGTAGGGCAGCTGAAGAACGAGGAATGAGACGAAGGTGACGGCGCTTTTGATGCTGGCGAGCATGATGAAGTCGCGCATGGTCATCATGCCGAAGCTGAAGATGACCACGAGCGTGGTGATTTCATGGGGCAGAAAATACATATCCGCACCGAGCACGATGCACATCATTGCCGTAACCGGCTGCAGATTCAGAGAAAGGGCTATCTGCGTGAACGGGGCGCTGAGGGCTGCGAACATGGCGCTGGCGCTGAGGACGAAATTGGCGAGGGCGCATATCACGAGAATGATGATGAACACGATGCTCGGGGAGAGGGACGTCAGCAGGGGAAGGGCGGTTTCCTTGATGAAGGGGGTGAATCCCAGTTCCATGCCCACGACGCCGATGCTCATGCAGGCGGCCATGAAGGCCAGCACGTTGATGTTGACGCGGCTGATGGACTTGGTCGTGCCGGCGCGCAGCGCTGGAGTGAACAGAAGGTACGGCAACACCATGAAGGCATAGTTCAGCGAGTAGCCGTGCACCGGTTGCAGGAGAACATAAATGAACAGGGCAGTCACCACGACGCAGATGTGTTTTTCTTCCGACGTGAGCGGACCGAGCTTCCTGAGTTCCTCTTCGAAATATTCTCGTCCGTTGCCTTGCGTGACGAAGGTTTCGGTCTTGAACAGCTTGGTCAGCAGCCATACGAAGAAGACGTCAGCGAAAAGCTGGGGCCAGTTGTAGATGATGCAGGTGTACCAGGGCAGCATGGTGCTTTCCTGACCGGGCACGAGGCGCATGCCCTGTTCCAGCAGACCCAGAGTAACGGGGGT
This sequence comes from uncultured Mailhella sp., assembly GCF_944324575.1. GTDB lineage: Bacteria > Desulfobacterota > Desulfovibrionia > Desulfovibrionales > Desulfovibrionaceae > Mailhella. Next base: position 7,252 of record NZ_CALUWV010000002.1, on the reverse strand, counting down.
GTAAATGAAGGCCGAAGAGCCGAACGCTCCCACGGCGGCCACAATCATAATGATGGCCGATTCCTTGCAGGGCTTCTCATAGCCGAACACCTTGCACAGTCCGAAGGCCAGCGTGGCGATGATGATGTAGCCGCGTGTGAACGTGAGAATGGAAAGAATGATGCCGGCGAAGAGAAAACCGTACAGCGCTCCGGTATAGGTGCCGCCGGTTTTGCTGATGCACCACATGCATATGCGCCTGAGAATGCCGACTTCTTCCATGACGTTTGCCAGAATGAACGCGCCGAGACTCATGAAAATGACGGTGTTGGTCCACGGTTTGAGAGCCACGGATTCCGGCACGAGTCCGCTCGCGATAAAGAGCGTGCTGAGCAGCATGGATGCCGCTACGACGGGCAGCAGCTCAAAAGCGAGTATGCTGATGAAGAATACGGAAAAGGAGAAGAACAAACGCAGCTGCGGGGTGAAGTATTCGCTTGCGGGAATGCAGGTGACGGCTGCTGCCAGTGCGAAGGTGATGATCCACTTGATGAGCACGGTGCGGTCGCTGCCGGAGATGCTGATTGCCATGTGAACCTCGTTCGAGATGCGGAAGAGAATGGGGGCGTCCGCCCCGTTCCGGTGCGGGGCGGACGGTGGGGAGCTAGTCTTCGAGTCCGAACAGGCGGGCGGCGTTGCCGTACATGATGTCCGGCAGTACCTCTTCACGGATGCCGCAGCTCAGCCAGTAGTCCACGGCGAACTGCATGGTGCAGCGGGGGAAGGCGGAGCCGAAGAGAATGCGGTCGCGAAGCATGTAGTTCGCCGCCTTGGCGAGCAGCATGCCGGCAGGGGAGTTCGGCATGGTTCCGTCGGGGGAGATGTAGATGTTGCCGTTCCAGAAGGCGAGATCGATGACTTCCAGCGTACGGGGACCGCCGCCGTGACAGAGCACGAAGTTCACCTTGTTGCGGTAGATGCCGGAAATTTCTTCCAGTGCGGCGAGCTGTTCCAGGGACATGGAGCGGAATGTGATGAGCACCGGAATGCCGTGCTGCGCGCAGATGTCGTAGATGAACATGGCGCGCTTGTCGTTGAGCATCCAGTTGGGCTTGTCGATGGCGGGTTCCACGGCCACGCCGCGGCAGGGACCGTTGACCACGTACTTGTTGATCTGAGCCTCGATTTCATCCGGCGTGTGATAGACGGGGGAAATGCCGGGAACGCCGAGAATGCGGCCCGGATACTTTTCCATGAGTTCCACGAGTTCGCCGTTGTCGGTGGGAGCGCGGTGATTGCAGGGGTCGCCCCAGGCGGCACGGTAGGGTGCCACGGCCAGATCCACGCCGGCGGTATCCATTTCTTGGATGAAGTCATCCATGCTGCGGGAATCGATGGTACGGGAAAGATCGGGGCAGCCGCTCTGGAAGTTGCCCTTGCGGAGAGTGCTTTCCTTGTCGAAAAGGCAGAAGGGATGACCTTCATTCATGAAGGCCTTGAAGGGGGGACGGCAGCGCATGTCGGCTATCTTCATACCGTAACGCATAAGGAACCTCGCTTATTGATGGTTGCAGTATACGGGGACAATGTTTGCCTGTACTGTTGCAAGATACGGGCCATTGTAAAGTTTTTCATTTATTTCAATATATTGCCATAAAAAGAGAAAAGATGATCATGTTCAAAAAAGGACAATATATGCACCGTTCTGCAAAAGAAGGGACAATGCGACTTGTCCTTTTTTGTGAACTGAAGGTGAATATGTGGGAAAAAGGCCGGTTTTCTGAGGGACAGACAGGGACAAAAGGGACAATATATTGTCCCTTACGGCATGAAAAAAGGCATGACCCCGAAAGGTCATGCCTGCGTTTGTGCGGAAAAAGGCTTACTTGAAGGTGTCGTACAGCGTTACGCCGGGATTGCCTTCTTCCAGTCCGAGGAAGCGTGCGGCGTTGTCATAGAGCACCTTGGGCAGCACTTCCTGACGGAAGCCGGCCTTCAGGTAGAAGTCGCGGATGAACTTCTGATCCTGGAGCGGGTAGGCGGATCCGAACATGAGCTGATCCTGCAGCAGGTAATTGGCGGCATCCACATAGGCCTGCCAGCCGGGCATGTTGACCAGATAGCGGTCGATGCACACGAACAGATTGGGATACATGGCACATACGGCGCTCATCTGGGTGAACCAGGGCCATGCGCCGTGGTACAGACAAAGCTTCATGCGGGGGAAGCGCTTGAGTACGGCTTCCACTCTCTGGGGCATGTAGGCCGTGACGTCGGGATAGCCGGGGCCGCCGAAAGTCACGGAAACCGGCAGGTTGCGATCCTGGCACAGCTCAAACACGGGAGAGAGGCGCTCATCGTCGAAATACATGGCGCTCTGCCCTGCGGGGGAGACGGCAGGTTCCACGTTGACGCCGGTAAAGGGACCGTTGACGGCATATTCCTCCACTTCGCGGAGGCAGGTTTCCATGTCGTACACGTCCACGCCCACCATGCCGTAGAAGGTGTTCGGCATCTTTTCAATGAGCTCTTTGATTTCTTCGTTGGCGTCCGTGGTCTTGCCTCGACGCACCGCGCATACGCCCTTCACGATGTTTGCCGCCTTCATTTCGGCCATGAACATGTCAAACGATTTCTGTCTGGCGGATTCGGCCACGGGGCAGCCTCCGAACAGGGGCGCGCCCTGGAATTTCTTTTCCGTGAAGGCTACGGTGTTCACGTTGAAGCGGAGCGGGGGACGGCAGCGCATATCGATGGTTCTCATGACGGTCTCCTTTTTTGACGGAACGTTTCTCTCCCTGTCGGAGAGTGGATGGAAAACGTCATGCAAAAATCGTACCAGAAAGGCATGACGTCCCGGCGGGCGTCACTTGCCGCCGAGCAGGCCGAGCTTTCTGAGGCGGAAGCGCAGGGTGCTGGGGTGGAGTCCGAGCACGGCGGCGGCGCCGTTCGGCCCCTTGATCTTCCAGTTGCAGGATTCCATCACGTTTCGGTAATGCTCGGCCATGACGTCGGAGGAGCGCATGGAGCGCTGCGTCCGTGCCGGTTCCGCTTTTCCGAGCGCTGCGTGACGCTGCGTGGTGGGGCCTGCGGCAAAGTCGCAGGAGAGGCGCATGTGGTCGTGATCGGGCGAAATGGCCATGGCTTCCATGAGCACGTTCTGCAGTTCTCGTATGTTGCCCGGCCAGGAATGGGCATGGAGTTTTTCCATTTCTCCGTCGGCCAGGTGCATGGAGGGAATCTTGAAGTCCCGGCAGAGCTTTTCGAGCAGGTGATGCACGATGACGGGCAGATCGTCCAGCCTCTCGCGCAGGGGCGGCAGTGCGATGTGCGCGCCGTTGAGGCGGAAGTAGAGATCGGCGCGGAATTTGCCTTCTTCTATCATGGCGGGCAGATCCTGGTTGGTGGCCGCTACGATGCGCGTGTTGATGCGGATGGGGCGCGAGGCTCCCACGGGCACGATTTCCTGTTCCTGCAGCACGCGCAGCAGGCGGGCCTGCATGTCCATGGGCAGCTCGCCGACTTCGTCCAGAAAAAGCGTGCCGCCGTCGGCCCGTTCAAAGTAGCCCTTGTGATCACGCATGGCGCCCGTGAAGGAACCTTTGCGGTGGCCGAACAGTTCGCTGTCGATGAGGGCGGAAGGAATGGCGCCGCAGTTGAGCGCAATGAAAGGCCCGTCGTGCCGGGGAGACTGTTCATGTATCATGCGGGCGATGAGTTCCTTGCCGCTGCCGGTTTCGCCGGTGACAAGAACGGGAATGTCGTGCATGGCCACAAGGCCCGTGCGTTCGATCACCTGCTGCAATCCGAGCTGATCCTGAAGAATGTCGCGGGCCTGACTGGTATGGAGGCTTCTTTTGAGGCGCTGATTCTCCCGCTGGGCGTCCTTGAGATTGTTTTCCAGTTCCTGACATTTCTGGTAGTTGCTCACGGCAATGCACAGTACGGGGCGCAGGGTGTCGAGCAGCTTGAGCTCGTCGGGCGAGAACGGGCCGGAGAAGCGGCATTCGCCGATGGGTCGGGATTTGTCCCACAGCACGATGTCGTACCAGGGCAGCGGCATGGGCGGATGGTCGCTCATGGTGCATCTGCGGCAGAAGATGACGAGCGGGTGATGCGCATCGCTGATGAGTTCTCCGCCGTGATTCTTCAGCGATATCATCTCATCGAGACGCGCCTTGCTGAGCAGCGGACCGTAGTAGGTGGACGTGCCCGTCAGGGAAGCCCGCAGGTGCAGATTGTTGGCTGATCCCTGTTCCTGCATGAAATAGGTGGCAAGCCTGATCTCCTGACACGGCATGACGGTGGAGAGATAGGAGAGAAGCTGTCCGAGGCCTTCCTGAAGATTGAGGGTCTTCAGCAGATGTTCCGTAGCCTGCTCAAAAAATTCAGCCTTATGTACGCTCATGGGATAACCTTGCCATGCACTGATGAGAAACGGCGCAGAATGCTTTTCGTTGTGTGATGGTGGGATGATAGCAAAGAATGACGCACCAGAAAAGCGAGGAAGGCGCGCGTCGCAGGTGGAGCTTTTGCAGAACGCCCTTTTGCCCGTGCATGACGACAGTCCTGCGAGCAGAGCAGCACACGTTTTTTGCGAGATTTGCCAGCCTGGGGCGGGACGCTTGCCGAACAGGATGCGGACACGGCGTGCCTGCGGGATGATGGATGGTGCCGAAAGGATGAAGGCGGCTTTTCGACGTGAGATGGAGCAGAATGGAAGTCAATGTTCCGGGCAGGGAATTCCTGCGGAAAGAACACAGGCAGACGGTCAGTTTGCTCGAAGCTTCATTTCTTCCTGAACCTTCTTGACGAAATCGGAAGGAGAAATGCCGAGGGCGTGGGCCAGGGCAAAGACGGTGGTCATGCTTACGGAGCGCCTGCCTCCCTCAATGCCCACGATGTAGACGCGCTGCAGTCCGGCATGATCAGCCAGCGCCTGCTGGGTGAGATGCCTTTTCTGCCGTTCGCGAAGAAGTACGGTGCCTATGGCCGTCTGGAGAAGGGGATTGGATTCCATGGGTCACAAGTAGCCGGTAACCTGATTGAAAAAGTATATTGAAGTATACATTATAAAAGAAAGAGGTTTTTTTCCAAAGAGGCTTTTCGAGTTACGGGAAAAGGAACGGTACAGGATGATCGTTGATCAAATGGGGCTTCAATGTGTTTTGTCCATGGCCGTGGTGCATTGGCGGGATATTTTTTCTGCATGGCAGGAAGCAGGCCGACAGTGGTGGTCTTGAAGGTGACCGGGGCAGGAGGCACTGCCGTGACGTTGCGGAGGAACCTCATGTTCCGAGACGTTACGTCCGCAAAGGTCGTGGGAATGCCTGATGGCGCAGTTTCAGTTCGATGTTTTTGCCATGTTCATAGACGGAGAAATGGTCTCGAGCATTCCGCCGGAGCAGATGCTTCGGAGCCTGTAGGCATGCCGGTTCCGAAGAAGGCCGAAAGACATTCTGTCCGTGTTCTGATAGGAAAATACCGGAGAGGAAAAGAGCATACCTCGAACAATGAAGGTATAAGCCATTCATGAGTCATAGCGGCATGAAAAATTTACGGAAGAATTTCGGAAAGGGACAGGCGGAAGCCCTGGCGTGTCTTGCCCTGGCGGTTCTGCTTGGCCTTGGAGGAATGTCCAGATGCACGCTGAAAAACGGTGAGAATGCAGAACGTCCGGGACTTGAACTCGTCGTGCTGCATACCAACGACACGCATTCATATCTTGCGGGCACGGACGGACACGGCAACGCCAGCCTTGACGGCACGGGAAGCTCGGGAGGACTCGGCCGCGCGGCAGCAGCCATGAAGGCAGCCCGTGAGGGCCGCGACAACGTGATTGCCGTGGATGCCGGGGATCAGTTTCAGGGCACGCTCTTCTACAGCGTAAACAAGTGGCCGCTCATTGCAGACGTCGACGCCGAGGTCCCCTGGGACGCCATGACGCTGGGCAATCACGAATTCGACGAGGGCTGCGAAGAGCTGGCCCGTTTTGTTGCGGCAACGCCCCTGCCTGTGCTGGCGGCCAATCTTGCGCCGGAGCAGGGCTGTCCGCTCCGCGAAAGCCGCGTGCAGTCTCACATTGTAAGGAGCGTGCGCGGCGAAAAGGTGGGCATTGTGGGACTGGCGAACGACAAGGTCGCCACGCTTGCCGCCGCCTGTCCGCACACGGCTTTTTTGCCGGCGGCGGAGACACTCGCCCGGGAGGTCAAGTTGCTTGAGGCAGAGGGCGTGAAGCACATCGTTGCCGTCACGCATCTCGGACTTCCTGAAGACAGGGCGCTTGCCCGTTCCGTGAACGGCGTGGATGTCATCGTGGGAGGGCATACGCACAGCTTTCTTGGTCCCGCGCCTTCCGACGGACCGTATCCCGTGGTGGAGCATTCGCCGGACGGTTCTCCCGTGCTGGTGGTGACGGCCGGACGCGGGGCAAGGTATCTCGGCGAGCTCACCGTGGATTTTGATGAAGACGGCGTTCCTCGCTCGTGGCGCGGTTCCGCCGCTGAGCTGACGGCCGGCATGCCTGTGGACCCGGCCGTGCAGAATCTCATCACGCATTACGCGGCTACGCTGGAAGACCTGCGCTCAGAGGTGGTGGGAAGACACGCCCTGTCCCTGCCCGACGGCATGGACCTGTGCCGGAAGGAAGACTGCCTCGGCGGCATGGTCACCACCGACGCCATGCTGGAATATGCCCGGCCCTTCGGCGCCGAGGTTGCGCTCTGCAACGGCGGAGCACTGCGCGCGGCGCTTCCAGCGGGAACGATCACCCGGGGCGACGTGCTTTCCGTTCACCCTTTCGGCAATGCGGTGCTGGTGCGTGCGTACAGCGGACAAGATCTGCTCGATGCCCTGGAACACGGCGTGGCGGACGAGAGAGCCGAGGGGCCGCGCCTTCTGCAGGTCGCCGGACTTCGCTATGAGGTGGATGCCCGACGTCCGGTTGGAGCGCGCGTGCTTCGCGCAGAAATCATTGATGAGAAGGGCCGCGCCCGCCCGGTCGACCCTGCCTCCTCCTATATCGTCACCCTCTCCGATTATCTCGCAGACGGCGGCGACGGCTATGCCATGCTCAAAAAAGGCCGCCCCGTCCCCGCTCAAGACCCCCTCGTGCTCGACGTCGTCACGGATTACCTCCGCGTCCATGATCCCCTCTCCGCGCCCCGCAGCGGACGCATCGTAAGAGTCAGATGAGCGGCGGAAGAGGGATAGGGAGATAAGGAAGAACGTGGGGGAAGGGGGAAACTTTTGAAAAAGTTTCCCCCTTCCCCCA
>NZ_CALUWV010000001.1 GCF_944324575.1 uncultured Mailhella sp. | reverse complement strand
CGCTCATGGCCATAGTCAACCTCGTGGCCATCGCCCTGCTCGGCAGAAACGCCTTCATGGCGCTCAAGGACTATGCGGACCAGAAGAAGGCCGGCGTGGCCGACCCCGTGTTTCATCCCGAAAAGCTCGCGGACAGGCGCGGCATAGAAGCCTGGGGCGACGACGCGTAACTTTCCTCTGCCAGAAAAAGGCGGTCTTTCCTTCCGACGGAGAGACCGTCTTTTTTGTTCTCCGCGCCCGCCGGAAAACGGCATCCGCCCCTCTTTCCCCTGCCCCGGCAGGACGCACAAAAAGGCAAAGCGCCCTTCAGCGCAGCGGCGGGACGGAAACGTGCGGCTCCTCCGCCAGGAAAACGGATTGACAGCCGCCCCTGCCGATGAAATATTTTTTGAAGATGCTGCCGTTCTGTCCGGAGCCGGGACGAGGCTCCCCGAAACGCGCGCAGGGAAGACGCGCGCCGCAAACGAGATGTGCTTTTCCGCCTCGCGTCGTCCGCGGCCTTGAAGGACGCATGACGCAGAGACCAAGCAGAAGGTCACGGGACCATGAAGCAAGACTCCTCGAATCATCTTTCCCCCGGGACGACCAGTTCCTTCGGACCTTCGTCCGGTCATGACGCTCCAAAAAGAGCTTCCGACGTCGAGATCTGCCGGAAGCATCTTCTGAGCTTCAGCAGGGAAATCGTCGTTCCCCGCGGCACGAAGCTGCGCGTGGACCGGGTGTACTACCTTATCGACGGCGCCGTGACGCTCACCGCCATGTCCGCCGTGGGCGGAGCGCATTCGCTCATCTACTTTCATCCCGGCGATCTTCTGAGCTTCATTCCTTCCGTCAATCAGGCCTACGCCATCCCCCACGACGCCTTCGATTTTCTTTTATACAACGAATCCCTCGTCATGTGCACCAAGACCCGCTGTCGTCTCGTGTCCATGACGCACGGCGAGTTCATGAAGCACATGGACGAGGAGCCTTTGAAGAGCCTGCTCATCTGCGGTCTTGCCGGAAACCTCATGAAGATCATCGTGCAGTCCGTCAACAACACCACGCTTCCCGCCACGGTGCGCGTATGCCGCATGCTTTCCGTGTTCATGGAAAAAAAGCCGCCCCACGCGCTGCCCCGATACCTTACCTACACGGAAATCGCCGGTCATCTCTCCCTGCACGTCATGACCGTCACCAAGATATTCCGTTCCCTGCGCAAGGAAGGCATCCTGGACAAGGACAAGGGCGTCACCTTCGTGAAAAATCCCGACGAGCTCATGAAGCTCGCCTCTCAGCTCAGTCAGATTTCCTACCGGGAGGCTGCCCCCGACATGGACGGGCACGCGCCGCGCCCCGGAAAATGATCGAAAGAAGCCCCCGCTCCGTGCGGGGCACGATTCGCCCGCACGTCTCCGGACATCTCCTCTTGTCGCATTTCCGCACCGGCCAGGCCCCCGCGTGCAGGAGAGCGCAAACGGCTCGTTCTCCGAGGCGCGTTCCCTGCCCGCATGCTCCCGGCCCATCTCTCCGCAAGGCTCTTCCCCGCCCAGGCTTCCCCCTTTGCGCTCCCCCGTACTGCCCGTTTTTCCGCCTCTTGTTCCCGTTTTCCTGAAAGGCGCATACGCTCCGCCGAGCTTTTTTCGCGCCTCTTCCCCAACCGTTTTTCCGTCTTTCCCGCCCGCAGATTTCTTCTTTTGAGGCGCTCCTCAGATCGCGCGGTGAAACGGAGCGCGCACGCGCCTCTTTCCTTATCGGCAACTCAGAATAAAATTCTTTTATAATAATATGTTATGCCTGCACGAGGGCATTTTTTCAACACTTCGCGGCAGGTGCTGCGCCCATGCTCCGAAAAAATTTTTTCGTTCCCGGAAAGCCCCCGGGGCACACGTCTCGAGCTACGGCCCTTTCTTCACAATCCACTGAAAAAACTGAATGTACCGTGAGTGCAAAACGCATGGTCCGCCCCCCCATTTTCCCCTCTGAACGGTCCTTTTTCCCGGCAAAAGCAAAAAATTTCCCAAAAGCTAGCTTAGACTAGTTTTTTTTGTACGCCATCGCCCTATGTTAACCAGCATCCGTAAAAGTCCAGGTGTGAAGAATCCTCCTCCGCTTTCCGAGCACCCTTTCCCTTACCATCACAGGCTTTTTGCTCCGCAGCTGGAGGCAGCATGTCCGTAAGAGCACTTCCTCTCTCCACCATAGTTCATACCGTCATCGGCATCGGGCTCATGTTCCTCGGCTATTTCCTGCCCTGCCCCTCCATGTCCGTTCCCGTCAACGACGCCCTCGTGGCCGCGGGCTTTCCCGTGGTGGACGGCAACGCCGTCATCACCATCACCCGCATGGGCATGGTCAATGCCATGATCTTCCTCGGCGTGGTCTACCTCTGGACCTTCGTCGACACCCTCTGGCCCTGCTTTCTCGGCGTGCTCATGCTCGCCTTCAGCGGCTTCACGCCAGCGCCCAAGGTGCTGAGTTCCCTGCTCGGCAACCCCATGGTGGTCATGATCTTCTTCACCCTGTGCTTCGCCACGGCCCTCATCAAGAGCAACGTGTCCTCCTGGCTCTCCCAGTGGATACTGCACCGCGACTTCATCATCGGCCGTCCGTGGGTGCTGACCGGCGTCATCCTCCTCGCCACCTACCTTCTGGCCTTCTTCGAACAGACGACCATATGCTTTCTCATGTGGCCCGTCATGTACGGCATATTCGAGCAGGTCGGCTACAAGCGCGGCGACAAGTATGTTTCCATCATGCTCGTCTACATCATCATCATGGCCCTGCTCTCCTTCGCCTCCGACCCCTTCAAGACCGGCGCCTTCCTGCTGCTCGGCAACATATGGGGTCTGGCCGCCAGCAATCCCGGTCTGAACGTGCCCGCCCTTCCTGCGGCCTCCTACTTCTGCTTCGCCCTTATCATCTCCCTCGTGTCCATAGCGGGACTCATGCTGCTCATGCGCTTCGTCTTCCGCGTGGACGTTTCCCCGCTGCTTCGTCTCGACCCCGAAACCCTGCGCAAGGAACCGCTCAAGCCCATGACCGGCTATCAGAAGGGCGTGCTCATCGCCTTCGCCATATTCGCCGGATGGATTCTCGTGCCCGGCATCATCGGCAAGGACAACGTCCTCGGCGCCTTCCTCTCCAGAACCTACATGCTCGCGCCGCTCGTCGCCCTCTTCCTCGTGGGCTTCGTGCATCTGCACGGCAAGCCCGTGGCCGACATCAGCGAAACGGCGGTGGTCTTCCCCTGGCGCGTCTTTCTGCTCATCGCCGCCGCCATGCTCCTCGGCGACGCCATGACCGGCAAGGGCACCAACGTGACCATATTCATGGAATACGTTCTGCGCGACGCCCTCTCGGGCTTCGGCTACATGTCCCTGTGCATCGCCGTGGTGCTGCTCGGCATATTCTGCACCAACTTCTCGAACTCCGTGGTGCTCGGTCTCGTGCTCACGCCCGTGCTGCTCGCCATGTGCAACGCCTTCGGCATGAACGCCGGTCCTCTCATGGCCTGCTTCATCTTCGCCGTGCTCATTGCCGCCTGCACGCCTGCGGCCTCTCCCTTTGCAGCCATACTCTTCGGCAACACGCAGTGGCTTTCTCCCAAGGAAATCGTCACCTACACCGTGTCCGCCTCGCTGCTCATCGTAGGCGTCATCATCGTGGTGGGCATTCCGGTATCCATGGTCATCTTTGGATAACCGGCCCGACCCCCTTTTCCCCAAGCCCCACACACTCTCAACATGCCATGTCTTCCCCGCACGGGAAGCGAACATCATAAAGGAGCTCTCTCCATGAACAAGTACGATGTCATTATTGTGGGCGGCGGCCCCGCCGGTCTTACCGCTTCCATCTATGCCGTGCGTGCCAACATGAAAACTCTGGTGCTCGACAGGCTCGCCCCCGGCGGCCAGATCATCAACACCAACGAAATCGCCAACTACACCGGCTTCGGCACCATCAACGGTGCGGAACTCGCCATCAAGATGTTCGAGCATTCCCAGGAAGTGGGCGCGGAATTCGACTACAAGACCGTGACCTCCATCGTGGATGAAGGCGACGTGAAGAAGGTCGTCTGCCTTGAAGACGACGCCGTGTACGAAGCTTCCGCGGTCATCATCGCCACCGGCACGAGGCCCCGCCGTCTGAACATCCCCGGCGAGGAAAACTTCACCGGCGCGGGCATAAGCTGGTGCGCCATCTGCGACGGCGCGCAGTACCGCGGCAAGGACGTAGTGGTCATAGGCGGCGGCAACTCCGCCGTGGAGGAATCCATTTATCTTGCCGGCATCGTGAACAAGCTCACCATAGTGACCATGTTCGACCTCACGGCCGACCCCATCGCCTGCGACAAGCTGCGCGCCATGCCCAACGTCACCATCTACCCCTACCAGGACGTGCTGGAATTTCTGGGCGACGGCAAGCTTGAAGGCGTGCGCTTCAAGTCCACGAAGGAAGATGCCACCGAACGTACCGTCACCTGCGACGGCGTGTTTGAATACATAGGCCTCGAACCCACGGCTTCCTTCTGCGCCGACCTCGGCATTCTCGACCGCACCGGCTGCATCGTGACCGACGCGGCCATGGCCACGTCCCGTCCCGGCATATTCGCCGCCGGCGACATCATCGTAAAGGGCCTGCGCCAGGTGGCCACGGCCTGCGGCGACGGCGCCATCGCCGCCAACTCCGCTTCCAAGTACGTTGAAAAGCTGAGAGGATAGCGTCCTCTTTTCCGGCAGAAACCCCGCCAAGCGAAACCCATCATCTTCAAGGAGTCATCCCATGATCACGGAAATCGATACCGCCGCCTACGACAGCATGGACAAGTCCGGCGTCATGCTGGTGGAATTCTATTCCAAGACCTGCGGTCCCTGCAAAATGCTTTCCTTCGTTCTCAAGGACATCAGCAAGAACGATCCCGACTTCCGCATCTTCACCGTGGACTTCGACGCCAATCAGGAACTCAAGGAACGCTGCGGCGTGAAGGGCTTCCCCACCATGCTCTTCATGAAGGACGGCGCTGAGGTCTCCCGTCTCGAGGGACTCAAGCAGAAGCCCGCCATCGTTCAGGAAATCGAAAAGCTCAAAGCCTAACGAACGCCCATTCAACACGTAGAACGCCGAAAGGAGCCCAGTCATGAGCAGCAAAGTGATGCACACCTACAACGATCACCTCATTACTCGCCAGAATCGCGCCGAGAAGGAATTCCTTGCCGCCTTTGAAGCGGAAAAGCCCACGCTCGAAAACGCCCATGTTCTGGTCAACCCCTACTTCATCAACCCGCTCTGCGCGCTGATTCTCTTCAAGAGCGAAAAGCCCGCCACCGCCACCATGACCATTCACGGCAAGCGCAACGACCGTGAAAACATCGTGCATGCCTTCCCCGAAGGCACGAGCCACGCCATTCCGGTCATCGGCCTCTACGAAGGCATGGCCACCCGCGTGACCGTGGAACTTTCCACCGGCGAAACGAAGACCTTCTCCATCGAGTCCCAGCCGCTGCCCGAAGACGTGTGCCGCTGCCGCAACATCAACACGTCCATGGACTACTTCGGCAACAACTTCATGTTCCTCACCCCGGCCGGCAAGAACCTGCCCACCGCCTACGACTACATGGGCGACATCCGCTGGCTGCTCACCGAAAACACCATGTTCGACATCAAGCGCCTGAAGAACGGCAACATCATGACCGGTTCCCACCGCTTCTGCCACATGCCCTACTGCCCCACCGGCGTCATCGAACTGAACCTGCTCGGCAAGATCTACAAGGAATTCCGCATGCCGGGCAACTATCATCATGACCACTTCGAAATGCCCGACGGCAACATTCTCGCCCTCACCCAGGACTTCACCACAAGCACCGTGGAAGACATGATTGCCCTGCTTGACCGCGAGACCGGCGAAGTGCTCCGCACCTGGGACTACAAGACCTTCCTGCCCCAGAACGTGGCCGGCTCCGGCTCTCAGGACGCCCATGACTGGTTCCACAACAACGCCCTGTGGTACGACGACAAGAACAAGACCATCACCATTTCCGGCCGCCATCAGGACGCCGTGGTGAACTTCGACTACGAGACCAGCAAGCTCAACTGGATCATCGGCGACCCCGAAACCTGGCCCGAAGACATGCAGAAGTACTTCTTCAAGCCCGTAGGCGACGTGGCCAACTTCGACTGGCAGTATGAACAGCACGCCTGCGTGGTCTGCCCCAACGGCGACATCATGTGCTTCGACAACGGCCAGTACCGCTCCAAGGTGAAGGAACGCTACATCAGAAACCGCGACAACTTCTCCCGCGGCGTGCGCTACCGCATCGACACCGAAAAAATGGAAATCGAACAGGTGTGGCAGTACGGCAAGGAACTCGGCCAGAGCTTCTTCTCTCCCTACATCTGCAACGTGGAATACTACGACGAAGGTCACTACCTCATCCATTCCGGCGGCATCGGCTGGAAGGACGGCTACGCCTCCGACAAGCTCGGCGCCTTCATCAACCCCAAGAAGGAACCCGGCACCGACATCTGCGCCAAGACCGTGGAACAGAAGGACGGCGTGGTCATGTACTCCATGGAAGTGGACGGCAACTTCTACCGCGCCGAAAAGCTCTTCCCCTACCATGACGGCGACAACGCCCCGTTCGGCGAAGGCAAGCTCCTCGGCCATCTGGACGTGACCCCCACCTTCGACACCATTCCCGACGTGCCGGAATCTCAGGAAGTCATCGACTCCTGGCATCAGGTGAACATTGAGGAAGACGAAGACCGCATCGTGTTCCACGGCCGCTTCGCCCGCGGCTCCCTGGTCATGGTGCTGCTCGAAGGCGAAAAGGAAACCCGCGGCTACTTCATCAACACCGCCGCTTCCTATCATCTCGCCATGTGCTCCGGCGCCTACCTTGAAGACGACGACCGCGTCATCAAGCAGAACATCAGCAAGGAAGGCCTCTCCGGCCGCTACGACATCAAGATCCTCGTGGAAGACACCAAGTACCAGACCGGCGTCTCCCTCTTCTGCTAACCTCATGTAAAAAAAGGCCGTCTCGACTGTGACGGCCTTTTCTTCGCCGGGCCCTCACTTTCCCCCCGGCGTGTCCCCGCAGCGGGAAGAGATTCTCTCTTCCCGCTCTTTTTCTGCCCGGGCTTCAGCCGCGTTCCTCGCCTGCGCCCGGCGCGGCACGGTCGAAACCTCGTGTCGTGCCCGTGTTCGTCTGTTCCTCAGCCGGCGCGCGAAGGACGCAGCAGAAGAGCGCGCCCCAAGGCACGCCCTTCAGACCGAATGCTCACAGGAAAAGACAGAAGACGCCGAAAGAATCTACGCGGCAAAAAGCCTGCCGCACCTGCGGCAGCGGTAGAGATGCCGGTTGTATTTGTTGTCCATGGCGTGCCCCGCACGGTTGCCCAGAACGGCCCCGGAAGCTGCCCCCGTCACTGCGCCCACGAGTCCGCCCGCAAGGGCCCCTATGGCCGTGCCGAGTCCGGGAAGCACGGATCCTATGGCCGCTCCGGCAACGGCCCCCGCACTTATGCCGGATACCCCGGCGGCTGCGCCGCCGATGCCTCCCGCCGCCGTGCCGAGCGCACGGTAACGGTCATCCCTGCACACATCGGAACTTTTGCAGCACGGACAGCGAACAGCCATGGCTCACCTCGGAAATTTTCATGTCCGCCATGGTACGGTAAAAAAAAACTTCAGGCAAGAAAGACGGCCGCCCTCATGCGCCACCCCTGCGGAGAAACATGAAAAAAAATACTGCACCGCAACACTTTTCACGAAAATTTGACGCAAAATTTTTTTGTAACAGGTTTGACAAAAATATAACAAGCGAATAAAAAAAATCGTCGACAATCTTCCTGCCATGGCAGAGACACAGGGCCGGTCTCAAACAAACGGGCAAGTCCCGTTGAGGAGCACTCATGTCTCTGAATCGTTATTTTGCCAAAGCCGCCATGGCTCTGGCCTGCGTTCTTGCCGTAAGCGGCGTTGCCGTTGCCGCCGACGGCGAAAGTGCCGTCATGAAATCTCCTGCCACCGACGGCGCGTATGTCATGAAACTGCAGGGAATGACCAACAACTACAAAATCAAGCTGCTTGACGGCAAACGCAAGACCGTCGACGACGGCGTCGTCATCCGTCAGAGCTATGTCAAGGACGGCAAGGTCGTCATTCCCGCCGCCGGTCTCTACACCACTTCCCGCTGCAGCAACTGGTGGTCCTTCAACGACCACGTCTTCACCATTGCCGGCAAGAAGTATCACTTCATCACCGACGAGTATCAGCAGGACGTGGTGAAGAACGTCACCATGAAGCCCGGCGACATCATCTTCGGCAACGAGGAAAAGACCCGCGGCTGGGAACTCAAGGCCATTGATCCCGATCCCTTCGGCATCGCCGGAGGCCATATGGCCTACTTCTGGCTCATCAAGACCACGGGCAACTACTACGGCAATCCCTTCATCGTGGTCGGCGGCTCGAACGTGAAGCCCTCCGCCTCCGACGGCTCGCTGCTCAAGAGCGGTTCCGGTCTCAAGGAAGGCACCACCTCCTGCATGGATCAGGCCGACATCCGTCCCTACCTCGTGGGCAACGACATCTCCACGAACTCCCGCTCCGTGATCTACATGGACAGCCTCTCCGCCACGGAAGCCAAGATCAAGGAATTCGTCACGGTGAGCACGTCCAAGGCGCTCATCTCCCCCAATGATCCCGTCCTCGGAATGTACGGCAAGGGCGACACCATCAAGATCGGCAACGCCACCGTGGAAGTGACCGACATCACCGCCGACACCGCCACCGTGAAGATCACCGACCAGCAGGGCACCGTGACCAGGACGCTCAAGGCCGACGCCGAATCCCTGAAGCTGTTCCCCGCCTCCCGCGTGGTGTGCAAGGCCCTGTACGCCCAGTCTGCAAGCGGCAGGGAACTTGTGAACATCAATCCCCGCAACGAAGGCGGCGCGTTCGTGAACGGCAAGGTGGCCCTCATGGCCCACAGCGACGTCATTACCGTGACCAACGGCGGTGAATGGGCTGCCGACAAGCGCTTCATCACCCGTCCCGAAATCTGCGCGGAATGCTCCTTCATCCATGAAATCGTTCTGGAAAACAAGGAACCCATCGTTCTCGACGCCAAAAACAACAAGTATGTGGGCCCCGAAGGCTACTTCACCATCGTCATCGACAAGATGAACGGAAACACCGTGGAAGCCTGGCACGTGGAAAACGCCAAGGCCAAGACCGAGAACCTCGCCGGTCGCGCCAAGGGCAAGCACATCGACCTCGTGCTCGGTGCAGCCTGCCGTTCCACCGGTCACTTCTTCAGCCGCGTGTATCCGCAGCTCTACAAGGAAGCCATCGACGCGAAGTGATGCCGTCCTGTAGTATCGACGTGTCGCTGCTATGAACTCAAAGAGCCAGATGGGAAACCATCTGGCTTCTTTATTTAAATGATGCCGTGCGGACGATGAATGCGCACGACGGCCGCCGCGCCGGCACGGCCCCGGAACTCTTCGACGAAAATTCTTCCATCAAACGAAGCCTTTTGCCCGGAAACAGGCGCCTTCCTTCTCTGCGGCAGACAGTCTTCCTGCGCTGTCCGCCACTCCCGGCCTCTTGAAAGACGCCCGGGGCAGTTTTTTCCTCTGGAAGTCAGCTCTCCGCACTGCCCGTCATATATCTGCCGATTATTTTCTACCTTTATGTAGAAAATATTCCTGTCTCTCCCGTCATCACGGAATGGTACCAGGGAGGTCTTCGTAAAATCTACTAAAATGTAGATTTTCTCATTTACCATGACAACATACTGAAATTTCAGGAACATTTCAAAACAATCCTGAAAATTATAACAATTTTGTCCAATACTGGGAAGATATTTTTTCTACATTTCGGTTGAAAATTGTACTTGCTCTCACGTTTCAATTTTGTGCAGATAAAATTTATTCCTTTTATTTCTTTATGTTATAATAAATATATCTGTTTTGGCACAGTTCTTGCTTTAGAAAAAGAAGAAAAAGCCAAGAAGCCTTTCCCAAAGGAGTTTACAAACATGTCAAGTTCCAATACGCCAAGGCATGACGACGAATATTTCGGCTGCGACGTGTTCACGCTCGACACCATGTGCCGGCATCTGCCGCACGACGTGTACGTGAACCTTGAGCAGACCATCCTGAACGGCACCCGCCTCGATCCCGCCATTGCGGGCACCGTGGCCAATGCCATGAAGGACTGGGCCGTCTCCCGCGGCGCCACCCACTACACCCACTGGTTCCATCCCCTCACCGGGCTCACCGCGGAAAAGCACGACGCCTTCCTGCAGCCCGTTGACGGCAAGATGATCAGCTGCTTCTCGGGCAAGACCCTGCTCTCCGGCGAACCGGATGCCTCGAGCTTCCCGTCCGGCGGCCTGCGCTCCACCTTCGAGGCCCGCGGCTACACCGCCTGGGACCCCACCTCTCCGGTGTTCCTCATCGGCCACACCCTGCACGTTCCCACCATGTTCTATGCCTACACGGGTGAGGCCCTCGACCGCAAGGTTCCGCTGCTGCGCTCCGTGTCCGCCGTGTCCCGTCAGGCGCTGCGCATTCTGCGCCTGTTCGGCAACACCCGCGCCACCCGCGTGGATGCCCAGGTCGGCCCCGAACAGGAATACTTCCTCGTGGACAAGGAACTTGCCGCCAGGCGCCCCGACCTCATCATGACCGGACGCACCCTGTACGGCGCCACCACCCCCAAGGGCCAGGAAATGGAAGACCACTACTTCGGTGCCATTCCCTCCCGTGTGATGGCCTTCATGGAAGACCTTGAGCACACGCTCTACCGTCTCGGCATTCCCGCCCAGACCCGTCACAACGAAGTGGCCCCCGCCCAGTTCGAGCTTGCGCCCCTTTATGAAAAGGTGAACATCGCCACCGACCACAACATGCTGGTCATGAACCTCATGCGCTACATCGCGCCGCGTCACGGCTTCATGTGCCTTCTGCATGAAAAGCCCTTTGAAGGCGTGAACGGCTCGGGCAAGCACAACAACTGGTCGCTCTCCGACTCCGAAGGCAACAACCTGCTGAAGCCCGGCGACACCCCGCAGGACAACGCGCAGTTCCTCGTCTTCCTCGCTGCCGTGCTGCGCGCCGTGCACAAGCACTCCGCCGTGCTGCGTCTCGGCACCATCGGCGCCGGCAACGACCACAGACTCGGCGCCAACGAAGCGCCGCCGGCCATCATTTCCGTGTACCTCGGCGATCAGCTTGCCGAAGTGGTCCGTTCCTTCACGGGCGACGGCTCCTGCACCAAGAAGGCCAAGCCTACGCTGAACATCGGCGTCGACGTGCTGCCTCCCATGCCCTGCGACTACTCCGACCGCAACAGAACGAGCCCCTTCGCCTTCACGGGCAACAAGTTTGAATTCCGCGCCGTGGGCTCCTCGCAGTCCATTGCTCCGGCCAACATCGCCATCAACGCCGCCGTGGCCTGCGCCCTTGAAGACATCGCCGACCGCCTCGAAGCCGACGTTGCCGCAGGCAAGGATCTGAACAGCGCCGTGCAGAGCCTGCTCACCGACCTGTTCACCGAACACGCCCCCATCGTGTTCAACGGCAACGGCTACACCGAAGAATGGCCCGTGGAAGCCGCAAAGCGCGGTCTGCCCAACTACGCCAACACCGTGCAGGCCCTCGAACACTACAGCGATGCCGACGTGCTCGCGACCTTCTCCCGTCAGGGCATTCTCTCCGAACGCGAATGCCTCTCCCGTCAGGAGATTCTGTTTGAGAACTACGCCAAGACCATAGGCATCGAAGCCGCCACCGCCAGCCGCATGGGCCGCACCCTCATCGTGCCCGCCGCCATGAAGGCTCAGAGCGCGGCTGCCGAAATGGTCAACAGCACCCGCGAGGCCCTGGGCAAGGTTCCCGCCGCCCAGACCTCCTATCTGGAACTTCTCGCCTCCGCCACCGAAAGCCTCATGCTGGCCCTGCGCAAGCTGGACGAAAAGCGCATGGTGCTCGCCGACGCCTCGGAAGCGGAAAAGGCTGCCTTCATCGCCCGTGACGAGGTGCTCCCCGCCATGAACGAATGCCGCAGCTTTGCCGACAAGCTGGAATCCATCATGGCCAATTCCGACTGGCCCATGCCCGGCTACGCCGAACTCATGTGGACGCATTGACAGGGCCGGGAGCGGGAACCCGCAGGTTCCCGCTCCCTCCCTCCCCCGGAAAAGAGCCATTTCGCGAAGGGGCAGGCCGCACAGGAAGGTCTGCCCCTCTCAAGCGGATGGCGCAGTACAAATACGCATCGCAGGCCGTTATCGTTCCAGCTAACGGCCGGGGACATTGAGGACAACATCATGTGCAGAATAGGGTCTATAAAGAGCTTAACGCCCATCGGGCCGCGCAGCGCGCTCGAGCTCATGCTTCCGCAGCAGGAAGGGCACGACAATTCCGGCTTTGCCATGGTCATGCAGGATCTGGCCGGGCCCTTCGCCGAGTGGAAGGACAGGCCCCTGCTTTCCGCGGCCTGCTCCCGCGAGGGCATGCGCGCCGTGGACGACTACATGGCCGAGCATCATTTTTCCCTGCTTTTCAGCTGGACTCCCAAGTATGACGCGCGTCCCGGGCTGGACATCCGCCCCATGGAACGCTACCTCTTCCGCGTTTACGACTATCCCACCCACTACCGCTACAGCAGCGACGAGGAAAAGGCCGCTCTTCTGGTCGACACCCGTCTCGCCCTGCGCTCCATGCTGGAAGAGAACGACGAAGGCTTCGTCTACTCCTTCTGGCCCGACACGCTCACCCTCAAGGAAATAGGCGATCCCCGCGACATCGCCACCTACTTCCGCCTGTGGGACGATTCCTGCCCGCTTCTGGCCAGAAACATCGTCACCCAGTGCCGTCAGAACACCAACTACGACATCGTGCGCTACGCCGCCCATCCCTTCTTCCTGCAGGGCTACACCCTCTGCGCCAACGGCGAAAACACGTTCTACACCAAGAACAGGGAATTTCAGAAGTCCCTGCATCGCGGCTACATGGGCTTTGAATCCGACTCGCAGTGCCTGCTCTACACCCTGCACTACGTGCTCAATGAGCTCAAATGGCCCATCGAATACTACAAGCACGTCATCACGCCCCTGCCCTTCGCCGAAATCGACAGACGCGAGGACGCCGAGGTGCTGCGCATCATCCGCGAGACGCTCGCCCACCTTGAAATCAACGGCCCGAACGCCATCATCGCCATGCTTCCCGACGGCCGCATGATGACCTGCTGCGACTCCAAGAAGCTGCGCCCCGTGGTGGTGGGCCGCACGAAGGACATGCTGGCCATTTCCTCCGAAGTGTGCGGGCTCAACGCCGTCATGCCCGACCGCGACGTTTCCACAGACATTTACCCCGGCGAGCGGGAAACCATCGTCGTTGACAACGACCTGAGGGTGCATATATGCAGACAGTAAAGGCTCTCGACAACTGCACGGACGATCTGCGCTGGATCATCCGCTACGACCCCACCCGCTGCACCATGTGCGGCAGCTGCGTGGCACAGTGCATGCAGAACGCCATTGAAGTTCGCATGATGCGCCAGGATCTCACGGTTTCGGAAAAGCCCTGGCCCGATCCGGAAAAGAAGCATCTCGCCCGGCCCGTCATCCGTCAGAAGACCGACCTCGCCCATCTTTGCGTGGGCTGCGGCTTCTGCGCCAAGGTGTGCCCCAACGACGCCATTCATCCCGAGCGCAACCCCGACCAGCGCATTCCCGTCATCGCCCGCGTGAACGGCCCCATCCGCCGCGGCGGACGCACCAACCTGAACACGCAGCGTACCCTTGACGCCATTGTGGTGGGCCGCATCAGCCAGATGACCGACCCCGCGCTCGACTCCGAACGCCACACCTTCGACATGCGCGCTCCCCTGGGCCGCGTGCTTCCCTCCCGTGACCTCGCCACGGAACTGCAGGTGCGCGACGGCAAGCTCGTGAAGACCGGCCACACCCCGCCCGTGAACTGGATCTATCCGCTCATCTTCAGCGACATGTCCATCGGCGCACTCTCCACCCGCGCCTGGGAAGCCATTGCCATGGCCGCCGCCTACCTCAACGAGGAATGCGGCCTGCCCGTGCGCATGAGCTCCGGCGAAGGCGGCATGCCCGTCAGACTCATGGAGTCCGACAAGCTCAAGTATTTCATCATTCAGATCGCCTCCGGCCACTTCGGATGGGACCGCATAGTCAAGGCGCTGCCCCGCATGAAGGTGGACCCCGCGGGCGTGCTCATCAAGATAGGTCAGGGCGCCAAGCCCGGCGACGGCGGCCTTCTGCCCGCCTCCAAGGTGGCTCCGCACATTCAGGCCATCCGCGGCGTGCCCAAGTCTACCCTTCATTCTCCGCCGAACCATCAGGGCCTCTACTCCATTGAGGAATCCGTGCAGAAAATGCACCTCTCCCTCAACGCTGCCTTCGGCTTCCGGGTTCCCGTGGCCATCAAGTGCGCGGCCTCGGCCACGTCCGTGTCCGTGTACAACAACCTGCTGCGCGACCCCTACCGCATCTGCGGCGGCTTTTTCATCGACGGCATTCAGGGCGGCACCGGCGCGGCCAACGAGGTTTCCCTCGACCATACCGGTCATCCCGTGGTGTCCAAGCTGCGCGACTGCTACCTCGCGGCCGTGCGGCAGGGCCTTCAGGGTCAGATTCCCCTGTGGGCCGGCGGCGGCGTGGGCCTCACCGGGAACGCTGCGGCCGACGCCTTCAAGATGATATGCCTCGGCGCCAACGGCGTGTTCATCGGCAAGCTCCTCATCCAGCTCCTGGGCTGCGTGGGCAACGAGAACGGCCGCTGCAACAACTGTTCCACGGGTCTGTGCCCCAACGGCATCTGTTCGCAGGATCCGCGCCTCGTGGCGCGGCTCGACGTGGACAGAGGGGCACAGGCCATTGTGGACTATGTGCTTGCCTTCGACAGCGAACTGCGCAAGCTCATGGCTCCCATAGGCAACAGCTCCCTGCCCGTGGGCCGTTCCGACGCTCTCGTGGCCACCGATCACGCCGTGGCCGAAAAGCTCGGCATAGCCTACGCCTGCTGATGCTGCGCCCAAGGCGCATACCGGCCATTCACCCGGAACCTCATCCCAAAAAGGCAACGCAATGTTTTCCATAGATACTCTCGTTCAGCACGAACGCATGTCCACGCAGGATCTGCTGATGGCCATCGGCGAAGCCGTGGCCCGTGGCGAAACGCAGTTCGAGATCCGTGCGTCCGGTCAGCACGACATCGGCGGTCCGCTGTGGAACGCCGAAGGCCGCACCCTGCACTTCCACGTGACCAACCCCGGTCAGCGCGTGGGCTGCATGGGCCTCGACAACACCGAAATCGTGGTGGACGGCTCCGCCCCCGCCGACGTGGGCTGGCTCAACTCCGGCGCGCGCATCACCGTGAGAGGCGATGCGGGCGACACTGCCGGCCACTGCGCCGCTTCCGGCGTCATCTACATAGGCGGCCGCGCGGGCACCCGTTCCGGCTCCCTCATGAAGCACGACCCCCTCTACCCCGAGCCCGAGCTGTGGATTCTCGACGGCACCGGCTCCTTCCCCTGCGAATTCATGGGCGGCGGCAAGATGGTGGTCTGCGGTCTCGATACCCCCGAAGGCGTTTCCGTGCTCGGCGAGCGCGCCTGCGTGGGCATGGTGGGCGGCGTGCTCTACTTCCGCGGCGACCCCGGTTCCTACGCCGACAACGACGTGGCCGTGCAGTCTCTCGATGAGAACGACATCGACTTTCTCTCCGACGGCCTGAAGGCCTTCCTTGCCGCGGTGAAGCGCGAAGACGCCCTGACCGTGCTCAGCAGCTGGTCCGAATGGCGCAAGCTTGTGCCCCTCAAGGCCGGCGCCAAGAAGTCCCGCATGACCCTTGCCTCCTACCGCGCCGACCACTGGGTGAAAAACGGCATATTCAGCGACGTGGTGAAGGACGATTTCCGCGTGAACGGTCTTGTGGAACGCGGCGACTTCCGCCTGCGCGTGCCCGTGTGGGACAACGCCGCCACGGCCGCGCCCTGCGAATACGCCTGCCCGGCCCACATTCCCACGCAGAAGCGCTACAACCTTCTGCGCGAAGGCCGCACGGAAGAAGCGTTTCGTCTCGTGCTGGACTACTCCCCCTTCCCCGGCTCGGTGTGCGGCAGCGTATGCCCCAACCCCTGCATGGACGCCTGCACCCGCGGATGCCGCATAGATTCGCCCGTTCAGATAGGCCCCCTCGGTCTTGAGTCCGCCGCCCTCACCGTGGAAAAGCCCGCCGTGCGCACCGGAAAGAAGGTGGCCGTCGTGGGCTCCGGCGTGGCCGGTCTTTCCGCAGCCTGGCAGCTTGCCCGAAAGGGACACGACGTCACCGTGTACGAAGCCGACTCCGTGGTGGGCGGCAAGATCGAGCAGGTCATTCCCCGCGAACGCCTGAATCACGATCTTCTCACCTCGGAAATCGCCCGCATTGAAAAGATGGGCGTGTCCTTCGTGACCTCCTGCCGCGTGGATGGCGAAAAGTTCGCCGCCCTGCGTGAGGAAAACGACGCGGTCATCGTGGCCGTGGGCGGCACCAAAGCCAGAATGTTCAACTGGCCCGGCAGGGAACGCATCATCGGCGGCATCGACTACCTGAAGGCCGTCAACAAGGGCGAGC
This sequence comes from uncultured Mailhella sp., assembly GCF_944324575.1. Lineage (GTDB taxonomy): Bacteria > Desulfobacterota > Desulfovibrionia > Desulfovibrionales > Desulfovibrionaceae > Mailhella. Next base: position 63,198 of record NZ_CALUWV010000001.1, on the reverse strand, counting down.
ATCCTGCCACGGGCAAGAACGTCATCGTCATAGGCTGCGGCAACGCGGGCATGGACGCCGCGGCCGGCGCCTACGCCGAGGGCGCGGAGCACGTGACGTGCGTGGACGTGCAGAAGCCCGCCGCCTTTGAAAAGGAAATCGCCCACATCGAATCTCTGGGCGGCGAGCTCGTGTGGCCCTTCATGACCAGCAGGATCACGGAAGAGGGCATCTGGGACGACAAGGGCCGTCTCATCCCCGGCGACATGGTCATCATCACCATCGGCGACGAGCCGGAAATCGACTTTCTTCCCGAGGGCGTGCGCACCTTCCGCGGAAGCTGGGTGGTGCCGGACGAGGACATGAGCATTCTGCCCGGCGTGTTCGCCGCAGGCGACGTGGTGAAGCCCGGTCTTCTGGTCTCTGCCATCGGCTCCGGCGCCCGTGCGGCCGAGGCTGCCCATGCCTACATGACGGGCAGAGCGCTTCGCCCGGCCGACGGCCGCGACAAGGCCTCCACCCGCCTCAGCCTTGAATACTTCTCCCGCGTGCACAGGGAAGATGTTCCCACCCCGGCAGACGACTACTACCGCTGCGTGAGCTGCGGTTCCTGCCGAGACTGCGGCATGTGCCGGGAATCCTGCCCCGAAAAGGCCATTTCCCGCGTGGAAATCGACGGACACTTCGCCTATGTGTCCGATCCCGAGCTGTGCATAGGCTGCGGCGTGTGTGCGGGCGTGTGCCCCTGCGGCGTGTGGACCATGCAGAAGAACAAGGAAATGACCTTCCCCGTGCCTTCCCTTCAGGCCTGAACATTCGCAACCGTCATCCGGCCCTGCCGGACTACTGGAGAACATAACAATGCGCAGCATCAACACCGCCTACGCGGGCCTTGCCGGTAACTACCTGTTCAGCGAGGTCGCGCGCAGGGTCCGTGTATACAAGGAAAACCATCCCGAGGCCGACGTCATCAGCCTCGGCATAGGCGACGTGTCCCAGCCTCTCGTTCCCGCCGTCATCGAGGCCCTGCACGAGGCCGTGGACGAAATGAGCCGTGCCGAAACCTTCCGCGGCTACGGCCCGGAACAGGGGTACGCCTTCCTCCGCGAGGCCATTCTCAAGCACGACTACCTTTCCCGCGGCGTGTCGCTGGACGCCGATGAAATCTTGAGCAGCGACGGCGAGAAGAGCGACGTCGGCAACTTCCATGAACTCGTCGGAGAAGACTCCATCATCGCCCTCACCGACCCCGTCTATCCCGTGTACGAGGATTCCAACGCCATGGCCGGACGCGGCGGCGTGCATGAAAACGGACGCTGGAGCTCCATCGTGTACCTGCCCTGCACGAAGGAAAACAACTTCCATCCCGCGCTTCCCGAAAAGCGCGTGGACGTGGTGTATCTGTGCAGTCCCAACAACCCCACCGGCACGGTGCTGGACCGCACGGAACTTGAAAAGTGGGTGAACTACGCCCGCGAAAACGACTCGCTCATCATGTTCGACGCGGCCTATGAGGCCTTCATCCGCGACGAGTCCATCCCCCGCAGCATCTACGAAATTCCCGGCGCGGACGAAGTGGCCGTAGAGTTCCGCTCCCTGTCCAAGACGGCGGGCTTCACCGGCCTTCGCTGCGGCTACGCCGTGGTTCCCAAAAAGATCACGGCCAAAACCGCAGACGGCACTGTTCTGCATCTGCACGATATATGGCTGCGCCGCCAGTGCACCAAGTACAACGGCTGCCCCTACATCGTGCAGAGAGCCGCCGAAGCCGCGTTCATGGAACCGGCCAGAACCCAGATGAAGGCCGTTCTCGCCATTTATCAGGGCAACGCGGACATGATGCTGAAGACCTGCGAAAAGCTCGGCCTTGAAGCCTTCGGCGGCGTGCATTCCCCCTACGTGTGGCTCAGAACTCCGGGCGGCATGGATTCGTGGTCCTTCTTCGACCTGCTGCTTGAAAAGGCCGCCGTGGTCTGCACCCCGGGCGTCGGCTTCGGCGCCAGCGGCGAAGGCTATGTGCGTCTTACGGCCTTCAACACGCCTTCTCTCACCCGCGCCGCGCTCGAACGCCTCGAGCGCGTGCTCGCAGACGTCAGGAGCTGACGCATCAGCTCGCGGCCGGACGCGGGAGCGGCCTCCGCGTCCGGTCATCCGGCAGGAATGTTCCTGCCGGCAACTTCTTTCACGGGCGGCAGACGCCCCACGGATCAATCCCATGTCCGACCCCGAATTTTCCCCTTCCTCGTTCGAGCCCTATCTGGACTGCCTGCGCCACATCGTTCATTGCCTTGAACCGGGGCTTCCCTTCCGGGAAGTGCTGCACCGCGTGCTCGGCGTTCTTGCCGGCGACATGCCCTTTGAACGCCCCCACATCGTGGTTCAGAATCCGGAAAACGGCAGCCTGCATCTGTCCATGGCCGAAGGACAGACCTCGGTTCCTCACCTCACCTACGCTCCGGGCAAGGGCATCACCGGTCAGGTGTTCGCTTCCGGCAAGCCCATCATCGTGGACTGCATGAAGAATCACCCCGACTTTCTGAACCGGCTCTTCGAACGCAGCGACGAGCAGCTCCGCACCCTTGCCTTCATCTGTGTGCCCGTCACCACGCAGAAGCGTTCCGGCGAACCCGATTCCGGCCGCGTCACCGTGGGCACGCTCAGTGTGGACACCCCCATGGCCGACCACGAAGTGCTGGTGCTGCGCTGCCGCGAGCTTGAAGTTGTAGCCTCCCTTGTGGGCCATCAGGTGGCCTGTCTGCAGGAAGACATGGTGCGTCAGGCCACGCACTACACGCGTCAGGACGACAGACCCCTGCCCTCCGTGCTTCAGGCCATGCCCTCCATCGTGGTGCTCTCCAAGTCCATGAATCACGTGCTCCACCACGTGGCGCAGGTGGCGCCGAGTCAGACCACCGTGCTTCTGCGCGGCGAATCAGGTTCGGGCAAGGAGCTCATGGCCTCGGCCATCCATCAGTGCAGCACGCGCGCATCCCGTCCGTTCATACGTCTCAACTGCGCCGCCCTGCCCGCCGACCTTGTGGAAGGCGAGCTGTTCGGCTGGCAGAAGGGCGCCTTCACCGGGGCCCAGCAGTCAAGACGCGGCGTGTTCGAACAGGCCGACACGGGAACCCTTTTTCTCGACGAAATCGGCGATCTTTCCCTGCCCGCACAGGCCAAGGTGCTGCGCGCCATTCAGGAACGCGAAATCGTGCGCCTCGGCAGCGAACGCCCCGTCAAGGTAGACGTCAGGCTCATATGCGCCACCCATCAGCCTCTGGAAAAGCTGGTGGAAAAGGGACTCTTCCGCGAGGATCTCTACTACCGCATCAACGTGTTCCCGCTCTTTCTGCCGCCTCTTCGCGAAAGAAAGGACGACATTCTGCCCCTTGCAGAACATTTCCTGCATCTTTTCTCCCGCAGCTACGGCCGTCAGGCCCACCGTCTTTCCCCGCAGGCCGCCGACGCACTGCTCGCCTGGCACTGGCCCGGCAACGTGCGCGAGCTGCAGAACGCCATGGAACGCGCCGTTCTGCTGTGCGAAGGCGACCTCGTGTGCCCCTGCCATCTGCCTCCGGCCATGCGTCCGACGGACATGGACGACGCTCCCCGCGACACGACCCGTCATCCCCTGGGCTTCCACGAAGAGGTCGGCCAGCTCGAAAAGAAACGTCTGGAAGAAGCCCTCGTACGCAGCCACGGCAACATCCATCAGGCCGCGCGCGACATCGACATCACCTACCGCATTTTCTACTACAAGATGAAGAAATACGGCATCGACTACCGGCGCTATCTCTCCCGGTAGCCCGGAAGAGGCGCACGCACCTGCGCCGCGCCCCCGGGCCGGGAGCGCATGCCGACCTTCCGCACGAATTTCCCCCTCTTCTCTCCTTCCTGGCGGCGATCCCTTCCCTCATTGCAGGGATCGCCGCCTCGTTTTTTCCCAAAAACGCGCCTTCCGCCGCACGCGCCGGGCGCTTTCCCTCCCGCCGTGCGCCGCAAAGGCCGCAAGGCTCCCGCGCTCCTCCCGCCCTTTTCCGGACGTTGAAAAAGCCCCGGCTCCGGGGTATAGGAAAACCGTGTCGCAAGGGAGGAAGCATGGCGGAAAATTTCCTGCACTTCATGGCCTTTCAGGCCGAACGCCGCATTCAGGCGGCCCAGAAGGAAGGCGCCTTCGATCATCTTCCCGGCGAAGGAAAGCCGCTTGAGCTCGAAGACGACAGCGCCGTGCCGGGCGAACTGCGCATGGCTTACAAGGTGCTCAAAAACGCGGGCTATCTGCCGCCGGAAATCGCCGACCGCAAGGAAATAAACACCATTCTCGACCTGCTCGAGCACTGCGAGGAAGGCGCGGAAAAGGTGCGCCAGATGCAGAAGCTCGACGTCATTCTCATGCGCATGAAAAATCGCGGCAAGCGTTCCGTTGCCATCGACGAGCACGATCCCTATTATGAAAACGTGGTGCGCCGCGTCACGATTCTGAAAAAGGGCCGGCGCTGATCCGACGCTTTTTTCCGGGCGCACTCCGCCCCTCAAGAACAACAAGGACAACCATGACCCCCCAGAAGATCGAGGGCCCCTGCATCCATATCGAAGGGGCCCGTCAGCACAATCTCAAGAACGTCAGCGTGGACATTCCGCGCGACCAGCTCGTGGTGGTCTGCGGCCCCTCGGGCTCGGGCAAGTCCACCCTCGCCTTCGACATCGTGTACGCCGAAGGCCAGCGCCGCTACGTGGAATCGCTTTCCACCTACGCAAGAATGTTCCTGCCCAAGATGGACAAGCCCCTCGTGGACAAGATAGAAGGCCTTTCTCCGGCCATTTCCCTGGAACAGCAGACCACCGCGCACAATCCCCGTTCCACCGTGGGCACGGTGACGGAGGTGTACGACTTTCTGCGCGTGTTCTTCGCGAGACTCGGCAAGGTGTACTGTCCGCACTGCGGCGCGCCCATCGAGGCCCGCGCCTCCGACGAAATCATTGCCGACATCATGAACATGCCCGAGGGAGAGCGCATCATGCTCATGGCTCCCCTCGTGGAACTGCAGAAGGGCACGCACGCCGACCGGTTCAAGAAGCTGCGCGCCGAAGGCTTCGTGCGCGTGCGCGTCGCCACGCTCGGCGAAGAGGCGCAGATTTACAATCTGGACGAAGTGCCCGCGCTCGACAAGAACAAGAAGCACAGCATAGATCTCGTGGTCGACCGCCTCGTCATCAAGGACGACATGCGCACCCGTCTTGCCGACTCCGTGGAACTCGCCCTGCGCTACGGCAAGGGCCGCGTCATCGTGAGCGTGCCGGGAAAGCCCGACATCGTGCACTCCACGGAATCGGTATGCCCGAAATGCCACGTGACCGCGCCCATTCCCTCGCCGCAGCTCTTTTCCTTCAACAGCCCGCAGGGCGCCTGTCCCCAGTGCCTCGGCATAGGCACGGTGGTGGCCTTCGACGAGGGCCTCATCGCCCCGGACGAATCGCTCTCGCTCAGAAAGGGCGCCCTCGCCCCCTTCTCCTCGCCCTACTTCATGGCCAAGATAGGCAAGGCCCTCGAAGCCCTCGGCGAGCGGCAGGGCTTTACCATGGACACGCCGCTCAAGGACTTTTCCGACAAGGCCAAAAAGGCGCTCTTCAACGGCGAGGCGGGCGGCATCACCCGCACGGGAAGCCTGCGGCGCAACTTCATGGGCGGCACGAGCCTCAACCGCGACGAGGGCGAGGAACCGCTTTCCACCTCGCACTGGCCGGGCGTCATGTACCTGCTCGAACAGCGCATGAAGCGGGGCGACGCCTGGAGCGACATTCTGAGCCGCTACAGCTACGAGGTGGAGTGCCCCACCTGTCACGGCACGCGCCTCCGCAGGGAAGCCCTTTCCGTGCGCGTGAACGGCCTCAACATCGAGGAATTCTGCAACCTTTCCATCGAACGCGCTCTCGAATGGGTGAAGGGACTCACCTTCACGGGACGCCACGCCCTCATTGCCGAGCCGCTCGTGAAGGAACTTACCTTCCGCCTCGGCTTCATGGTGAACGTGGGGCTCGAATACCTCACGCTCGGCCGCTCCATGGTCACGCTTTCCGGCGGCGAGGCCCAGCGCATACGGCTCGCCTCACAGCTCGGCTCCGGCCTTGTGGGCGTGACCTACGTGCTCGACGAACCTTCCATAGGCCTGCACCCGCGCGACAACGAAAGGCTCATACGCACCCTGCGCAGCCTGCAGAAACGCGGCAACACCGTGCTCGTGGTGGAACACGACGAAGCCACCATCTGCGAGGCCGACACCGTGCTTGAAATGGGTCCGGGCTCCGGCTCGCAGGGCGGCGAACTCGTGTTCGCAGGCACGGTAAAGGAGCTCATCAAACATTCCGACACGCTCACTGCGCGCTACCTGCGCGGCGACCTTTCCATTCCCGTGCCGGAAAGCCGGAGAACGTCCGACAAGTTTCTCACCATGCGCGGCGTGACCACCAACAACCTCAAGAACATCGACTGCGCCATTCCCCTGGGCGTTCTCACCTGCGTGACCGGCGTATCCGGCTCGGGCAAAAGCTCGCTCGTCATCGACACGCTCTACCGCCGCGTGGCGCGTCACTGCGGCCTGCGCACCGAGCAGCCCGGCCCCATGAAGGGCATGGAGGGACTCGACCAGATAGAGCGCATCGTGTCCATTGATCAGACGCCCATCGGACGTACGCCGCGATCCAACCCCGCCACCTACACCAAGGTGTTCGACGACATACGCAAGATATTCGCCATGACTCCGGACGCGAAGAAACGCGGCTACACCGCAAGCCGCTTCAGCTTCAACGTGTCCGGCGGCCGCTGCGAAACCTGCAAGGGCGACGGCCAGATACGCGTGGAAATGCACTTTCTGCCCGACATCTTCGTCACCTGCGACGTGTGCAAGGGGCGCCGCTTCAACAGAGAGACGCTGGAAGTACGCTACAAGGACCTCAACATCTCCGAAGTGCTCGACCTTACCGTGCGCGAGGCCCGGGAGTTCTTCTCAAGCTACCCCGCGCTCGAACGCAGGCTCGGCGTGCTCGAAGACGTGGGTCTCGGCTACATACGCCTCGGCCAGGCGGCCACCACGCTCTCGGGCGGCGAGGCCCAGCGCATCAAGATTTCCCGCGAGCTCGGCAAAAAGTCCCTGCCGCGCACCCTCTACATTCTCGACGAGCCCACCACCGGCCTGCATATGCACGAGGTAGGCAAGCTCATCAGCGTGCTGCACCGGCTCGTGGACCGCGGGGCCACGGTGGTGGTCATCGAGCACAACACCGACGTCATCCTTTCCGCCGACCACATTCTGGACCTCGGTCCCGGCGGCGGCGAAAACGGCGGCACCATCATCGCTTCCGGCACGCCCGAGGAAATCATGCAGAATCCCGCGTCCATCACCGGCGCGTTTCTTGTGGAAGAGCGGAAGAAGCGCCGCGACTTCCTGAAGGCCATCCAAAGCGAGGACTGAACATGAAACTCCGTCTCCTTCTTCCCGCAGCACTGGTTCTGACCGCTGTTCTGCCCGCGCAGGCGCGGCCCGTTTCCGTCACCCTGTACCCGGCAGGCGCGCTCGTCACGGAAGAGGAGACCGTAAGGCCGGAAAAGGACGTCGTTCTCACCCTGCCCGCGGGCGCGGATGCGGAGAGTCTTTCCGTTTCCCTGTCCTCCGGCGTCGTGCTGGAATCGCGCCTCAAGACTGGAAGCTCCCCCTCCCCGGCCATGGAGGCGCTTGAGGGCGACATGGAAAGTCTACGCGCGGAGCTCTCCCGCGTGGCCGCCGAGCGGGAGACGCTGTCCTTCGAGCGCCGCTTCTGGTCCGATCCGCCCGTGTCCCTCCAGCCCGGCGACCTGCAGGCGCTGAACGCGCAGGCCGAGGAAAGCAGAACGCGCCTTGACGGCCTGGCTCAGCGGGAAACGGCGCTCGCCGCGCGCAAAAGAGCGCTGGAAAAGGACATGAAAAAGCTCGAGGCGCGCATGGAGGCGCTCGGCAAGCACAATGCCGCCGTGCAGGAATGCGCCCTCGTCATCGACGGCAAGGGCCCGGTGACGGCGCGCTGGACGTATTTTCTGCCCGGCGCTTCCTGGCAGCCGTCGTACCGCGTGACGGCCGAAGAAGAAACGGGGCTGGTGCGCGTGGCCATGAACGCCGTCATGCGTCAGGACAGCGGCGCGGACTGGACGGACGTGGACGTGACGCTCGCCTCCGCCGAAGATCTGCACAGCGTGGAGCCGCCCGCGCTTCCCTCGTGGATCGAGGGCGAAGAGCGGCCCGTCATGCGCCCGGCCAACCTCATGGCCGCAAGGGCCGCGGACGCAAAAAGCGCGGCGGTGCAGAACCACGCCACGGGCCTTCGCTGGTCCCTCGGTCGCATGGACGTCCCTGCCGAAGGACGGATCACGCGCCTTGTCGCCGCCCATGAATTTCCGGCCTCATTCTGCCGCCTCGTGCGCCCGCTTCAGGATTCGAGGGCGTTCTTCACGGCAACCCTCGCCTCGGAGCAGGTGCCGCTTCTGCCCTCGGGACAGGCGCTTTTTCTTGTGAACGGCACGGAAAACGCGCGCGGACTCTTCCGCCTGAACGCCGGACAGAAGGAGATCTTCTTCGGCGTGGATCAGCTCGTGACCCTGAAGACGCATGAGCTGAGCGCAAAGGACACGGACGTTCCGGTCACGGCAAGGACCAGACAGTGGAGCTGGAGAACGGACATTGCAAACGGTCACGACCGCGCCGTGGACGTGTGCGCGGAAAGCGCCGCCCCCATACTGCGCGACGCCTCCATGAACGTGAAGACGAAGAGCAGGCCCGCAGCCGAATTCAGCGAGGAGCGCTCCTGCTACGAGTGGAGACTTGAGGTGCCTGCGCACGGAGAGGCGACCATCACGCACGAGGTGACCATCACCTCTCCCGCCGCTCCCTCCGGGGGCAAAAGCTGACCTCGTTACCGAAAGGCGGCAGGAACCTGCCGCCTTTCTTCGCATCCGGCCTCTCCCGCGCACCTGCGCCCTCCCTGCCGGAAACGGCGTCGGGCCGGCGCGGAGATGACAGCCCGTCCTTGAGGCCGCAAACGGCGCGCCGCCCGGACTTTCGGGCATTGACAAGTGTTTTCCCGGAAGGATATCTTCCAAAAGATTCCCAGCGGGCCAGGCCCGCCTTTTTTCATCCTCAAAACTTTTTTTCGCGCTTATGAAACAGACGATAGGCATACGCTTCAGCCGCTACGGACAGGTGCTCGCCTGCCTGCACGACACCGGGGACGACGCGCCCCTTGCCGTGGGCGACAGCGCCATGGTCATGACGGAACGCGGCCTGAACTGCGGTCAGGTGGTCTGGCAGCGGCCCTGGCAGGAAGACATGGAACGCGTGCTCAAGGCGGCCAACGTGGCCGTGGAGAGCATGAGCGGCCTGAACTCCGACGACGACGGACAGGAAGAGGCGGACGCCGCCCCCATGCCCTCGGCCCGGCGCGCCACCGAAGAGGAGCGCATGGCCGCACAGGACAACGCCGTGCTCTCCCGGGAAGCCTATCAGTTCTGCCGCCGCTGCATCGCGGACCGCAGGCTCGACATGAAGCTCGTGGACGTGGAGATTCTCTTCGACCGCAGCAAGATGGTCTTCTTTTTCACCGCGCCCACGCGCATCGACTTCCGCGACCTGGTGAAGGATCTGGTGCGGCAGTACGGCACCCGCATAGAACTGCGTCAGATAGGCGTGCGCCACGAAACCCAGATGCTCGGCGCGCTCGGCAACTGCGGCATGGTGTGCTGCTGCCGCCGCTACCTGCACAAGTTCGCCCCCGTGACCATAAAAATGGCCAAGGAACAGAACCTCTTTCTCAATCCCGCCAAGATTTCCGGCATCTGCGGACGCCTTCTGTGCTGCCTGAGCTACGAGCAGGAAAACTACGACGCCTTTCACAGAAGCTGCCCGAGACTCGGCAAGCGCTACCAGACCACCGAAGGCCCCATGAGAGTGCTGCGCAGCAACATGTTCCGCAACTCCGTGGTGGTGCTGCCCGACGGCGGACAGGAAACGGAAATGAGCCTCGAGGACTGGCAGGCGCTCAAGCCCACCCGCACCGAAGGCCCCTCCTCTCCTTCCGGCAAGGAGCAGAAGACGCAGGCTGCAAGCGGCATGATGGTGGTTTCCGCCGCGCCCGAAACGCTGGACGACGATCTGGCCGAACTCGATCCCGGGGACGAGTCCGCCGCGCCCGTGTCCCACGAGCCCAGCATGATGAATTCCGAAGAGGCCACGCACCGTCGCAAGCGTCCGCATCACCACCAGGAAGCGCACGACAAAAGCCGCCGTCCCCGTCCGGGGCGCGAGCAGAAAAGCGCGCCCGAACATGCGGCGGAGCAGGAGAAGTCCTGACTGTCCGGCCTCCATGCCTTTTTTTCGCGGAGCGACAGGCCCGAACGCCCCGTCGCTCCAGAGAACGACCAAGAATCAACGCTCTTTCAGCAGGAGTTGTCGTGAAAAGCTACTACATCACCACGCCCATCTACTATGTCAACGCGCGCCCTCATCTGGGTCACGCGTATTCCACCATCGTGGCCGACACGCTCAAGCGCTTCCACAAAATGCTCGGTGAAGACGCCAGAATGCAGACCGGCACCGACGAACACGGCGACAAGATAGTCAAGGCCGCCACCGCCGCGGGCGTGACGCCGCAGGCCTTCGTGGACGACATTTCCAGCGTGTTCCGCAACCTCTGGCCCCAGCTCGGCATTGAAAACGACGGATTCATCCGCACCACCGATCCCGAGCACAAGAAGGCCGTGCAGGTGCTCCTGCAGCGCCTCTACGACAAGGGCGACATCTACTTCGGCGAATACGGCGGCCACTACTGCTACGGCTGCGAGCGCTTCTACACCGAAAAGGAACTGGAAAACGGCCTCTGCCCCCAGCACCTGACCAAGCCCGAGTACATCAGCGAGAAGAACTACTTCTTCAAGATGTCCAAATATCAGGATGCGCTTCGCCAGTACATTCTCGACCATCCCGACTTCATCCGTCCCGAACGCTACCGCAACGAAGCGCTCGCCATGCTGGAAGGCGGCGTGCTGGAAGATCTGTGCATCTCCCGTCCCAAGTCCCGCCTCACCTGGGGCATAGAACTCCCCTTCGACAAGGACTACGTGAGCTACGTGTGGTTCGACGCGCTCGCCAACTACATCACGGCCCTCGGCTGGCCCGACAATGAAAACGACGAGTCCGGCAACTACAGAAAATACTGGCCCGGCGAACATCTGGTGGCCAAGGACATTCTGAAGCCCCACGGCATCTTCTGGCCCACCATGCTCATGGCCGCGGGTCTGCCGCTCTACAAACACCTCAACGTGCACGGCTACTGGCTCGTCAAGGACACCAAGATGTCCAAGTCCCTCGGCAACGTGGTCGATCCGCTCAAGGCCGCCGAGCACTTCGGCCTCGACGCCTTCCGCTATTTCCTGCTGCGCGAAATGAACTTCGGCTCCGACGCCTCCTATTCCCCCGAAGCCATCATCACCCGCGTGAATGCCGACCTCGCCAACGACCTCGGCAACCTGTTCAGCCGCGTGCTCTCCATGAACGCCAAGTACTTCGAAAGCAAGGTTCCCGCTCTCGGCAACCAGCTCGAGGCCGACGACATTCTTTCCGAAACCACGGACAACGCCGCCGCCAACTTCGTGCAGCTCTTCGGCGAGCTTCGCTTCTCGCAGGCTCTCGACGCGCTGTGGACCGCCATACGCGCCATGAACAAGTACGTGGACGAACAGGCCCCCTGGACCCTTGCCAAGAGCGGCGACACCGAACGCCTCGGCACCGTCATCCGCACGCTTCTGGAAAACATGTACAAGGTGGCCTATCTCATCTGGCCCATCATGCCCGCCTCTTCCGCCACCATGCAGGCCCAGCTCGGCCGTCCTCAGGGCCCGCTTTCCGAAGCCGCGCTGAACGACGTTCTGCACTACAGAATGCACCTTCGCACCGGCCTTGAAATCGCCTCTTCCTCCAATCTCTTCCCCCGCCTTGAAATGGAAAAGGAAGAAGCGCCCGCCAAGCCGAAGAAGGAAAAGAAGGCTCCCGCTCCCAAGGCCGCGCCTGCGGAAACCGGCCCCAAGGCGCCCATCGAGTTCACCGACTTCCAGAAGCTCGATCTGCGCATAGGCACCATTCTTGCCGCGGAACAGCATCCCAACGCCGACAAGCTGCTGCGCTTCGACGTGGATCTCGGCGAGGAAAAGCCGCGCCAGATCGTCTCCGGCATCGCCGCCCACTTCAAGCCCGAAGATCTTGTGGGCAGGAAGGTCGTGGTGGTGGCCAACCTGCCGCCCCGCAAGCTGCGCGGCCTTGAATCGCAGGGCATGATTCTCACCGCGGAATTCGACGGCGGACTCTCCCTGCTCACGGCCGACGCGCCGAGCGGCTCTTCCATCGCCTGAGCCTGAAACGTCATGACCATGAGGGCGTCGCTTCTTCAGGAGCGACGCCCTTTTTGCGTTCCGTGAGTCCTTCCGGAAAGCGCTGCCGACCGCCGCTTCCGGCCGGAACCCGGCAAAAACGGCGCTGCCCGAGGCAGGGCAACGCCCCTCCTGCCGGATCAGAAACAACGCGCGCCCCTCCCGGGCCCGGTGCCGCGCCTCTGCCCGGGCGCTCATGCCTCCGCATTTCTGCCGCATGCCGGGCACGACGCCTCGCGCTCCGCATCTCGCGGCCCGAAAAAGACACGAAAAAAGGCGGAAGAGCCGCGCTCCTCCGCCCGTGAACCATCCATGGAGTGGACTTACACCTTCATGTAGGCAAAGCCGGAATTCTGCAGCTGAACGAGGTCAAGCGTGGCGGAAGGCACCACTTCCACAAACGACCAGAGCATGTCCTTTTCCACGTGGTAGGAATTCATGGCGCACTGCCCCACGTGAATCTTGAGACCGTTGGCCACGGCATTCTGCGCCTTGCCCAGAAGTTCGGTGTTCTCCTTCACGAGCTGCTGCACCGCAGGACCGTTGACAACCATGACGAGCTTGAAGGTTTCCGGCTCTTCCAGAGCCATGAATCCGGCCTTGGCGGCAATGTCCTGAGGGGAAATCTTATGGCGCTTGAGCAGCGCTTCCTTCTTGTAGTTGGCGGCCTGACTGAACGCCAGGCTGAACACGTTGGGATCGTTGGTGTTTACATGAATGACCAGATCAAACTTCATGACAATCTCCTTGAACCAGTGCTGTTTCAGTCCGTGGCCGGCGCCGGGCGCCGGAATGCCGGGCCGACGAAAGCCGGAACCGTAGCACCCTTGAAGCACAAGGGGCACACAAAAAGAATTTCATCGGCGCAGCCTTCTGTCAATCCATTTTTCATGCCCCAGGCCGGAGCGAGGCAAAATGTCCCCCGTTTTTTTCCGTGTCTCCGGGCTGCCTGCGGCGGACTTCCGATTCGTGCAGGACTCTCGGATTCTGCACAATGTCAAAGACACACAAAATAAAACAAAAACGTATCAAATTTAGCAGGTTGACAATCTTCCGCCACAGGAGCAAGGTTCAAAACCTACCCCGTGTCAGGGAATTGCGGTTCTCCCTGCACGGCAAGGCACAGGCCGGGTATGCCGGCAAGGAGCCCACGGCGGAGGAGTCCGCCCGCATCCCTGTCAGGCCATCCCTGTTCCGCCGTTTCCCCCGGCGGAACGATTCCGTTTTCCCGCGGCCGCAGAGCGCCGCGGACAAGCCCGCCCTTTGGAGAGGGCACTGGAGGACCGGCGAAAGCCGGAACTGTTATGCTTGGCACCCTTTATTTCTTCGGCTGCTGTGCGCTGCTCATTGCAGGTTACGCGGTGTACGGCGCCTTTGTGGAACGCGTGTTCGGGGCCGATGCGTCCCGGAAAACTCCCGTCATGACCAGAAGAGACGGCGTGGACTTCGAACCCATGCCCCTCTGGAAGCTCTACATGAGCCAGATGATCAACATTGCCGGCCTCGGTCCCGTCATCGGCACCATTCTCGGCGCCCTGTACGGCCCCGTGGCCCTGCTGTGGGTGGTCTTCGGCTCCATTTTCGCCGGCGCGGTGCACGACTACATCGCCGGCATGATTTCCATACGGGAAGACGGCATAAGCTACCCCGAGATCATCGGCCGCAACCTTGGCTCGGGCGTGCGAATTTTCATGGAATGCTTCACCGTCATTTTCATGGTCATGGTGGGAGCCACCTTCGTGCTGGCTCCGGCCGCCCTGCTGGCCAGCCTGTTCCCGCATTTTCTCACCAACCTGTTCCCGTCGGCCCCCACGCTGGCGTGGAGCGTGCTCATTTTCGCCTACTACTTCGTGGCCACCATCATTCCCTTTGACCGCATCGTCAGCCGCTTCTATCCCATCGTGGGCGTCATGCTCATTTTCATGGCCCTGGGACTCATCGTGGCGCTGTTCGTCAAGGGATACGCCATACTGCCCAACACGGACTTCTTCACCAACGTGCATCCTTCCGGCACGCCGGTGTGGCCCATCCTGTTCATCACCATTGCCTGCGGCGCCATTTCCGGCTTCCACGCCACGCAGTCCCCGCTGCGCGCCCGCTGCATGACCAGTGAAAAGCAGGGCCGCCGCGTCTTCTACGGCGCCATGATCACCGAAGGTGTGCTCGGCCTCATCTGGGCCACGCTTGCGCTCTCCTTCTACCCCGATGCCGCCACGCTTTCCGCGGCCATGGGTCCCAAGGGCGCTCCTACCGTGGTGGTTCAGCAGATCGCCATTACGCTGCTCGGTCCCGTGGGCGGCCTGCTCGCCATTCTCGGCGTGGTGCTGCTGCCCATCAGCACCGGCGACACGGCCTTCCGCGCCGCGCGCGGCATGCTGGCCGACCGCTTCCACATCGACCAGAAGAGCGTCACAAAGCGCATCCTTACCGCCATTCCGCTGTTCTGCGGCGGCGTGGCCCTTACCCTGCTCGACTTCCCCATCATCTGGAGATACTTCGGCTGGGCCAACCAGACCATGTCCTGCGTGAGCCTGTGGGCCTTCTCCGTGTGGCTGGCCAGACACGGCCGCCTGCACTGGATCACCAGCGTTCCTGCGGTGTTCATGACCACGGTGTGCACGGCCTACATCTGCTACGCTCCCATCGGCTTCCGCCTTTCCATGGAAGCGTCCACCATCATCGGCATCGTGGTTTCCCTCTGCTGCCTCGCGCTGTTCCTGCACTTTGCAAGAACCGGCAGCCTGAGCGCCCCCAAGCCCGCCGCCTGCGTGAAGTAACGGCGACGTCCATCTGATCAGAAGGGCCCCTTCCGAGCTTGCGGAAGAGGCCCTTTTTTCATGCCTGCACACGAAAAGGGCCGGAAGGATCGCTCCTTCCGGCTCCGTGAATGCGCCCGGCAAAAGCCGAAGAGCTACTTCAGCTTGGAAAGCAGCTCCTCGCGGATGGCTTCGATGGTGCCGCTGCCGTCGAGGGTGATGTAGGTGGTGTCGCCCTTTGCGGCCAGATCCTTGAAGTAGTGGGCCGCGGCAAGGGTGCCGTTCTTTTCATCGTAATAGATGTCGTGGCGCTTGTTGATGGCGGCCTCGTCCTGATCGTCGGCACGGGTCTTCAGCGCGCCGCCGCAGACGCGGCACACGTCGCCGTTCGGCTTGATGGCGTCGATGAAGATGTTGTTGGGATGGTTGTTGTTGTTCACGCAGAGGCGGCGACCCATGATGCGCTCACGGGCGACCTTGCGGGGAAGAAGGATTTCCACCACATAGTCGAGCTTCATGCCTTCGGACTTGAGGGCTTCGTCGAGCTTGCGGGCCTGCTCCATGTTGCGGGGGAAGCCGTCCAGCAGCCAGCCCTTGTTGCCCTGACTCTTGAGGATATCCAGCACCATGGGAATGGTGATGTCGTCCGGCACGAGTTCGCCCTTGTCGATGTAGGCCTTGGCCTTCTTGCCCAGTTCCGTGCCGTTGCCGATGTGCTGACGGAAAACGGCCCCGGATTCGATGTGCTGAATGCCGTACTTTTCCATAAGAAGGGCGCCCTGCGTGCCCTTGCCGCTGCCGTTGGGGCCAAAAATCAGAATGTTCATCAGAATCCTCTGGCGCTTGCGCGCGTGAACGTCCGCGGACCTTGCGTCCCTCGGACTTCCTCGTGAACGCTTGTCGCGTTCATGCTGAGCGAAGCCGTCGCACGGGCGACCTCCCCCGGGTTAAAACCTCCGTCCGCCGCGCCCGCAAGGACGCCGCGGCCACCCCTTCCATGCCGCTGCTCGGCGGCCCCTTCCCGAAAAGCGGGAAGGAAAATTCAGTCCTTCGCCCCGGACGGCAGTTCGCTCTCGTCCACAATGAGGGCGCGGCCCTCGTGCTGAACGTCCCGGGCCCGCAGATGATAGTCGTTCAGATACCGGAAGCCCTCGCGGGCAAAGGCCTCGTGCGGGACTTCGCGCCGTATGCCGGGGCAGTCCTCACGGGCCATCTCAAAGCTCACCCTGTCCACCAGATTGCCGCGGAAAAACGGCCAGGCACGACACACGGCAGGTCGGGCAGGGTGTATCTCACACCCCTTTCCGGCACGGAAGAACAGGCAAAAGCCGTCGTCGCCGCACTTCAGCACGGGCTTGCCGCCCATGTTCTCGGTATAGCGGGCAAGAAATTCGTCGGCTGCAAGATGGAAATGCTCGCAAAGACGCGGCAGATCCCGCGGCCCCACCACAATGCCTCCGCGCCCCTCGCAGCACTTGCCGCAGCGCGTACAGGAAAACGTTTCGGTGACATCGTCGAAAAGCGCGGCGTGCACGGTCTCAAGGCAGCGGTCTTCCACCACCTTCACGCCCGCTTCGGCCATGAGCCTGCCTGCCCCGGGGCTGCGTATTCCCTCCTGCATCCAGAAAATCATGGGCAGGCGCGGAAGCGTGAGCGTTTCGCGGGCGTGCGCCTCGCAGTACTCGGGGGCGCGGAAAAGGCAGATGATGTCCGGCGCAAAGCCTATGGAGGGAAGCTCCGTGATGCTGCGCACGGTGGGAATGCCCCAGGCCTGACGACGGACGGGATGCACGGGCTGAATGTTGTAGCCGGCATTGAGCAGATAGCGCCCTACATGATCTACGGGAGAGCCGGGCTTGTCCTTGGCTCCGATAATGGCGATGTTTTCGGCCCGCGCCAGAAGGGACCGCATGTCGTCGAACAGCATGAACACTCCGCTGAAAGGCATTCGTCACAAAACGTACATATTCTATCCCGGGGGCGCGCCATTGGCAATGGTCTGCAGGAGGAAATGACGCGGAAAAAGTGCGTGCGGATACAAAAAAAGCCCGCGTTCCATGATGAAAGCGGGCCCTGCGCCGCGCCGGAAAAGGACGAGCCTCTTCCGGCGGCGGGCGTTACGCCTTTTCAAGCCAGGCGTTCAGGCGCGTTTCATATTCCTCGTCGGTCCAGAGCCTGCGTTCGTACATGCCCGCCACGGCGCGCTGCCGCGAGGCTTCGGCCAGCATGAGGGCCGAGGCCACGGACACGTTGAAGCTCTGCACCATGCCGTACATGGGAATGTAGACCTCTCCGTCCACCAGCGGCACGAGCTCCGGCGACACGCCCGCGTGCTCGTTGCCCATGATGATGGCCGTGGGCTTTGTGAAGTCGTAGTCGGCAAGAGGGCGGGAAGCGGGCGAGCAGCTTGTGGCGAGCACCTGCATGTTCTGGGCGCGCAGCGCCTCCATGAGCTCTTCCTTGCTGGAATGGCGTACGGTGTTCACCCACTTGAAGGCCGAGGCCGAAGTCTTGCGGCTGAGCTGCGGAAACGCGCACTGCGTGTAGTAAAGGTGCACTTCCGGCACGCCGAAGGCATCGCAGCTGCGGTAAATGGCCGACACGTTGTGAGGATCCCACACGTTGTCCATGACAAGGGTGAGTCCCTTCTGGCGCTGCGAAAGCACCTTTTCAATCTTCGCCCTGCGGCGTTCGGTCATGACTCTCATCAGAACTCCAGAGACCCCGTGGTGCGGGGGAACGGCAGCACGTCGCGGATGTTGGCAATGCCGGTCAGCAGCATGATCATGCGCTCAAACCCCATGCCGAAGCCGGAATGAGGCACGCTGCCGAAACGGCGCAGATCAAGATACCACCAGTAATCCTCGGGCTTCTGGCCCAGCTCGGCAATGCGCGCGACAAGGCGGTCGAGCCGCTCCTCGCGCTGGCTGCCGCCGATGAGCTCGCCGATGCGGGGCACGGGCAGATCCATGGCCGCCACGGTTTCATTGTCGTCGTTCATGCGCATGTAGAACGCCTTGATGTCCTTGGGATAGTCGTACACCGTCACGGGAGAGCGGAAATACTCCTCGGCGAGGAAGCGCTCATGCTCGGTCTGAAGGTCGGTGCCGAAGGACACGGGATATTCAAACTTCTTCCCGCTTTCCTGCAGAAGCTTCACTGCGTCGCGGTAGGAAATGCGGGCGTACTTCTTTTCGATCATGTCGCGCAGAGCGTCCAGAAGGCCGGGCGCGACGAACTTGTCGAACAGGGCCACGTCGTCGGCGCACGTTTCCACGGTGTGGCGCACCACGTGGCGGATGAGTCCCTCGGCAAGCTCCATGTTGTCCCAGATGTCGTTGAAGGCGGCCTCAGGTTCCACCATCCAGAACTCGGCGGCATGGCGCGGCGTGTAGGAGTGTTCAGCGCGGAAGGTGGGGCCGAAGTTGTATACGCGGCCCATGGCGCAGGCGAGCGCCTCGGCCTCAAGCTGACCGGACACCGTAAGGCTGGCCTGCTTGCCGAAGAAGTCGTTCTCGAACACGTTGCCGGATTCGGGCTTCGGACCGCCGTCCACGGGAAGCGTGGTCACGCGGAACATTTCGCCCGCGCCTTCGCAGTCGGAACCGGTCAGAATGGGCGCATGCACGTAGTAGAAGCCGAGACTGCGGAAATAGTCGTGCACGGCGAGCGCCGCCTCGGAACGGATGCGGAACGCCGCCCCGTACTTGTTGGTACGGGGACGAAGATGAGCGATGGTACGCAGAAATTCGTCGGAATGACGCTTTTTCTGAAGAGGATAGGTCGCAGGATCGGCCAGACCGAACACCTGCATGGACTCGGCATGCACTTCCCACTTCTGCCCCTTGCCCGGAGACTCCACCAGGTCGCCGCAAATGCTGACGGCCGCGCCCGTGTTCACGCCTTCAAGGCTGTTCCATGCCTGCGTGCCCTCGTCGATGATGCACTGAAGGTTCTTGAGGCAGGAGCCGTCGTTGAGCTCAAGAAAGGCAAATCCCTTGGAATCGCGACGGGTTCTCACCCATCCGCACACGGTGATGCCGCTGCGCGGCCCGGCGGAGGCCAGAGCTTCGCTTATGCTGGTACGCTGCATAGGAAATCTCTCCAGAAAGGAATGTTGAAAGAATGTGAGGCAGCATACGCCATAGCGCCCCGCTCTGCAACCGGCGGGAAGGGCACGGGAAACGCCCGGAGTCTGTGCTGTGCACGCGCCGGGCACGATCTGCCCGCCGTCTCCGCAGGAGCGTACAGGCGAGCCGAAGCCATGCCCACGCTTTCCGCTTCCGGGCGGGCGCTGCCAGCGTCCCTGAGGCAGGATTTCCGCAGCCCTCCGCACTCTCCGGCGCAAAGTCACCATCCCGCCCCTTTTTCTTGCACAATATCGCCAAGTCCTGTAAAATACTCCTTCCTCGCGGCGCGGGCGCGTTCCTTCCGCGGCCGCGAACCGGAAACGTTGAGGAACATATGAGCGTCATAGGAAACATTCTCTGGATCATCTTCGGCGGCTGGTTCACGGCCCTTCTGTGGCTTTTCTTCGGCATTCTGGCGTGTCTTTCCATCGTTGGACTGCCGTGGGGCCGGGCCTGCTTCGTCATGGCGGGCTTTGCCTTCATGCCCTTCGGCTACGAGTCCATTTCCCGCGAGGTGCTGTACGGCAAAAAGGATCTGGGCACGGGACTTCCCGGCATGCTGGGCAACGCCGTGTGGTTCGTTCTCGCCGGGTTCTGGATAGCGCTCGGTCACGTGGCCACGGCTGCGGCCCTTGCCCTCACCATTGTGGGACTGCCCTTTGCCTGGCAGCACATCAAGCTCGCGGAACTTGCGCTCTTTCCCATAGGCAAGACCGTAGTGCCCTGCGAAACGGCCGCCGAGGCGAGACGACGCCGCGCCGCCGAAGACCTGAACAGGAGAAGAAACGACGCATGAAATGGACCACGCATCAGGCCATGGCTCTCATGGCCTCCTTTGCCGCGGGCCTTCCCCTTGCCGGCATGGCTGCCGCCTGGTTCGGCTCCGTGGCCCCGGACATGCTGGATCAGCACGCGGCAAGACGCGCCTTTTTCCGGCAGAAAAAATTCAATCAGGTGCACCGCCGCTCTTCGCACTGGTTCGGCTGGTGGCTGGCCATCTGGGCCTGGTCGCTCACCGGGCAGCTCGGTCCGCTGCCCGACGCCCTCGTGGGGGGCTTCGGCTTCGGAGCTCTCACCCACGTGCTGCTCGACATGTGCACCACGCACGGCGTGCCCATGCTGCCCTTCGTGAAGAAGCGTTTTTCCCTGCGGCTCTGCAGCACCGGAAGCGTGGGCGAATACGCCCTGCTCATCATCTGCGTGCTCGTGTTCTGGATCATGGAAAAGCCGGAGCTTCTGCACTTCAACGTGCCGCTCTACTGACGCAGGGCTCTCCCGCCGAGGCGTGCCGTTAAGGACGAAGGTCCTGCAGATCCCGTGTCCTGCGGCAAAAAGGGAACCGTGTCACCGTTCGTCCCCCGCTTCTCCGGTCTCCGCCGTAACGCCGTACATGGCGCCCAGTCTCCGCACCGTCTCCGCCATCCGCTCACGCAGACGACGCGGCGAAATGAGCGTTGCCGCATCCGCAAAGCTCAGCACCCAGGACAGGACTTCTGCCTCGCTTCTGGCCGTCATGGTCAGAGTGACGCTGCCGTCCCGGTGCCTCGTCAGCTTCTGATCCCGGCTCCACGTCCGTTCGGATACGTAAACCGCCGCCGACTCGTCAAAGCGAACCCGCACGGTAAAGGGGCTGCCGTCCATCAGTCCGAAGCAGTCGTCTCTGTCGTCCCTCTCCTCAAGGCGTCCTTCAAAGCTTCGGCGCGTCATGCGCACGCCCGTCATGCGGTGCACGGCAAGATTCGCAGGCCTGTCGAACAGTGCCCTGACCTCTCCCTTCTCCGTCACCATCCATCCGTGCGCGTACAGCGACTCATGATAGGCAAGCATTTTCTGAGGAGCAAAGAAATGCCGCTTTTCCACGCCGGACGTCGCGCGGTAGTCGACCACGCACACCCGGTGCTGCCGGACGGCCTCCATGAGGGTGCGCAGGCTCTGCTGAAAGGGAGAATAATCTATGGGGCCCCTGGCAACGGCCTGCCCCACGTCCTCGACGTCGCACAGCGACTCTCCCTCCGGAAGGTATGCCGAGGCCTGCAGAAGCGCGGCATCCATCGTTTTCTGCATGGACTTCGGCAGAAGATGACACAGGAAGGCACGGCACAGCGCAAGCTGCTGCAGCCCTTCGGGGTCAAGGCTTATCTTCGGCAGCGCTGCGGGCCGCTCCAGATGATAGGTGACCTCGCGCCCGCGCATGTCCCGCAGAAGCTTGCCGAAAGACGACGCCTCAAGCTGATCCGCCAGCCTGCGCACCGTCTGCTTGGAACACTCAAGCTCGCGGGCAAGCTCCGTCAGGCTGACCGTCCTGCCGCTGAAAAGCAGCATGGAATACAGCGCCAGCAGTCTTTCCGAAGGCTTCACGTCCCGGTTCCATTTGCTGCCCATGCTTCCCCCGTCGTTGCTGTTCTCTGTTGTCCGGGCGTTTCTTACCATAAGAAAAAAGCAAAGGCCGGGCAAGAAATCGCCGCTAGTTCATGAAGCCTATGCGGGCGCGTCCGCAATCCTTTTTCAGCGAGGCTTCCCGCTCAAGCGCTTCCACCAGCGTTTCATGGGTCACGCTGCCGGGCTCCTCAATCAGAGGATCATGCTGCATGCGCACGGCGTGAAAGTCGCCGGGCGCGAGCCTTGTCAGCGCCATGAGCCTGTGCTCAAGCGCTGCGGGAAGCGCTTCATCGCACAACGGAGCCAGCATGGTGTCGTAAAGTCTGCGCACCTGCCCTCCTTCGGCGTAGCGAAAGGCCAGCTTGTACGAAAAACGCCGCATGGCCGCCGCATCGAGCACCTCCCGGCGGTTGGTGGTGCAAATGCAGAAGGTGCGACAGCGTTCAAGCGAGGTGAGAAACTCGTTGACCATGCTGCTCTCCCACGACATTCTCGCCCCCTCGCGGGAAAAGAGAAAGCTGTCCGCCTCGTCCACCACCAGCACCGCGCCCCGCTCCTCCGCCTCCCGGAACGCCCCGGCGATATTCTGTTCCGTGAGCCCTACGAACGGTCCCATGAGATCGCTGGCCCGGCGGCTGATGCACGCTCTGCCGAGCGCTTTTGCCATGTATCCGGCAAGCGCCGTCTTGCCCGTGCCAGGAGGCCCGTAGAAAAGCATGGTCGCGCAGCCGGGACGAAGGCGCGTTTTGCCGCGCATGGCCGCATCGACCCTGCGGCAGCGCTCCATGAAGGCCGCGGCATCGCCTTCCATGCACACGCCGTCCAGCGAAAAGTCCTCCACGTTCCAGCGCTCCGCCTCCGCACGAAACTCCCCGTCCGCCTGCAGCGTGACGTGCGCCTGCAGAATGCGGTCAAGCGCGGCATGAAAGTCCTTTCTTGTCCGGCTCAGCCCGGACGCCTGCGAAACGGCCTTCTGAATCACCGCCGCTTCCACGGGATACCTGACGGAAAGTTCCGTCATGACCTGCTCGGAAAACCTCCGGGAAAGCCCCGCGCGCTTCATGATCTGACGCCACACCGCCACGCGTTCCTTCACGCCGAGCTTCTCGAAATGAATGCTGAAGCTGAAACGGCGGCGCACGGCCGGATCGAGATGCTCCACCTCGTTGGTGATCCAGATGACGCGCCTGCCGGGACGCTCCATGAAGTCGTTCAGCCACGCCTTGTCCTTGGTGTCGTGGCCGAAGGTCACTTCGGTGTCCAGAAGCCTCTCGGCCTCGTCCACAACCACGAAGGCGCCCTCGTATCGGGAGGCCATCTGCAGACAGGCCGTAAGCGACGCACGGCGGGCGGCGTCGCTGTCCTTTTCCCGGCTGGTCACAAACCACGCCTTTACCCCGCATTCCGCGGCCAGGCTGCGGACGAGACTGGTCTTGCCCGTGCCGGACGCGCCGTAGAGCAGCACGTGCACCGGTTCTTCGCCCTTTTTCTTCAACAGCCTGAGCAGATGACGGATCTGATCGGAGGGCACGTGAAAATCCTTCAGGGGCAGCGTCTCCCCTTCCATAAGCCGGAAAAACAGCTCGTCTGCGGCGGGCTCTTCGGGCTCCCAGCAGAACAGCACCGACTCGGTGATCCGAAGGCTCGTGCCGTAGGCGACCTCGACCATGCCCAGTCTGAGAAGGTTGGTTATGGCACGGCGCACCGGCGCAATGGGCATGTCCAGAATACCGGCGAGCAGACGACGGGAACCGAAGCTGAACACCTTGAGCTCGTCTTCAAAATAGCTTTCCACCTCGTGAAACTGCTGAATCATGAACACAAGCTCGCACAGGGCACAGCCCTCCCCGCTCAGCCCGAACAGATCGGCAAGACGCCGCCTTGCCGTGGCGAATACGCCGTCAGAGGCCAGCCCGGCCATGCGCTGCCGGCATGCGTCTGCCGCGCACGCAAAAAAAATGTCCCGCAGACAGCCATTCGAGGAAAAGATTTCCTCGCAGGCGTACCCCGTATGGTCGCCTATCTCCTGCAGCTCGCGCAGGGCCGTTGCCTCGCCCCGCGGCAGCCTACGTGCTCCGGCGGACTTCACGACGGCTGCCAGCAGATCCTTCATCCCTCCCAGCGACCAGCACAGGCACTGCAAAAAACTCGAGTTCACCTTCACGTTCTGATCGAGCAACCTCAAAAGCCACTGCGCCGTCTTCTGTCTGGCGTAAAGATCCGCAGCGTCGTACCCGTTCGTTTCCATCCTGCAGCCTCCGGCTTTCCGGCTTCGTCTCATATTCAGCTCCTTTCATTCCCGAATACGCTAACGAAGCATCGTGCCAGATTCCGATTATTGTCGAAAAATTTTATGGCAAGCAGAATCAACGAGATACAAAAAAAAGCGCCTTCGCGATGCAAACACGAAGACGCGATCACGGCACGTTGCCGAAAAAGGGAGCCCTCCGGAAAGCGCCCGCATGAGCGGGAATGTTCACCTGGAGGCCGTTGAGAAACGCGAGAAAAAACGCCGGATCATCGTCCGGCCCTGCCCTCCTTCAGCGCCACGACGGGAGCGCCCGGGCGTGCCGCTTCCAGCGCCCTGCCCGTGGATGAGGCCACAAGCACGAGACGCGAAAGATCAAAGCCCGCGCGAAGCGGATCCTCATCGGGAATGGCGAGGCGACAGAAAATTTCCACATCACCGTCGCCGTCCGCAGGAAGGCCGAGCGCCGCAAGCTCCCCGGCCGTCACACCCGGAGAAGGCACGGGGCCAAGGGCGCGCACGCGCCCGAGCAGAAGAGGCGGACAGGAAGACTCCAGACTGGAGAGCATGACGGCCGAAGCGTCCGGCGCAAGCCTCTGCAGCCGACACGAGCGCGCGCCGCCGAGGGCGGCAACCGCCGAAAAAAACATGATGTCTTGTTCTTTCATGCCGGATATCTCGCACAAATCAGGCAGAGCGGCAAGCTACCTGTCCTTCTCATGCCCGTAAATGCCGCCCGCAATCGCGCCGAGGCCTCCGCCTATGAGCGCCCCCATGGTTCCGCTGCCTCCGGCAATGGCCGATATGCCCGCCCCCGCAAGCGCGCCCACGGCCGTGCCGGAAAGCGCTCCCTGCTGCGTTCTGTTCATGCCCGTGCACCCCGCAGCTCCAAAGGCCAGCGAGGCGCAAAGCGCCGCGGCCACCGCCGCCGTACCGAATGAAGTCATGACCTGCTCCCTGTCTCAAAGGCGTTGCGCCGCAGTCGGAACGGTTCCGGCTCCGGTCTGTCGAAATCTCCCCAGCCCAAACACGCGGCTTTCGCAGCAATGCCGCCAGGCCTCAGCGCCGCGCGCGCTCTGCCGCGGCGGGAACCACCATTTCCGACCATATCACGTCGAAGACATGGCGGTTCTTCTGATCGGGATTGCGGTCATAGAACTCGTCTATCCTGCGCACGAGCTCGGGCCGCGTGGTGTCGTGAAAGGCTATCTGCCAGCCGTTGGCAAACAGCGAAAGCTGCACGGTCCCGCCCTTTTCCCTTGCCGCCTGAGCAAGCGCGGATTCCATGGCCAGCGCACATTCCACGCCGAGAAGAAAGTCCAGCTTCGACTGAGGAGCCGAGGTTTCCCACACAAAGCCGTCCAGCGAGGCCACGGGCGTGTCCTCTGCCGGAGCGGCTGCAACCGGAGCGCGCTGACAACCCGGCAGCGCAACCATCAGCGACAGCACCAGGGCAAGTCCCGTTCTCTTCAACGATTTCACCATCATGGCCATTCTCCTTGTTTTCTTCATGACAGTGAACGGCCCCTCGTGAGAGGTCAATGAAATTTACGCCGCAACGAAAAACGCCCGCAGAAGAAGACCTGCCAGACACGACGCGAAGTCCTGCCCGGAGCGAAGACGGAACAAGCAGCCTGCCGGACGCAAAAAGGCGGAACAGGTCTCCCTGCTCCGCCTTTTTCTTCTTATGGCAAGTTGAACGCTAGCGCTTCCGCTCTTCCATGCACACCACGCGCACGCCGGGGTGGCCCTCCGTGCGGGAAGCCTGCGCCCTGAACACGGAAAGCCAGTTCTTGCCGAGCAGGGTTTCGGCCAGCCATTCGGCATTGTGCAGCACGGGGCGATGCGTGTC
This sequence comes from uncultured Mailhella sp., assembly GCF_944324575.1. GTDB lineage: Bacteria > Desulfobacterota > Desulfovibrionia > Desulfovibrionales > Desulfovibrionaceae > Mailhella. The sequence continues at coordinate 37,412 of NZ_CALUWV010000001.1, read as the reverse complement.
GATGACGGGCGTTTCCTCCGAGCTCTTGTCCTTGCCGCGGGCAGGATGCTTCACGTCCATGGTCATGAGCGTGCGTGCTATGCCTATCTTGCAGGAAGGACAGCCCACCAGAATGGGAGCTTCGGCCTTGTAGCCCGCAAGTGCGCTTTCAAGCCGCTCGCGCTTGCGCTCGCGCAGCACGTTGTAGATGTCCGGGCAGGTATAGGCTCCCGCCCCGGACTCGCCGCAGCAGCCGGGATTGAGCAGAATGGACGCGCCGGTCATGCGCTCGAGCGCCCGCGCCACCTTGCCGCCGTCCTTGGTGGCCTTCACGCCGGACCAGGCGGGATGGCAGGAGGAATGATAGATGATGCGCTCATGGCTCACCGCCACGTCGTGTGGCAGACGATCCACGAGAAGCTGCACGATGTCGTTGTGCGGCAGCACGTTGCCGTCAAGGTCCGTAATGCCGTGACGCATGAGCGAATCACGGCAGGAGCCGCAGGCGGTGATGAGCATGTTGACGTCGAATCCGGCCTCGGCCGCCGCCTGAAGCGTGGCCGCAATGACCTGCCGGTTGCGCTGCAGGTTTGCCTCGTACTGCTCGGCCGCGCCCGCCGCAAGCAGCGGATAGCCGCAGCACAGATGTCTGCCGGGAATGACCACGGGCACGCCCGCGTACATCATGAGCGCGAGGGAGGCAAGCGCGATGCGGCGGTAGAACAGGCTGCCGCCACAGCCGGGGAAGTACAGAACAGCGGGCACGCGGCCCTCAAGCACGCCCTGCGCGGAAATGTCTCCGCTCACGGGCAGGAAGAGGTGGGCCGCCGCATTCTTTTCAAGGTGCAGGCTCTCATACATGCTCACCATGCCGAGGGCCGGCCCCCTGCCGGAAAAGAGCGGACTGCTCATGCGCCTGCGCCACACGCGGGGCACGAGCGGAATGAACTGATTCATCACGTTCTGACCGAGCGCCGCCATTTTGGCGAAGGCGGGCACGCGGCTCGACGGATCGGAGGAAAGAACGCTGAGCACCTGCGACTTGATGGGATGGCCGCCCTCGCCCTCGCGCTTGACGTAGGCAAGGGAGCTCAGCGCCACTTCCGGAGACTCGATCTTCACCGGGCACACCGAGGTGCAGCGTCCGCAGCCGGTGCAGTGCTCCACCAGATGCCGGAGCTCCTGAAGAAGCTCGGGGGAAGGATGACCCGTGGTGACCTGGGAATAGTAGATGGCCTCGGTGAGCGCGCCGAGAATGAGGTTCTTGTTGCGCGGGTTATACTGGAAGGAACGCTCGGGGTACACCATGGGGCACACCTGCTTGCACTTGCCGCAGCGGGTGCAGGTCTGCACCTGGGAAAGCAGCCGGATGAGGCACTCCTTGTCGGGCAGGCCCGATTCCCTGATGTCCGCGATGAGCCGGTTGAAGGAGAACGTGAACGGACGCACCGGCAGATTGCGGGTGACGAGCTTGCCGGGGTTGAACAGATCGCGGGGATCCACGCGCATCTTGAATTCGCGCAGAGTTTCCATCTGGCGGGGGTCAAGGAAGGATATCTTGGTGATGCCTATGCCGTGTTCGCCGGAAACCGCGCCCCCGAGCTCCTGCGTTCTGGCCATGACCTGCATGGCCACATCCTCGGCGTGCTCCATCATGCGCGGATCGTTGGAGTTGACCGGGATGTTCACGTGGCAGTTGCCGTCGCCCGCGTGCATATGGCTCGCCACCACGATGCGGCTGCTCTTCATGTAGGCCACGATGGCGTCGATGCGGGAAGAAAGACGCGGGAATCGTTCCTTCTGCGCCGTGAGCCACGCCTCGGCCCGCGCCGCCACTTCCTCGTCCACGAGAGAAGGATCGAGGTTGGACTCGTCGCCTGCGGCCACGTGCGAGGCAAAGGCAAACTCCTCGTTGAAGGCCGGATCTTCCAGCGGAAAGCCCTGAAGCCGGGAGAGCTCCTGAAGGGCGAAACGGTAGGCGTCGGCCGCGGCCACCACGTTGAGGCACTCGAGATAATGCGCGAATTCGGGGATGCTTGCCATGGGCAGCACCACGTCCTCGTTCATCTTGAAGCCGGACGTGCGCTTGGCGATGGCCGAAAGGCGATGCCTGTCCTCCCAGAACTCGGCGGCCTGCTTGTCGTCCTTGGCAATGGCGGCGAACACGTGGGGGTCGTCGCCGGCAAGGGCGTAGATGGCCTGCACGGTATCGTCGAGCACGTAGGCGTCGTTGCCGTCCACCTGCACGATGATGACGGATATGGGACTGCCCTCGTGCCTGTCGGACTTGCGCTGGTAGTTGATGGCCTGCACGTACTTGGAGTTGAACTCCTCCAGTGCGGACACGTGCACGTCGCCGCCCTGATTGCGTATTTTGTCGCGCAGATTCACGATCTTGCGCACGAGCTCGGCCGCGGGAACCATGGAGGTGCCGTAAAACTCCAGCACCATCACGCGGGAGAGCGAGGGCTTGGGATGCAGGAGGAAGGTGGCCTCGGTGATGATGCCGTCTATGCCTTCCTTCTGCATGCCGGGAAGTCCGTCGAGCAGCTTGTTGGTCACGTCCTTGCCGAGGCCGGGATGACGCACCTCGTTGCCCTTCAGACGCACCACGTTGCGCATGCCGCCCGAAAGATCCTTGACCTCGAAGACCACGTCCTCGTCGGGCATGATCTTGTGTCCGGGATGATTCACGCGCTCGATGCGGATGATTTCGCCCGTGGGCGTGACCATGGTCCAGGAAAGCAGATTGTCTATGGTGGTGCCGTACTCGAAGCAGAAGGGACCGCCGGAGTTTTCCGACACGTTGCCGCCTATGGTGGACGCCGTTTTGGAGGCCGGATCCACGGTGAAGAGCAGGCCTCTTGCGGCGGCGAAGTCGATGGCGTCCTGCGTGAGCACACCGGCCTGACAGGTCATGGTGCGCGCGGCCTTGTTCACCGACCTGGCGGTAAGGCGCGTGGTGCTCACCATGACGGTGCGCTTGCGCGCGGGCACGGTGCCGCCCGTAAGACCGGAAGCGCCGCCTCTGGGTATGACGGCGAACTTCATTTCGTTGGCCAGCCGCACGAGGGCGCTTATCTGTTCGGGCGTGTCCGGCTCCACCACGAGAAGGGGCAGTTCCATGCGAAGGTCGGTGGCGTCGGTGGCGGCGGCCACCAGCGCGCCGCGGCGGCGCAGAATGCAGTCGTCGGGCATGATGTCGGCAAGGCGGCCCTCAAGCGTGCGGCAGAATTCCATTTCCGCCTCGTGGGCGCTCCAGAACATGGTGATGCCTTCGCTTATGGCAGTGGCGTACTGATGCGCGAGGGAAGGAGACTCGGCCTGATAGTGCTCGTTGACGCTCTTCTTCACGTCCGAGGCGGAAATGAAGGGATTGTAGGCCACGAGAAACAGTTCTTCGGCTATGTCTATGGCAAGCTGCCGCACGCTCTGCGGCCAGCGTTCGAATTCATCCAGATTGATGCGCAGTATGCGGTTGACCACATACTCGGCGGATATGGAAATGTGGGGCCCTTTGTGGGGCATGACGGTCTCCTTGAAGCAGAAAAAGGGAGGGCCCGGCAGAGCGTGACCGCTCTGCGCAGGCCCGATGTCGTTACGCTGCGGACAGCCCGCAGAACATGCCTACGAATTCAGATTGATGTTGATTCTCGAGGTGATGTTGTTCCTCACCCACGTGGAGTCCAGCCACTCCAGCGGCTGAACGGGCACGCCGCCCACGAGCACGCCGAAGTGCAGGTGATCGCCTCCGGCAAGGCCGCTCGTGCCCGTGCGTCCGATGATCTGGCCGGCCTTCACCTCGTCGCCCACCTTCACGCCGTACTCGCTGAGATGGGAATACTGGGTCATGAGGCCGAGGCCGTGCTCAATGAGAATCATGTTGCCGTGTATGCCGAGATAGTCCACCCACACCACGCGGCCGCTCTGTGCGGCGGGCACTTCGGCGTGGGCCACGGAGGCGAGGTCGAGTCCCATGTGGGTCTGCTCGTCGATCTTCTGGCGGTTGCCGTCCACATAGGTGCGGAAGTCGCCGAAGTTGGCCTTGACGGCGGAACGGGGCAGACGGCGGAACGAACCGCTCCACAGAAAGCGCGGAGAGACGTTGGCCGGGTCCGCGGCCACCTTGATGAGCGTTTCGTCGTTGCCCTCGCGCACCTTGTTGTTGGCGCACAGGTACTGGGTAAGCGGCGTGGACTCCTCGGGACAGAGCGCGGCAAGCTCGCTGGCCTTGAAATTGAGGAACGACTCGGGAATGTTCAGCGTGTCGGCACGGTAGTTGCGGTTGAGCGCATGCACGAGCAGTCGGCTGGAGGTCACGTTGCCCGCAAGGTCCTGCGCCATGATCTCAGGCAGATAGTCGGCCGCCTTGAGCGCGATGGGGAAGGGGAAGAGACAGGCGTAGGCGCCGTTGTCCTGCCTGTAGCCGGGGAAGAAGAGATTTCCCACGCGCACGCCGGTCTGACTCACGTCCTCGGAAACGGTGTAGACGATGAGGCCGCTGCCGCCGCGGTAGATGGCCGGAGGCCCGGTGCGCACGGCGATGCGGGGAGGCTGGGAATCGAGCACGAGAGGCAGGCTGATGCTCGTGGTGTTGCCCCGGCCGAAACCGGCGTAGGAACCGTCCACGGCTCTGACCTCAAGCTCAAACGCTCCTTCCGGAAGCTTCGTTTCCTTCAGATTGAAGGACACCTTCTGACGGCTCTCCAGCGTGGGGAATACCTGCTCAAGCACGGTCATGCTCTGCTCGCCGCGCTTCACCACGACGGTCACGGACTGCACGCCGGACTTGTCGGAAACGTCGAGCTCAATGTTCTGCAAAAGGCCTACGCGGCCGGAGAGCTCGGGATTCATGGTCACGGAAGGGCCGCTCAGGTCGCGCATGAGAAAATACGCGCCGGCTCCCGCAAGCGCCAGAATCAGCAGCATGGCTATGACGGACAGCCCGGATGAAGAGCGCCGGGACGAGGATCGGTAGGAAATTTGTCTTCTGCTAAACAAGGCTGCATCCTTTCCGGGCGAAAGGCCCATGGTATGGCCGCGTCATGCTTCTGGCACGGCAGAAGGTATTTTCTCGCACACTGCGCCAACAAGTCAAGGAGCAGCGGAAAACATTTTTCTTTCAGCGCTTCGGGCATGGTCGCGACATATCTTATATTCTTCGGATGGATGAAGTTTTTTCCCTCTCCCGCCCCACCTTCCGCCTTGCCGCGCCGCCCCTCTTTATGATAAGTCCTTCCCCATGATATGACCTTGCTCGGGAGAAGAGGTATGTTTCTTTCAGACGTTACGCAGATATTCAGGAACATGGGCTGGGCGAACCGCATCACCATGATGCGCATCGGGGCTGTGCTGCCCATTCTTCTGCTCATCCACTTTCCCAACGTCTACACCTGCTGGATCGCCATGATCCTCTTCGTGGCCGCGGCCGTCACCGACTTTCTCGACGGCTACATCGCCCGTCGCGAAAAGCAGGTGACCAACTTCGGAAAATTCCTCGATCCTCTGGCCGACAAGCTGCTCATCTGCTCCATTCTCATCGAAATGGTGGGACTCGGCTGGGTGCCGGCGTGGGTAGTCATCATCATCATCGTCCGCGAGCTGGCCGTCACGGGTCTGCGCGCCGTGGCCGCCGACAAGGGCGTGGTCATCGCGGCGGACTGGTACGGCAAGTGGAAGACCGTGTTTCAGATCATCGCCATGGTGCCGCTGCTCATCCACTTCCCGGTCATGGGGCTGCCCGTCCACCTCATAGGCACCGTGGTGCTTTACATCGCGCTCATCCTCACCATCTTCTCGGGCTGCAACTACTTCTATCTGTTCTACCGTCAGTGGCGCGATCACCTGGCGAACAACTAGCATTGCCCGCGTACCGTCGTGTCCATGAATCATCGCACATCCTCAAACAGGGCCTTCTGGTGGAAGCTCTCGCTGCTCGTTCTTGCCGTGCTGCTCAACATTGCGCTGGCCAGCCGCATCATATGGGGCTCGCACAGCCTTTACACCTGGCGCGTGCTCAAGGAAAAACAGAGCGAGCTTTCCGAGGAGCTGGCCGCCCTTGACGAAAAGCGCGCCGCGCTCTCCCGGGAAATACGCCTTTTGAAAACCGACCCCGCCTATGTGGAAAAGGTGATTCGTCAGCGCCTCAACTACGTGAGAAAAAACGAAATTCTCTATCTGTTCGACAAAAGCAGGGAGGATTCGTGGTCCGGGGCGGACTCTGACGGCAAGCAGGACTGAAGGCTCATCGTCCATGAATTCACCCCTTACGGAAAACGCCCGTTCGGAAAAGGCGCTCTGGTATCAGGAAGTACTCTCCCTCGACCCCGCCTCCCGCATCTTTCTCCCCTACGCCCGGCTTCTCGCCGAAACGGGCCGCCGCATGGAGGCCGTGGAAGTACTCCGCGCAGGACTTGCAAGGCACCCGGAATTTCTCGACGCCCGCCTTCTGCTCATCGACCTGCTGCACGCCTGCGGACAGGACGCCGCCGCAGGACTTGAGGCCGCCGGCATCATCGAATCGCTTTCCCGCTGCTCCGCCCTCTGGGACATCTGGAGCAGACTGCCCGGCGTACGCGCCGATCAGTCCGCCATGCTGCTCTTCTTCGGAGCCACGTTCCGTCAGGGCGGCCCCAGCCTCGCCGACGTGTTCGAGGCGGGCATGAAGGCCCTGCGGGCCCGGGACGGCGCCGCTGCCGTTTCCCCCGTTCCGTCCGAAGACGGCGCGCCTTCCCCGCTTGAGAGCTCAGCCGGAGATGTTTGCGGCGGACCGGTCTCTCCCGAAGCTTCCGCCACGCACAACGACGCCCCCGCGCTGCCGCACGGCGGGCCGGAGCCGGGAAGTGCCCCCTGCTCCGCGGCCTGCGCCCCTTCGGCCTCCGGAAACGACGCAGCGACGAAGGACGCCGCGATTTCCGGAGACGCCCCCTCCGCCGACGCCCCCGCTTCGGCAGAACAGACTTTGTCCCGCGCCTTCGTCATGGACGAAAATGCCCCCTGGTACAGTCTCGACGCCGTGCCCGATGACGACGACGTATACGACGACGAGGACGAACCCGCTCCCGCCGCGCCCGTCATGCCCCCTTCCGCCATGCAGCTTTTCTTTCCCGACAACGACGCGCCCGCCGGAAGCGGAGACGACGCTTCCGTGCCTGCCGTTCCCCCGGCCTCCGCGGAGGGCAAAAGTTCCCTGTGCACGCGCTCCATGGCGCGCATTCTTGAAGAACAGGGCGCCACGGGCGAAGCCGCAAGCATCTATCGGGAACTGCTTGAAGTGAGCTCCTCCGCCGAAGAGCGGGCCGAGCTCAACGCCAAGCTGGACAGCCTCATGCAGGGCGCGCAGAGTGCCGCGCCCGAACAGCCTGCCGATTCCGGCCTTCTGACCATGCTGGAAACTCTGGCCGCCAGGCTGGAAAACAAATCCCGCGCCTGACGCGCGACAGGAGACATCATGCGAACCCGCATACTCCCTCTTTTCCTCTTCCTTCTCTCCGCCTCCCTTCTGCCGAACCTTTCCGGCTGCGCGCAGATGAAGGGAGCCTACAAGGAAACCAAGACGTTCTATCATACGCACATCAACCGCCCCTCCACGCTGGACACGGAAGACCGCACCGTTCTGGAAAAATCTCAGCGCGATCTCGTGCAGAGCATCATGCCCATCGACGAAGAGCTGACGAAGCTGGAAAAGGCGCTCGATGCGCTCGCCACGCCGCCCGACGCCGAGGGCGCGGCCAGCCTTCTGCGCCGCTTCCCGTGGCTGTCCGGCCTTGCCATGGTCGCTCCCGACGGCACGCTCGGCGCCTCCATTCCGCCCACGCCCATAAAGCAGCTCGACTACACGCCCCTTCTTGAGCTCGCGCCCAAGGCCCTGCCCCGCGATCTGCGCGCCTCCATACAGAATACCCCCCTCGGACCAGAAATTCTTCTCGCCCGTCCCTTCCTGCAGGAAGACCGGCTTCAGCTTCTGCTCGTGGCCAGCTTCGACTTCCGCGCCCTGCTGCCCTACGCCTCTTCTCCGGGCGACTTCATCGTCCGTTCCGGCGACGTCCTCATCTGGAGCGGCGACATGGATTATTCCGCAACCCCTCTCGCGTCCATCGACTGGACGGAATATCTCAAGGAACATTCCGACGGTATTTTGAGCAACGAGAACGGCTCCATGATGTGGATTTCCCGCTATATAGGTGGAAAGCCTGTAGTTTTTGCCGCACCGACGCGCTGATGTCCTCTATGCGATGATTTCAATTCACATATTGAGCCTTATTGCACATTCATCCTTGTTTATGGTATAGGTACTGTCAAGTAACAGAAGCTCCGATTCCTGCGCAGAGCCTATAAAGGATGCGACAGACCGGAGCCGATACCAAGGAGCCTGGATATGTCTGAAGTCACTGCAATTGAACACCTTATCGCATCGCAACGCAGATGGTCGCCTCACGCGACGGGCCAGTTCACCTCGCTGATGCACGACCTTATTCTTTCGGCCAAGATTATTTCCAGAAACGTCAACCAGGCCGGTCTGGTCGACATTCTGGGCGCGACCGGTGCCGTCAATGTGCAGGGCGAACAGGTGCAGAAACTTGACACCTTCGCCAACAACACGCTGGTATACAGAATGCAGAGCTCGGGAGCCGTGTGCGCCGTGGGTTCCGAAGAAATGGCCGAACCCTTCTTCGTGCCCGAAAACGAACCCCACGGTCACTACGTCATCTTCTTCGATCCGCTCGACGGTTCCTCGAACATCGACGTGGGCGTGAGCATCGGCACCATCTTTTCCATCTACCGCCGCTCCGACACCCAGAACTACTGGGAGCTCAACGCCGAGGCCCTCATGCGTCCCGGCATCGAACAGGTGGCGGCCGGATATTTCCTCTACGGCTCCTCGACCATGCTCGTGTACTCCACCGGGCACGGCGTCAACGGCTTCACTCTGGACTCCTCCATAGGCGAATTTCTGCTTACGCATCCCAACATTCAGATTCCGCGCGTGGGCAAGTACTATTCCGCCAACCACGGCTACTACAACTACTGGGACGAAGCCACGCAGAAGGCCGTTCACACCTTCTCACGTCCCGAGGGCATGCCTCCCCGTTCCACCCGCTACGTGGGCTCTCTCGTGGCCGACTTCCATCGCACCCTGCTCAAGGGCGGCATCTTCTTCTACACCGAAGACATCAAGCATCCGAACGGCAAGCTGCGTCTGATGTACGAGGCCGCGCCCATGGCGTTTCTCGCCGAACAGGCCGGAGGCAAGGCCACGGACGGCAGAATGCGCATCCTTGAAAAGGTGCCCACCGCCATTCATGAACGCACGCCCCTCATCATCGGTTCCGCCGACGACGTGGATCAGGTTCTCGAAGTCTACAGGGAGAACGGCAAGGTCTAGCGCCTCCGCGCTCCGGCATCCGTCATCAGGCCGTGCGCCGGTCTTTCCGGCGCGCGGCCTGTTCTTCCCTGAATCCCCCGCCCTTTTGCCCATGCTCCGGACGGACGGGCGTCCGGCGGCGCCGGGCACGACCGGGCGCTCCCTTTCCCCTTCACGACGACAGACCGCCAAACTCTTTCGGATGAAACATGCTGGTTCTGGGAATAGAAAGCTCTTGTGATGAAACCGCCCTTGCGCTGGTGGACGACGACGGCGTCCGCGCCTCCGTCATCTCCAGTCAGGCCGACATTCACGCCCTTTTCGGAGGCGTCGTGCCCGAGCTCGCCTCGCGGGAACACGCCCGTCTCATCGGGCCTCTGCTCGACAGTCTGCTGCGTCAGGCCGATCTCGGCAGCGACCCTTGGAAGGTCATAGACCGCATTGCGGTCACGCGCGGGCCCGGCCTCATGGGAAGCCTGCTCGTGGGCGTGGCCTTTGCCAAGTCCCTCGCTCTGGCCCACGACATTCCCCTCATCGGCATCGACCATCTTCAGGGGCATCTGCTCGCCGCGCAGATTGAAAACGACATTCTCTGGCCCGCTCTCGGCGTGCTCATTTCCGGCGGCCATACGCACCTCTACCGCATGGACGGTCCGGTGGACATGACCGTGCTCGGCAAGACCATCGACGACGCCGCGGGCGAAGCCTGCGACAAGTTCGCCAAGGCCGCGGGCCTGCCCTATCCCGGCGGCGCGCTGCTCGACGCCCTCGGAAAGAAGGGCACGGCCGATCCTCATCTTTTCCCCCGCCCCTACACGCACAACGACAATCTCGACTTCAGCTTCAGCGGGCTCAAGACCGCGGGCGCGCTCTGGCTCTCCGAACACCCCGAAGCCCGCTTTCCCGCCGGCGACACCCCGGCCAGAGAACGGCTGAACCTCGCCTCGCAGGTGCTGTGCGACGCGGCGGCCTCCTACCTTCTCGCCATAGCCGAAACGCTCGTCATCAAGGCCGGCCGCGCCATGGAACTCTTCCGCCCGAAGAGCATCGTGGTGGCCGGAGGCGTGGCCGCCAACAGTGTGGTGCGCCGCGAGTTCGCCGCTCTCGCCGAAAAGCGCGGCATGCCGCTCTTCATTCCTTCCCTTTCGCTGTGCGGCGACAACGCCGTCATGATAGCCAAGGCAGGATGGTACATGGCAAAGGCAAAAAGAGCGCACGATCTTTCCCTTTCGGCCATACCCCGCGGGCAGGTCATCCCTCAGGACTGGAAAACGCTTTGAGCTTCTCCGCCTTGACAGCGGCATACCCTGTACCTACAATCATTCCGCATCATTTTTTTTCGTGATAGGACAAAGATGCGCCGGAGGCTTCTCCGGAGTTCACCATAATCCATGTTTAAGGAGTTCAACCAATGTCCACCGCAGTTACTGATGCCACCTTTGAAAGCGTCGTCATCAAATCCTCCATTCCGGTTCTCGTTGACTTCTGGGCTCCCTGGTGCGGTCCCTGCCGCGGCATCGGCCCCATCGTGGAAGAACTGGCTGCCGAATATGAAGGCCGCGCGCTCGTGTGCAAGGTGAACGTGGATGAAAATCCCCGCGTTCCCAGCCTGTTCGGCATCCGCGCCATTCCCACCCTCATCGTCTTCAAGGACGGCGAAGTCGTCGATCAGGTGACCGGAGCCGTGGCCAAGTCCCACCTCGTGGGCATGATAGAAAAGGCTCTGTAATGCTGTACGATGCCGTAGTTATCGGCGCAGGGCCCGCGGGCTTGACCGCGGCCCTGTATCTTGTCCGCTCCGGTGTCAGCGTTGCGCTCGTCGAAAACGCCGCCCCGGGCGGACAGATACTCAGCACCGCCGAAATCGAAAACTATCCCGGCTTTCCCAAAAGCATCAAAGGCTGGGAACTGGCCGACCTTTTTGACGCCCACCTTGCCGGGTATCCCGTCGAGCGCGTGCGCGGACAGGTTCTCTCGGTGGAAAAGGCCGAGGGAAACATCTTCCGTCTCGCCCTTGACGAGGAAAGAGAACTGAAGGCCAAAACCGTGGTAGCCTGTACCGGCGCGCATCACCGCAAGCTCGGCGCGCCCGGCGAAGAGACCTTCAGCGGCAAGGGCGTGTCCTACTGCGCCGTGTGCGACGGCAACTTCTACCGCGGACGCGACGTCGCCGTGGTGGGCGGCGGCAACTCCGCCCTGGAAGAAGCCCTCTACCTCTCGCGCATCGTCAACAAGGTCTATCTCATTCACCGCCGCGACGCCTTCCGCGGAGCCATGGTCTACCAGAGCAAGATCCGTGAAGCGGCCAACATCGAGCTCGTGACGAGCAGCGTCGTGGACGAAATCCGCGGCGGTGCCGCAGGCGTGGATTCGGTGGCCGTGCGCAACGTGACGAACGGAGAGAGCCGCGTCATTCCCGTAGAAGGCGTGTTCATCTATGTGGGCATGGAGCCGGTCAGCGGCTATCTTCCCGAAGGAATCAACCGCAACGCCGCGGGTTTCGTGCTGACGGACGCCGAAATGTGCACCGACATTCCCGGCATCTTTGCTGCGGGCGACCTGCGCGCCAAGCGCTGCCGCCAGGTCAGCAGCGCCGTGGGCGACGGAGCCACGGCGGCAACGGCGGCTTCCTCTTATCTGGAGCAATGGCATGCGTAAACTGCTTCTTATGGGAATGCTTGCCTGCACCATCTTCCTGAGCGGCTGTTCCATGGTAGATGAGTATTTCCTGCCCCCTGCCGACGATACGGTTCAGGAAATATTCGAGGCCGGCAACGACGCCATGCGCGAAAAGGACTACTCGCAGGCCATTGTCTACTATACCCGCATCAAGGATGAATACCCCTTCAGCCCCTATGTCATAGAGTCTGAACTGGCGCTGGCCGACGCTCACTTCCTTGACGGCGAATATCTGCTTGCGGCAGAATCCTACAAGGATTTCGAGACGCTGCATCCCCGCCATGAAGCCATCCCATATGTGCTTTATCAGACCGGAATGTCCCTGAAGAATTCCTACACCTCCATCGACCACTCGGCCACGCCCGTGAGCGAGGCTCTGGAATACTTCACCAGACTCCAGCAGGAATACCCCGACACGGAGTACGGCAGGAACGCCGCCGAACAGATCGCCGCCTGCCGCAAGACGCTGGCTCAGCGCGAGCTGTTCATCGCCAACGTGTTCTGGGGCATGGAAAACTATCAGGCCGCATGGACGCGCTATCAGTATGTCGTGCGCACCTATCCCGACGTGACGGAAGAAGCGGAATACGCCAGAACCAAGGGTGAAGCCGCCTACCTGAAGTACCGCAAGGAAGAGGCGCAGAGCATACGGGAGCACCAGCAGGGTTCCTGGAAGGACTGGTTCCGCTGGCTGTAGAGACATGCCGTTTCCGCTGCGCGGCCCGTCTGAAAAACGCTGTTCAACGAAAGGCGCCGACTCCTTTGAGCCGACGCCTTTCCTGCATTCGAGCGCATCCGGCACGCAACCTTTTCCCCGCCATGCCCTCGAGCCTTACGGAACGGTACGCCTGCGCGGTGTCGTCACCGGAAGGTCAGGGGCGATCTTTGACAAAAACGTTCGATCCGCCGGTCAGAAAGAGCTCGACACGCCCCTTTCCTTTCCCCGCGCCGCACTCTTGAGAAAACGGCCGTCCACCGGGGTTTTTCAACCCTTCTGAGCCGACACCTCCGCCGATTTTTCAAAGTTTTTTCTTCTCCAAAAGCCTTCTGAAGCTGGACAGACGGCCGCTAATGCCGTAGCGTTGAGCGACTTTTATAACATTTCTGTCAGGAGGAATGTCGCAATGCTCAAGAACATCCTTATGACCTCGCTGCTCGTTGCCGCCGTTTCCGGCATGGCCCTGCAGGACGCTCAGGCCAGAAGCCTCAAGGAAATCAAATCCAGCGGCACGCTGCTCGTCGGCACGACGGGCGACTACAAGCCCATGAGCTATCTCAACAAGGAAACCGGCAAGTATGAAGGCTTCGACGCGGAAATGGCCGCTTCCCTGGCCAAAAAGCTCGGCGTGAAGCTCGAGTACGTGCCCACCACGTGGAAGACCCTGAAGGCGGATACCATGGCCGACAAGTTCGACGTGGCCATGTGCGGCATCACCGTCACCGACGAACGCAAGAACGACATGGCCATGTCCGATCCGTACCTCACCTTCGGCAAGACCATACTCGTCACCAAGACCAAGGCCGGTCAGTTCAAGTCTCTTGCCGACGTGAACAAGCCTTCCGTGCGCGTGATGTACAACCCCGGCGGCACCAATGAAAAGTTCGCCAAGGAATCCACGCCCAAGGCTCAGCTCATCATGCATGAACACAACGCCGAAATCCCCGGTCTCGTGGGTGAAGGCAAGGCCGACGTCATGATCACCGAAACCATGGAAGCCGTGCGCTACGTCAAGGACAATCCCAAGGTGGCCGCTCCTCTCGTGGACAAGCCCTTCACCGAAAACCACTTCGGCGTGCTCATGAAGAAGGGCGAACCCGATCTGCTCAAGGCCGTCAACGACTGGATGGCCGGCATCAAGGCCGACGGCACCATGACCAGATGGGAAAACGAATACATCAAGTAAAGGCGTGAACGCTCACGCGCCCGGACCGGACGGTGCAGCCGCGCGCTGTCCGTCCGGCCTTTTTTTCCGCCCCGGATGTCTGACGATGTCCCGGGGCGTCACTGTTTAATCGTTCTCTTCCGACGCGGAGCGTCTTTTCTCCGACACGCTCCGGCAGGCACTGCAATTTCTCTTCCCTTGCGTCCTCATTTCTGCAACACTGTGCCCGCTTCCGAACGGCGCGGGCTCAAACCGGCATCGGAAGCATCACCATTTCAACTTTTTTCAGGATGGCATTCATGAGCAGTCTCGTTGTTTCCGCACTCGCGGTCGCGGCATTTTTCGGCACGGCTCTTCTCCTCTCCCCACGCAGGGCAAAGGCCGTGGAAACCATGTCCACGCCCACCGGCGTACTGACGTACGACAAAGAAAAGGCCCTGACCGGCTACACGCTGATTTCTCCCATGCAGTCCACGTCCTCCTATCTTCTCGACATGGAAGGCAACGTGGTGCATGAGTGGAAAACCGCCGGTCTTCCGGGCCTCTATGCCGAACTTTTGCCGAACGGCAACCTGCTGCGCGGCATACGCTACGAAAAGAAGGTGCCCTTCGGCGGGGTGTCCGGCGGCCTCCAGGAAATCGACTGGGACGGCAACGTGGTGTGGGAACACAACATCTACGATGATCACAGGCTGAGTCATCACGCCTTCGACCGCATGCCGAACGGCAACACCCTCATCGTGGCCTGGGAACACAAGAGCTGCGAAGAGGCCGAGGCAAAGGGACGCAAGCCCGGCACGCTGCCGAAGCCCGGCGACGACACCGGCCACACGCCCCCCTACGACGGCCTGTGGGCCGACTACATCGTGGAAGTGGACAAAAACGGTCAGGAAGTCTGGTCGTGGCACGCCTGGGACCACATCGGCACGGGCAAAGACGAGTTCGACATCAACTGCCGCCTGCCCATCAAGAACTACTACGGCGATTCCGACTGGATGCACATCAACAGTGTGCGCTACAACGCAGAAAAAAATCAGGTGCTCATAAGCTCCCGGAACTTCTGCGAGGCGTTCATCGTGAATCACGACGCCGAAGGCCGGGTGGTCTGGCGTTTCGGCAATCCCGCAAGCCACGGCGAAGGGACTCGCCCTTCCTTCTGCGACGACGGCAGTCAGGTGCTTTTCGGCAATCACGATGCCACCTGGCTCGGCAATGACCGCATCTCCCTGTTCGACAACGGCTGGCAGCGCCCGCAGGCCAACCGCTCCCGTGCCGTAGTGGTGGACATCGCCTCCGGCAGCATCGTGTGGGAGTATGCGGCCAACAACCTCAATGCCTTCTACAGCGCCTATCAGGGAGCCGCCCAGCATCTGCCGAACGGCAACGTGCTCGTCACCTCCACGGCCACGGGACACCTTTTTGAAGTGACGCAGGACAAGCGCGTCGTGTGGGAATACGTGAGTCCCTTCATGAGCAACGGCGAGGCCAGAGCCATGCTCACGGAAAACGACGCCACCGCCGACCCCGAAGGCGTGAAGGACATCAACCTCACCGCCAACGTGATCCATCGCGCCTTCCGCTACGCTCCCGACTACTCCGGACTTGCAGGCAGAGACCTGTCGAAGAAAATCGTCGTCTTCCCGGGGGCTCCGAAGTGGCATGAACTCTTCGCCGAAGCCGCACGGCTCGACTCGCCCCTGAACAAGCGGTAAAAGGCGCCCGACCGTCGGCTATGTCCGGGGCTGCGCCTGTACCGCACGAGAGCCGAACGCCGTTCTCCGTTCTGCCTCATGCCCCTGCCGCTTCGCAGCCGACGCTTTTTCCGCGCGGCTGACCCGCCGCATCCTGCCGCCGGTCGTAGCCGCAGGCTCATGCGGACGAGAGCGCTCTGTCGGAAAAAGAGCGCCGAAGCTCCTGCGCGCAGAACAATGTTCCGGCAGGCCCCCGGCTTCTTCTTAACGCGAAGCGGCGGCGAAACCTTCGTTTCGCCGCCGCTTTTTCTCCTGAAACGTCTCTATGCCCGCGTCTGCGCGTTCTTCTCAACAGGCGACGCCTTGAGCGAGTGCTTGAGCGCCCTGTTTATCTTCACGTCCACGAACTCGCCGGGACGTCCCTCGCCTTCGGGCATGGTCACATTCACCATGTCGCCCCACGGGTCGCGGCCCTGCCATTCGTTGTTCTGCTCCGTCCTTCTCTGGCTCGGGCCCTCAAGAAGCACGTCGGTCACAAGGCCCACGCGGCTTTTGAGCCATGCTTCGGCACGCTCGTTCTGAAGGCTCTGGAGCCTCTCCAGCCTTTCAAGCTGCACCTCATGGGGAATCTTGAACGGCATGGCCGAGGCGCGCGTGCCCGGCCTGTCGGAATAACAGAAGGAAAAACTCGACATGAAACCGCAGCTGTCTATGGCCTTCAGCGTGTCCTCGAATTCCTCTTCCGTTTCCGACGGGAATCCCACGATGAGGTCCGTGGAAAGCGCCATGTCGGGCCGGGCCTTTCTGAGCCTCTCCACCACGGAAAGATAGCGCTCCATGGTGTAACCGCGGCCCATCTTCTTCAGCATGGAATCCGAGCCGGACTGAAGCGGCAGATGAAGACGCGGGCAAAGCTGCGGAAGCTCCGCGAACATGTCGATGGTTTCCTGCGAAAAGTCGCGGGGATGCGCAGACACGAAGCGGATGCGCCGCAGCCCGGGAATGGCCGCCACCTGTCGCAGAAGCTCGGGGAACGTGGTGCCGTCGCCGCTCTTGTCGTTGCCGAACACGTTGACGTTCTGCCCGAGCAGCGTGATGTCGCCCGCGCCACGCGCCACCCAGGAACGGCACTCGTCAATCACGGCCTTTGCAGAACGCGACTTGCGCGGCCCGCGCGTGTAGGGAACGATGCAGTAGGCGCAGAAATTGTCGCAGCCCTGCATGATGTTCACATAGGCCACAGGCGTGACGCCTTCCTGCTCCGGGCGTCCCGCCGCATCCACCAGGCAGGGATCACGATCGGGAAACACATCGGTGAAGTTGAGATAGGAGAGCTTCAGCTTCGGCTCGTTCAAAAGCCGCACGAAGGCTTCGGGCACGGAAGCCACGCCGTCGGTTCCCGCCACAAGACGCACCTGCGGATGGCGGCGCATGAGCTCCTCGCCTATCTGCTGAGCCACGCAGCCAGCCACGCCCACCACGGCGTGCGGATTGGCCCGCTGCACGCGGCCGAGGGCGCTGTACACCTTCTGTTCCGGCTTCTCGCGCACGGAGCAGGTGTTGATGAACACCACGTCGGCCTCTTCCAGAGGCTTTTCCTGAAAGCCCAGACGCATGAGCGCGCGCTCAACCCACTGGGAGTCGTTGACGTTCATCTGACAGCCGAAGGTGATGCAGTGAAATCCGCTCTTGCCCATCCATGATCTCCTGAAAAAATGTCGCTCACACGGAGCGTTCCTGTCTTGCGCGGCGGGGAACAGCCGCCTCTGTATCTCTGTCGAAAAAACGCCGCTCTGACGCGTTGCGTCAGGAAAAAACGGACGCAAAGACCCAAAAGCGCCGCAGCGCTCCCGAAACGGCCTACATGCCGAAAAAGCGCCTCGCGTTCTCTCCGGCAAGCGTCCAGAGCTCTTCCGTGCTCATGGCAAGTTCCGGGGCAAGGCGCTCGGCCGTGAACACGGCAAGCGCCGGCTCGTTGGTCTTGCCGCGCCAGGGTTCCGGGGCAAGATAGGGGCAGTCCGTTTCCAGCATGAGCCGTTCGGGCAGAACCGCGTGAAGCGCCTCGCGCACCTCGGCGTTGGCCTTGAAGGTGGCTGCGCCGCCGAAGGCGATGTGCCAGCCGCGCTCCATGATCTGCCTCGCCCTTGCCGCATCGCCGCCGAAACAGTGCCAGAGAAGAGGCCTTCCCGGCATGTCCTCCTCGTCGAGAATGGCGAACATCCTGTCCCACGCCTCGCGGGAATGAATGACCACGGGCTTGTCCAGTTCCCTGGCCAGTCTGAGCTGTCTGCGGAACCACGGCTCCTGAAGCGCGGAGGGAGAATAGCCTTCCTCGTAATGATAATCCAGTCCGATTTCCCCTATGGCGCGGATGAGAGGATCGTTCTTCACCACGTCCACCAGATGTTCCCACTCCTCTTCGTCGGCGGCAAGCACGTCCTCGGGATGGAGTCCGCGGACGAAGCAGATGTCGGGAGCCTTGGGAAGTGCGGCCGCAGCATTCAAAATGAGATCGCGGTTCGACGCGTAGCGCTCGTGCTGAAGAAACATATGCACGATGAGCGACACGCCGGAAGACGCTGCTCTTTCCAGCATGCCGGAAAGGTCGGGCAGAAGACGCTCGTCGTCAAGATGCGCGTGACTGTCCGCGCCGGTAAACGGCAGGCCGAGGCTTTGCGGCAGCGGCCTGTTTTTTTTTGAAGACATGGCTATTCCTGTGCTCCTGCCGCAATCTTGCGCACAACGTCGCTCCACACCACGGCAGGGTCTATGTTCTTCATGCAGGCAAAATGCCCTTTGGGACACGCCTTGTGCCCGTGCAGTCCGCAGGGACGGCAGGACACGTCCGCCTCGATGATAGTGCTCGTCTCTCCTCTCGGCGCAAAGCCGAGCGTTCGCACCGTGGGGCCGAACAGCGCCGTCACCGGGGTATGCTGCGCCCAGGCCAGATGCATGGGACCGGAATCGTTGGTGACATAGTCGTCAAGTCTGCCGAGCACCGCGGCCAGGGAAAGCAGCGAGGTTTTCCCCGAAAGGTCGAGGAATCCTGCCTCGTCGCCGCGAACACCCGCAAGGGCGCGGACTTCGGCGGCCGTCTTCTCCTCGCCGGGACCGGCAAGCAGCACGGCATTTACGCCGTCATCCAGGGCACGGCGCAGAATAAAGGCAAAGCCTTCCGGCGTCCAGCGCTTCGTGGGCCATACCGAACCCGGATGCAGGCCTATGGTCTTTTTCCCCGCAGGCAGGGGCGCAAGCAGCCTGTCCGCCTCCTCCACGGCGCCGGCAGGAAGCACGATGGCCGGCCAGCACAGCTCCCGGTTTTCCAGAAGCCCGCAAGGCACATCCAGCGCCTTTGCCAGAAGCAGCAGTCGCTCTATTTCCTGAAGCTCGTCGAAACGGCGGCTCACGCGGCGCGTGAACACAACGCGGGAAAGCGCGGCCTCGGCGTAGCCAGCACGCACGGGCGCACGGCTGGCCCATGCCATGTACGAGCTGCGCAGGCTGAGATGGGCGTCTACCCAGATGTCGTATTTTCGCTGCGCAATGCCGCGGCCCTCGCGGAACACGGCGGCAAGGCCCCTGTCCTTTCCGCGCTTGTCGCAGGAAAACACGCGGGAAATCTCGGGCTGAGCCTCATAGAGAGAGGCGAGTCCTCCGCGCACGTAAAAATCAAGCTCCGCTTCAGGCCACGCGGCCTTGAGAACACGGATGAGCGGCAGCGTAAGAACGGAATCTCCCAGAAACGCGGTATTCCAGACGGCGATGCGCATGATGTCCTCAGCAGATGCGGGGCAGCTGCGCGCCTTCCAGCATGGAAAGGAGCCTTGAGCCGCCCATGAAGGTACGAAGTTCCACGCGGGGCCTTTCCGAGGCCGTGACCTCTCCTATGACGGCAGCCTCGGCCCCGAACTCGCAGGACTTCATGACCGAAAGCGCCGCCTCCGCCTTTTCCCGGGGAAGGATGCAGATGAGCTTGCCCTCGTTGGCAAGGTACAAAGGATCGAGACCGAGCACGTCGCAGCCTGCGCGCACGCTCTCGTGCACCGGCACGGCGGATTCCTCCACGACAATGCCCACGCCCGACTGCCCGGCTATCTCGTTGAGCGTGGTGGCAAGGCCGCCGCGCGTGGGGTCGCGCAGAACGTGAATGTCCCCCACCTCGGCAATGAGCCGCTCCACCATCTGATTCAAGGGCGCGCTGTCGCTCGCCACGTCCGCGGCAAAGGTAAGATTGTCGCGCCTTGCCATGACCGTGAGTCCGTGGTCGCCCATGGCTCCGCTCACGAGCACGGCGTCGCCGGGCCGGGCTGAGCTGCCGGAAGGCGCGGGATCGGCAATGACTTCGCCCACGCCCGCAGTAGTAATGAAAAGCGCGTCGCACGCGCCCTTCGGCACCACCTTGGTGTCGCCCGTCACAATGGCCACACCGGCCTTTTCTGCGGCTCGGGCCATGTCGGCCACCACGCGCTCAAGAACGTCCGAGTCCAGCCCTTCCTCAAGAATAAAGGCGCAGGAAAGATAGCGGGGACGCGCGCCCATCATGGACACGTCGTTCACCGTGCCGTGCACGGCAAGCGTGCCTATGCTGCCGCCGGGAAAGAACAGGGGCGTCACGGTGTAGCCGTCCGTGCTCATGGCCACGGGGCCCTGAAGGTCGAGAACGGCCGCATCGTCCATGCGGCGCAGGATACCGTTGTCGAAATGCCGGAGAAAAACGTCGGCGATGAGTCTTTGCGACGCCCTGCCGCCGCTTCCGCTGTCGAGAAGAATCTTCATGGCTGGCCTTTGAAAAACGAAGGAAAGGGCCGCGCAGGGCCCGGTACTCCCCGCCTTTTTTCAGAAGCGGAGAACGAATTGCAGGGCGAAAGACTAGCACAAAAGCGGGCAAAGGGAAACGCCCGGCCCCCGGCCCTTCTCGGACCGGAAACCGGGCGCTCCGACAGCTCTTCCGCCTTCTCAGCGCATGACGGCGGGAAGCCAGGTGGCCAGCGGGGGGAAGATGAGAATGAGCACGATGACGAGGGCAAGTCCGATGATGAAGGGCACCGACGCCCGGAACATGGCTCCCAGGGGAATGGAGGCCACGGACTTCATGACGAAGAGGTTGATGCCGAAAGGAGGCGTGATGGAGGCCATGTTCATCATGATGACCATGAGCACGCCGAACCATATGAGATCCCAGTGGAACATGTGGGCGATGGGCACGAAGATGGGCACGCACACCAGCATGAGCGGCATGGCGGGCACAAAGCAGCCGAGGAAAAGCAGCACCACGATGATGGCCGTCATGGTGGCCCATCCGGGCATGCCCATGGCGCCTATGCTGCTTGCCAGTATGGAGGGAATGCGGCTCAGAGTCATGAGATAGCCGAGCACGGTCGCGCCGGTAAGCACCGTGAACGACATGGTGATGAACTTGGAGGCATCGTTCAGGCTGGCGATGAACTTCTTCAGCGTAAAGCGACGGAGAAAAAGCGCGATGAGGAGCGTGCCCACGGAGCCTATGGCGCCGCCTTCCGTAGCCGTGAACATACCGGCATAAATGCCGCCGATGACCAGAATGAACAGCAGAAGTATGGGCAGGGCCGAAGCAAGGGAACGCATGCGCACCGGAAGCGGCATTTTTTCCACCGTGGGCGCCAGCGAGGGCTTGCGCCACACCATGAACCATATGGTCAGGCAGTACACCAGCATGCACAGAAGCCCGGGGAACACGCCCGCCATGAACAGATCGGCGATGGACTGCTCGGCAAGCACGCCGTAAAGAATGAACATGGCACTCGGCGGAATGAGGCAGCCTATGGTGCCGGAACAGGCCAGCGTACCCACGGCAAGCTCGTCGTCGTAGCCTGCGGAACGCATTTCGGGAAGGGCTATGGCCGACATGGCGATGGTGCCGGAAAGAGAATCGCCCACCACGGCGCCGAAGGCCGTGCACGCGCATACGCTGCCCTGAGCAAGGCCGCCGCGAAGATGACCGAGCCACTTTCGCGCACATTCATAGAGGTCCCGGCCGAGATCGCCGTAGAAGCAGAAGTAGCCCATGACCATGAAGAACATGAGCGGCGACCAGGTATAGCTTGCCGACGTGGAGAACATGGCCTTGCCGTAGAAGTTCAGCGTGGCCGTGAGTCCGCGAATGGACCCGGAGAACATGAAGCCCGTGGCCATGAGGGCGAGCGCCACCGACATGCCGCTCAAAAAGAGCAGGAACATGACCACGATGCCGATGCAGCCTATGACCACGCTGCTCACGCCCATGAGACGATGGGAACCGAGGTACCAGGCGATGAGCACGGGAATGATGCCCGCCGCCCAGACGATGACAAGACGGGTCGTACCCATCTTCGACACCTTGTGCAGCGAAACCAGAAAATCCCACAGGAAGGAAAGCGCAAGCGTGACGAAGCCGAACACCACGAACCATACGAAGGGCTCGTAGGGAATGCCGAGCAGGCCTGTGGTGCTCTTGACGGTGAGAGCATAGCGCCCTGTGGCCCAGATGCAGAGCACGCATACGGCAAGGCTCCAGATATTGGTCACGGCTTCCAGCGTGTTTCTGTCATCGTCCTTCAGCGCGCCTGTGACCACGTCCATAATGACGTGGCTCTTGTTCCACTGCCCGTAGGCTATGGCCGAAAAAACCACGATGGACATGAGCATTTCGGTGACTTCATAGGTGCCGGGCAGAGGCGAATTGAAAAAATACCGCAGGAAAACGTCCAGAAAGGTCAGAATGACCATGCCCATGAACACGATCATGCCGCCGGCACTGAGCCACTTGCAGAACGTGCTTATGGCATTGGCCGCAGGTTCCAGAACTCGAAGCAGACTTCCGGACGCTCCGGTGCAGCTCTCATACATATCCTTCCCCCATATCGATGAAACAAGATGACATATCATGCGGTCCTTCCCTCTCACAGATCCCGGGAAGGACCGCAGCTCTCTATCTTACTGAGCGAAC
This sequence comes from uncultured Mailhella sp., assembly GCF_944324575.1. Classification (GTDB taxonomy): domain Bacteria; phylum Desulfobacterota; class Desulfovibrionia; order Desulfovibrionales; family Desulfovibrionaceae; genus Mailhella. The sequence goes on along the minus strand of NZ_CALUWV010000001.1, from coordinate 14,852 downwards.
ATCTGATGCAGACGCGACTCGTTCCACTTCGCGTTGTACTGCGCCTCGAGTTCCCGTGTCCTCGCCGCTATGGCGTCTCCGGGAAGTCCCAGTTCGTTGAGCTTGTCTATCCACTCCTGCTGCACGGGCTCGATGAGCTCGGCCGCCTTGCTGTACTCATCTTCGGAAAGGAAATGAATCTCGCCCTTCATGTCGTCGCGCCAGATTCTGGCGGATTCGTACTGATCGTCGTTCCAGAACTTTTCGAACAGATCCACGGCGTACTCGCCGGACATGTCGTCGATGACCTTCTGAAGGTCTTCAGGCATGTCGTCATAAATTTCCTGACTCATGGCGCAGTAGAAGGGGCCGCCCACGAGGTTGAGGGGCAGAAGATGCTTGATGAGATCGCCGAAACGGCGGCTCACCAGAAGCTGGAAGTTGCAGGTGGCGCCGTCCACTATGCCCTGCTGCAGTGCCATGTACACTTCACCCGCAGGCATGGTCACGGCGGAAGCGCCGAGCGCGTTCACCTTGGCCGCGGCCACGGCGCCGCCTATGCAGGCTATCTTCATGCCGCGCAGATCTTCAATGCTCGTCACCGGCTTGATGGTGCCTATGAGCATGCCTATGGGCAGACAGTGCGTAAAAAGGAGCTTCGCGCCTTCAAGCTCCTTCATGACTACGGGAAATTCCTTCTGGATGGTCAGCAGAATCTCGGTAGGATGATCCTGAGAGCGGGTCACATCGGTGAAGTCCGCCATACGCTCATGATAGGGGAACTGACCGAAAGCCACGGTGAAACTCGATTCAGTCATGTCGGCAAGACCGTTCTTCACGGAATCGTAGGCCTCTCCCTGCTTGCTGAGGGCTTCGGCAAAATACGGTTCCACCTTGATGCGTCCGCCGGAACGGCGTTCCAGTTCCTCGACCCACGGCTTGAGGGCGTTGGTCCAGCGCTTGTGCACGGGAGGAATGGGCAGGTTGAGGCTGAGCGTATAGTCAGCGGCGAAACCTTGAACGGCGGGGAGGAGCAGGGCCGCGGCAAGCATGGATGCGATGAGCTTCTTCATGTCTTTTCCTTCACTGATTCTACGGGTCCAACGGAAAGTACGGTATGCTGCCCTCCGCATTGCGGCCCGCACGAAAACGGCTGACCACGCAGGCTTGGGAGAACAGAAAAAAGGCGACGTGCCGGGCACGGTGCGGCCGGAACTTCCGGCCGCAGAGGCGGCGCGCCGCCCGAAAAACAGGGAACGACAGGCTGAAAATCTGCCGGCAGGCTCGGGACAACATCCTGTTTCAGACTCATCCAAAGGGCGCAGCTCTGCGCTCCCCTGCCCGCCGGGGCGGACACGGACCTTGTCCGCATCCGCCGGAACATGACGAGACAGTCTAGAGTCTCGTATGCAGGGGGAACTCAAAGCTTATGGCCGACTGCGTGCAGGCCACGCGGCAGCAGCCGCAATGCCAGCACTCGTCGGGAAAGGCGACTTCCGGAGTCTCCTTGCCCATGCGCAGCACATAGCCGGGGCAGTTGGTGACGCACTTCTGACACTTCACGCACTTCTTTTCATCGAATACGGGAGGCATATCTCTACTCCTGAAACACGGTGAGAGCTTTTAGAGGGAAGATCCGAAAAACGCCGTCATTTCCAGGCGAACTCGACAGCGCCGTCCGCAGCAAGGCTGGTCGCAAGCGGACGGTTCAGCGACGGATCGAGATCGGGATAGTCTGCGCGGCGATACATGGTGCGGCCGGATTCCTTTCTCTGGAGACAGGCCTGAATGTACACGCGGCAGAGCTTGAACAGCTCGCGGCTCTCATGCACGCGCATGAGCTCACGGAAGTCGGAGGCTCCGAGGCGGGGCAGATATTCCTCAAGCACCTTCATGCTCTCAAGAGCCCTCAGCATGCTGCCCTCGGTGCGCTGGAAGCCTACATAGTAGTCCATGACCTGACGCAGGCCGTCTTCAAACGTGGTGTAGGAAACGGGACGAGCGCAGGGACGGATCAGCGGATCGTAAAGGGTGCTGAACCAGGAATCCACTTCCGCCTGATCGATGGCGGGCATGGACGTTTCTGCGGCACGGGCGGCGGCGAAGCGGCCGGCACTGTAGCCGAGGCACATGGCGCCGGAGAAGTTGCCGAGAAGGCTCGAGGTGTAGAGATTGCGCACGTCGGTTTCCTGTTCGTCGGAGCAGGCCACGAGACCGCCGATGAGCCTCTCGCCTATTTCCACTTCCAGCGGGGCCTTCGTGAAGTCGATGTTGCGGGCGCGGCAGTAGTCCAGATAGGTCTCCTTGTCGCCGGGCATGAGATCGTACTGAAGATGTCTCGCGTCCTCGGCGGAGAAGTGCGTCATGTCCATGACGAAGGGCGGGCCGGAACCCTCAAGCATTTCATTGTAGGTGCCCATGACCTGATGCACGCGAAGACCGTTTTCCCACATGGGATCGTACTTGCCCATGAAGCGCTCGCCCTTGGCGTTGAGCTCCCTGCCGCCCATGTTGTTGATGCCGTTCATGCCGGGAGCGCCCCAGCCCTTGGGCAGCATGGTGCACATGTCGGAGGTCTCCATGGCGTTCACGGAAGCGCCGGCCTCGAGCGCCAGCACCTGCTGACTGCCGGTGACATACGGGGAATACCATACGTTGAAGGGTTTGTGCGTGGAGTTGTTGGACACGCGCTCGGACACAAGACCGAAGCAGAGCACGGCAGTCTTGCAGCGAATGACCACAAAATCGCCGTTCTTCACGTTCCAGCCGAGGCATCCCGCAATGCGGTCGTCGTCCTTCAGAAGAGCCAGCACCTGAACGTTGTCCACAACCTTGACGCCCATCTTGCGGATGTACTTCGCCAGCTTGGGCTTCACGGTAAAGCCGTGGTCAATGTGAATCCACCACGCGCCGGGCTGACCGAAGCCCACCGAACGCATGTAGGAACCGTCGGGGTTGTGCTTGAACTCAAGCCCCGCCTCTTCCAGAATGCTGATGCAGGGCTTCATGGACTCGTACATATTGCGGACCACGCCGCGGGTCATGCCGGTGACCGGCGTGGCCCAGTAGTCGGCCAGATCCTCATAGCCGTCGTGCTCATCCACGTCGAGAACGGCCATGAAGTGGTCGTTGCCGCCTCCAAGGTTGCCCGAGCTTTCCAGCCGGCCCTTGTCCACCATAAGAACGTCCGCACCGGCCCTGCGCGCGGCAATGGCCGCGCCGCAGCCCGAAGCGCCCGATCCCAGCACCAGTACGTCCGTTTCATAAAGTTTCTTGTCGAATTCCATGCGATTTCTCCTGGCGTTAGAGAACATTGACAAGATGAGAAAGCCTCCGACAGCAGGCTTTCCGCCTCATTCATGCCCTGTTTACTGCCAGAATCGTGCCAATCGGTTCATTTTTATACAAACAAAATAATATCAATATATTATTAAAAAATGGCAATCAATACGGACTGTTAATCACGCCAAAAATGGCGTTTTTCTTCTTGTGAAAAAATAACACAATTATACTATAATACACCGATATCAATAAATTTTAAAGAATAAGACATATTATGGCATTTCATGCCATTTTTGACATTTTTTCATGCTTTTCCTACATTGAATCTTAACGAGCACGCAATATCCGGCAAGAGGAGGACGCCACGTGACCCAGGATTCCTTTCTTGATCTGCCCTCTTTCTTTCTCTCGCAGGAAGGCCGCGTCCTGTGGTGGAACGACGCCTGCAGGGCCTTCACCGGCCAGGATGAGGAACACATGAAGAACGTTCCTCTCTGGGAAGCCTTTCACAACTCCCCTAAAAAACTGCCTGCCGAAATGCTGCTTGAAGCCTGGAATTCAGGCGTCCTGCCCATTTCCGAATCAGGCGCCGCCGACGACACGGCGTACCGGTCGCGCATCATTTCCGTGGAAAGGCCCTTTTCCTGCACGCTCTGGACCTGGAGCCGTCTGGCCGTCGATGAAAAAACCGGCACGCACGGCGTCATTCAGCTTTTCGCACCCGCAAGACTCGAGCAGGCCGTGGAGGACTCGCCCCTGGTCAGGCTCATCATCGACCGCTTTCCTCTGCCCGTGGCACTCATGAAGAATCACCGGTTCTATCTCGTGAACAGGGCCTACATGGACCTTGTGCACTGCGACGATCAGGCCGAGATATGCGGGAAGCCCGGAGACTATTTCATCGACGAGAGCGACAAGCCCCGCTTCAACAGACTCAACAGCAACAACCATCAGCAGATTGTAAGCGGCAACACCTACCGCTGGCGCTACCGCACCACGGAAGGAGAACTCAGGCACGTCATAGGTCACCCCAGCGTGCTTTCCTGGAGCGACGGCGCCATACTTCTCAGCACGCTCACCGACGACACGGACAACGTGCTGCGGGAGCAGTCCATACTTGCGGAGCAGAAGGAGCTGAAGGCAAGAATACGTTCGCTTCTTCAGAAGGTCGGACAGCATGACGACATCTTCTTCGGGGAAAGTCCCGCCATACAGGAGCTCATGCAGAATGTCGTCACCTCCGCCAGGAGCGATTCCAACATCGTCATCACCGGAGAAACGGGCACGGGAAAAAGTCTTCTGGCAAGGCTCATCCACAAGCTCAGCCCGAGAAGCGACAAGCCCTTCATTTCCGTAAACTGCGGCGCCATTCCCGAAAACCTCATGGAAAACGAGTTCTTCGGCCATATCAAAGGCGCGTTCACCGGAGCCGTGAGCAACAGCACGGGATTTTTCGGCGCGGCTGACGGCGGCACCCTTTTTCTGGACGAAGTGGGCGAGCTCAGTCTCTCCATGCAGGTCAAGCTTCTGCAGGCCATAGAGTCACGCGCCTACACGCCCATAGGCAGCAGCAAGGTGCACTACTCCAACGTACGTCTCATATGCGCCACCAACTGCGACCTCATACACATGATGCAGGAAGGTACGCTGCGCAACGACTTCTTCTTCCGCATTTTCGTGGTCAATCTTCACGTTCCACCCCTCAGGGAACGACGGGAAGACATCGTACTCTTTGCCAGGTTCCTTTTCCGGAAGTTCAACACGCTGGATGCCGACCCCGTCATTCCGCCGGACATTCTGGAAAGAATTCGCCGCTACGACTGGCCCGGCAACATCCGCGAAATGCAGAACGTCATTCTCCGCTATCTGGCCACGGGCACGCTTCAGTTCCTTCACATGCAGCCTTCCTCCGTTGAACAGGAAGACGAAGAACCCCTTTCGCTGGAAGAGGCGCTTCAACAGACAAGGAAAAAATACATCGTCCGCGCACTCAAAAAGACCGGAGGCAACAAGAAGGAAGCGGCCGCTCTGCTTGATCTGCCGCTGCGCACCTTTCAGCGCTACTGCTCGCAGCTGGGACTCATGCGACGCCTTCCGCTTGAAAAGGCCTGAAAACTTTCCTCTCAAAATACAAAAAGCCCCGGCCGGGAACATTCCCGACACCGGGGCTTTTTATGCTTCACGAAGCATGCCGCATGGCATTTCGGAGCGCCGGCAGAAAAGAGCTCACCTTCCGGCAGGCGCCCCTGCTACATCTTGCCCTTCAGAAGTTCGGCAATCTGCGTCACGTCCTTGTCGCCGCGGCCGGAGAGACAGACCATGATGATCTTGTCCTTGTCCAGCGTGGGCGCAAGACGCATGGCATGGGCAAGGGCGTGGGAGGATTCCAGCGCGGGAATGATGCCTTCCCTGCGGGACAGAACCATAAACGCGTTCACGGCTTCCTCGTCGGTGACGGTGACGTATTCGGCGCGGCCGGAATCCTTGAGCTGGCAGTGTTCCGGGCCTACGCCGGGATAGTCGAGTCCGGCGGAAATGGAATACACGGGAGCCACGCCGCCCTTCTCGTCCTGGAGCAGATAGCCGTTGAAACCGTGCAGAATGCCGGGCTTGCCCTTGCACAGGCTTGCGGCGTGCTGGCCGTAGCCCATGCCCTTGCCGCCGGGCTCCACGCCCACGAGCTTCACTTCCGCATCGTCGAGGAATCCCGCGAACATGCCTATGGAATTGGAACCGCCGCCCACGCAGGCCACGGCGTAGTCGGGAAGACGACCTATCTGCTCAATGCTCTGAGCGCGCGCCTCACGACCGATGACGGACTGGAAGTGGCGAACCATGACGGGATAGGGATGCGGGCCCACGGCGGAGCCGAGCACATAGAACATGCTGGGATCATTCACGAAGCAGTCAAGCGCTTCGTCCACGGCCTCCTTGAGGGTACGCTGACCGCTCATGGCTGGACGCACTTCCGCGCCCATCATGCGCATGCGGAACACGTTGAGGGCCTGACGGTGCATGTCCTCTTCGCCCATGTAAACGACGCATTCCATGCCGAAGAGCGCGGCCGTGGCGGCCGTGGCCACGCCGTGCTGCCCCGCGCCGGTTTCCGCCACAAGGCGAGTCTTGCCCATGCGCTTGGCAAGAAGCACCTGGCCCAGCGTGTTGTTGATCTTGTGCGCGCCGAGATGGTTCAGATCCTCGCGCTTGAGGTAGATCTGCGCGCCGCCGAGCTCACGGCTCAGATTGCGGCAGTGGAAAATGGGAGAGGGACGCCCGCAGTAGTGGGTGAAAAGATCGGCAAGCTCGGCCTGAAATTCAGGATCGTCGCGATATTTGATGAAGGCTTCGTTGACTTCGTTCAGGACCTTCTTGAGAGGCTCGGGAACGAACTGGCCGCCGTAGGGTCCGAAGAAACCGGTTTCAAAGGCCTTGGCACAAGTCTTGCTGGATTCGGAAACGCTCATGGTCTGACTCCTTCTCGGGTGGAGCCCGGCCTTCCTGTTTCCGGCTATGAAAAAACCGCGGCCGTTGCTCCGACCGCGGTTCATATACTGCTGTAAAAAGAATACTCCAGAACCCGGCCCCTTTAGCAGGGCCACCACCACATGCAGGAAAGAGTTCTGGAAGAGTTCGTGTTCATGGAGTCAGCTTTAGCGAAACCCCCTCTTTCTGTCAAGGGGAAACGCGATTTTCGGTCGCCTCCGTCCAAAGCGCTGCACCTCAGACGCCCCGGTAGCGGTACCAGGCCGCGCAGCTTCCCTCGGTGGACACCATGCACGGGCCGGTAGGATTCTGCGGCGTGCAGACCTTACCGAAAAGCGGACACTGATCCGGAGTGAGCGCGCCGCGCAGAATGTCGCCGCAGCGGCAGCCGGGAATGTGCCCTGCCTCCCCGAGCTCCAGCCCGAGGCGATCCATGGCGTCGAAGCGCTTCCACTCGTCCTTGAGGGCAAGACCGCTCTCGGGAATGACGCCGAGCCCTCGCCAGCGCGCGTCGCAGACCTGAAACACCGTGTCCATGACACGCCTTGCCTGCGGGCTGCCCTCAGAACTTACGGCGCGCATGTAGGTGTTGCCCACCTCGGGCTTTCCCCTGCGCAGCATGTCGAGCATGAGGCACAGGGCGGAAAGTATGTCGGCAGGCTCAAATCCGCCCACCACGGAGGGTCTGCCGAACTCCCCGGCCAGAAACTCAAACGGCGCAAGTCCCAGCACCACGGCCACGTGACCGGGCAGAAGAAAGGCGTCGATGCGTCGCGCGGCCTCGTCGTCGCCTTCGAGCAGCGCGCGCATGGCCGGAGGCACCAGCTTGTTGCAGGGAATGATGCAGAAATTGGAAAGCCCCATGTTTTTCGCGGTCATGACGGCTCCGGCCATGACGGGGGCGGTGGTCTCAAAGCCCACGGAAGGAAAAACCACCGTGTCGCCGGGATGTTCGGCCGCCAGCTTTACGGCGTCGAGCGGAGAGTAGACCACCTGCACGCGGGCCCCCTCGGCCATGGCGTGCTTGAGGGAACGGCCGTCAGGCCCGGGCACGCGCAGAAGGTCGCCGAAGGTGGCCACGATGACACCCGGCCTTTCCGCCGCATGGATGAAGGCCGCCACCTCGGAATCGTGAGTGACGCACACCGGACATCCCGGCCCGGAAAGATGCTCAAGCCCCTCCGGCAGCAGTGACCGCAGGCCGCTGCGGAAAATGGACACCGTGTGCGTGCCGCACACTTCCATGAAGCGCACGGGCCTGCCGAGCGCCTCAAGCTCGGCGCTCAGCCTGTCGAGCAGCGCGCGGCACAGCGCCGGATCGTGAAACTGGGAAGATATGTCCATGCGGCCTCCTGAAAAAACGTGTTTCTCTCTGGGGTAAGCGCGAGAACGCGCCCTGTCAACGCAGGGCAGAAATCCGGGCAGACACGCGGCAGATGTTGATGCACGGGAAGCGAACCTCCTTCCCGTGCCGGCAGAGCCCGCGTCCCCTCGAAAGCCCGCCTTCGGGACGTTCCGGTTTTCCCTGCGGCGCAGAACGGCGCAAGGACGGAACTCCACGCCGGAATCAGCAAAAAATACCTTGACAAATTAACCATTCAAAGATATTTGATAGCGTTCTTTGGCCTAACTTTGTGTTTTTATTTTGGAGGAACACATGCCTACTATTCAGCAGCTTATCCGTATCGAACGGAAGAAGGTGGTGAAGAGAAAGAAGACCCCGGCCCTGCAGGAATGCCCCCAGCGCCGCGGCGTGTGCACCCGCGTGTACACCACCACCCCCAAGAAGCCTAACTCCGCTCTTCGTAAGGTCGCCCGTGTGCGCCTGACCAACGGCATCGAAGTTTCGGCTTACATCCCCGGCGAAGGCCACAACCTTCAGGAACACTCCGTCGTGATGATCCGCGGCGGCCGTGTGAAGGACCTTCCCGGTGTCCGTTACCACATCGTTCGTGGTACCCTGGACACCTCCGGCGTGCAGGATCGCCGTCAGCGTCGTTCCAAGTACGGCGCCAAGCGTCCCAAGAACTGATCCTAGAGCCCCGCGCTCCATTTTTATGGCCTCTCAGTGGTTCTGAAGGCCATTGCAACTTGTTTACGGAGGAATCACCATGCCCCGCAAAGGTCCCATTGCCAAAAGGGAGATCTTGCCCGATCCTATTTACAACAGCCGCCTCGTGGCCCGCTTCGTGAACCGTCTCATGTACGACGGCAAGAAGGGCCCCGCAGAAACCATCTTCTACCGTTCGCTGGAAATTCTCGGCGAAAAGACCGGTGAAGACGCTCTGCACGCTTTCGAGAAGGCTGTGGAAAACGTGAAGCCCCACGTTGAAGTCAAGTCCCGCCGCGTCGGCGGCGCCAACTATCAGGTGCCCGTCGAAGTCCGTCCCGAACGCCAGATCTCTCTGGCTCTGCGCTGGCTCATCACCTATTCCCGCGCCCGCGGTGAAAAGGGCATGATCGCCAAGCTTTCCGCGGAACTCATTGATGCCTTCAACAACCGTGGTGGCTCCGTGAAGAAGAAGGAAGACACCCACCGCATGGCCGAAGCCAACAAGGCTTTCGCTCATTTCCGCTGGTAGGCCGCCATGTCGAACCGTACCTTTGAAATCAAGGATCTGCGCAATATCGGCATCATGGCCCATATTGACGCCGGCAAGACGACGACCACCGAACGCATCCTTTTCTACACCGGCGTGAACCACAAGATTGGTGAAACGCACGAAGGCGAGTCCACCATGGACTGGATGGAACAGGAAAAGGAACGCGGCATCACCATCACTTCCGCCGCCACCCACTGCCAGTGGAAGGGCCGCACCATCAACATCATCGACACCCCCGGACACGTGGACTTCACCATTGAAGTGGAACGTTCCCTGCGCGTGCTCGACGGTGCCGTGGCCGTGTTCGACGGCGTGAACGGTGTGGAACCCCAGTCTGAAACGGTGTGGCGTCAGGCCAACCGCTACAACGTGCCCCGTATCTGCTTCATCAACAAGATGGACAGAATCGGCGCCGACTTCTTCCACTCCGTCCAGACCATCCATGACCGCCTGAAGGCCAACCCCGTCATGATGCAGCTGCCCATCGGCCACGAAGATGAATTCCGTGGCGTGGTGGACCTCATCAAGGGCAAGGCCATCATGTTCGACAAGGAAAGCAAGGGTTCCAACTTCTGGGAAGAGGACATCCCCGCCGACCTCATGGACATGTACGAAGAAAAGCGTCTGGAAATGATGGACGCCGTGGCCGAGCAGGACGAAGAGATGATGGAAAAGTACCTCGAAGAAGGTACCCTTTCCGAAGAAGATCTCCGTTACTGCATCCGTAAGGCCACCATCGCCCAGACCATCGTGCCCGTGCTGTGCGGTACCGCCTTCCGCAACGTGGGCGTGCAGCTTCTGCTCGACGCCATCGTGGATTACCTGCCTTCTCCCCTCGACATCGAGGAAATGAAGGGCACCAATCCCGACACTGATGAGGAAGTGTTCTGCAAGCCCGACGACAAGGCTCCTCTGGCCGGTCTCGTCTTCAAGCTGGCGGCCGACCCCTATATCGGTCACCTCTCCTTCTTCCGCATCTACTCCGGTTTTGTTGAACCCGGCATGTCCGTGCTCAACTCCACCACCGGCAAGACCGAACGCATCGGTCGTATCGTGCGCATGCACGCCAACAAGCGTGAAGAAATCAAGTGGGCCGGCGCCGGCGACATCGTCGCCCTCGTGGGCCTCAAGAACGTCTCCACCGGCGACACCCTCTGCCACGACGACGCTCCCGTGGTTCTGGAATCCCTGGACATCCCGGATCCCGTTATCCAGGTTGCCATCGAACCCAAGACCAAGGCCGACCGTGACGCCCTGTCCGCCGCCCTCAACAAGCTCTCCAAGGAAGATCCTTCCTTCCGCGTGACGGGCGACGAGGAAACCGGACAGACCCTCATCGCCGGCATGGGCGAGCTGCACCTCGACATCATCGTCGACCGCCTCACCCGTGAATTCAACGTGAACGCCAACGTGGGCAAGCCCCAGGTTGCGTATCGCGAAACCATTACCAAACCCTCCAAGTCCGACACCAAGTACGCCAAGCAGTCCGGCGGTCGCGGTCAGTACGGTCATGCCGTCATCGAGATCGAACCCAATCCGGGCAAGGGCTACGAGTTCATCAACTCCATCACGGGCGGCGTCATTCCCAAGGAATACATTCCCGCCATCGACAAGGGTATTCAGGACGCCCTGAAGAGCGGCGTGCTCGCCGGCTACCCCGCCGTCGATGTGAAGGTCAACCTCGTGTTCGGTTCCTACCACGAAGTGGACTCCTCCGAACAGGCCTTCTACGTGACCGGCTCCATGGCCATCAAGGACGCCATGCGCAAGGCCAGCCCCGTGCTGCTCGAACCCATCATGAGCGTGGAAGTGGTGACTCCCGAAGACTACCTCGGCGACGTCATGGGCGACCTCAACGGTCGTCGCGGCAAGGTGCAGGCCATGGAAGCCCGCGCCGGCGCCCAGGTCATCAGCTGCTTCGTGCCGCTGTCCGAAATGTTCGGCTACGCTACCGACCTGCGCTCCCGCACTCAGGGCCGCGCCACCTTCAGCATGCAGTTCGACCACTACGAAAGAGTGCCGGCCAGCATCTCTGAAGAACTGGTAGCCAAGAAGAAATAAGCAGGGGTTACCCTGACAGGCCAAAGAACTGTGGGCCGGAGCAACTGCTCCGGCCCTTTTCTTTACCGGAGGAGCTATGACCGAACGGGAAAAAATGATTGCCGGACTGCCCTACAGCGTGATGGATGAAGAACTCATACGCCTGCACCGCGCCTGCGTGGACGCCTGCGTTCTGTGCGACGGAATACTGCCCTCAAACCTTGAACAAAGGCGGGAAAGCCTCAGACGCATTCTCGGCCGCACGGGCGAGAATTTCCTCATAGAACCCGGCTTTCGCTGCGACTACGGCTTCAACATCGAAATCGGCGAAAACTTCTTTGCCAACTACGGTCTCGTCATTCTCGACTGCGCGCCCGTCACCTTCGGCAGGAACTGCTTCATCGGGCCGCAATGCGGCATCTACACCGCCGTGCACCCGCTGGATGCCGAAGAACGGGCCTGCGGCGTGGAATGGGCAAAGCCCGTCACCGTGGGCGACGACGTGTGGATGGGAGGTCACGTCACCGTGCTTCCCGGCGTTTCCATAGGAGCAGGCTCCGTCATCGGCGCGGGCAGCGTGGTTACGCACGACGTTCCTTCCGGCGTGGTGGCCGCGGGCAATCCATGCCGCATCATCCGAGCCGTCGAAGAAAAAGACCGTTCCGGCTCAGGGCATTGACTACGATCGCTCATGCCGCTATTCGTTGCCCAAAGAGACAACTAAAGCCGTACGCTCACGCGTGCGCCCCATGCAGAGGAGTTTCCCCATGGCCAACATGAAAGCAAAATATCTCGGTGATCTGCGGGTTGAATGCACGCACCTTGCCAGCGGCACCACCATAGTCACCGACGCCCCGGTGGACAATCAGGGCAAGGGCGAAGCCTTTTCTCCCACCGATCTGTGCGCCACGGCTCTGGCCTCCTGCGCCATGACCATCATCGGCATTTATGCAAAACAGCATGACGTGGACGTGACCGGTACGGAAATTTCCATCACCAAGGTCATGAGCGCCGATCCCCGCCGCATCGGCAAAATCGAAATCGTGCTCGACATGCCCGACAGAGAATACACCGACCGGCAGAAGGCCGCCATAGAACACTGCGCTCATACCTGCCCCGTGCACCTGAGCCTTCACCCTGACGTGGAGCAGGCTTTCATCTTCCGCTGGAAGCGCTGACGCATACCCCGACTCGCACCTCTCTCCTGCTCGGGCTTGACCGGCATCCAGCCGGTCAAGCTCCCGACGGGAGAATGTTTTTGCCGTTTTTTCACGGAGCGTCGTCGGCATGCGGGCAGACTCCGCGGATTCGGCCTTCACTCCGGGAAAGACACAAGCTCTGAGTACGCCCTCAGCGTGCTTTGCATATCGCGGCTCGGCCACGTCCCCGAAACACAGACTGACCACGATGCCGCCTCTCCCGCGCCTCCCCCTTCCCCTTTTCTTCAAAAACGCCCCGCATCGGACAGACTTTCTCCGTGCATCGGCACGAGCCATCCGCGCGTACTGCCTGAGAACCTCTTTCCCTGCCGGAACATCTCATCTCCCGTTTTCTCCTCACGTCGCCATGGCCTGCCTTGAACGCACGCTCCCATAGCCTGCACCCGTTCGGCACGTCCTCCGGCCTCCTGCCTCGACGCCGCTTCGCTCTCCCCCTCTCGAAACAGTTACTAGGGATGCGCCTCTCTGCGCTCATGTCTCAACCGGCTTTTCTCTCTGAAAAAAGGCTTCTCTTTCCGCTAGGTTCCCCTGATTACCCTGGACACACAAAAGGCCCGCCTGCGCGGGGCAGACGGGCCTTCATGCTGCAAAACTTTGCCGATTAGAAATCAGGCGTGCATTCCAGGCTGAGGTCGTTGGGAATGACCATGACCGGGATGCGGGTCTTGCCGATGATGCTTTCGGAAGGCTTGTTGAACAGGGAGCCGAACAGACCCTTGGTGGACATGCTGCCGATGACGATGAGGTCGGCGCAGTACTTGTCGATCACCTTGAGCAGTTCTTCTTCGACCTTGCCTTCGGTGAGCACGATGGAGGTGTCGAGACCGGCGAAGTGCTTGTTCACATAGTTGGTAAACGCGTCTTCATTGGCCTTGCGGCTTTCTTCAATGAGCTTTTCCACCATGTTCTTGCTGCCGGTGCGGCGCAGAATGGCCTCATTGTCGGCGGCAACATGGACAAGGATGAGCTTGGCGTCGTTCTGACGGGTTATGTCGTTGACGTACTGGGCAACGTCGTCAGGATTTTCGGAAAGGCTGATGCAGCAGACAATATTGGAAAAAACAGACATGGTATCCTCCTGTTTCATGATGAGCAAGGCAAGTCGCTGTCTTCATCTACTTTCAGTAATAGGGAACCCATTGTCAAGCAGATGTAAAAAAAAACTTGCACGTCCGAAACGGTGCGGATTTAAGCGAAAAGTCAGCTTGTGCGCTCGCGCCGGGAAAGAACAAGCTTGAAAAAAAACTTTCTCTTCACGGCCTCTCCCAGCTCGTCAATCCTTCCGAAGCCGTGCGCCGCAACTTCATGTCGGACGACGGCAGGCAGTGACGGGCCTCGGCCTCCCCGTGCAGAAAACGGGGCAGGCTTTGACGCACTGCATCTGCTTTTTCATGAAAATCCTCTGAAAAAAAACAAAAAATTTTTTCAGCACCGGACAAGGGCCTGGGCCTTCTTCCCGTTTCATGAGTCGTCGGCCCCGGCAGTCCCCTCCTGTGAAATGAAGCGGCATGAATGCCGCCACACGCTTCCGGCTCTCCGACAGCAAGGAGGGAAAAAAGGCACAGACGCCTTTTCCCACGCCAATCCATCCGTCAGAGGGACTGCCATGCTCAAAAGCAGCACCGCTGCGGCTGAACGCTTCCTCCGTCACGCAGGCCGCACGGTCAGGCATGACCGACTTGCCGCGAAGTCAGAGAAAAACATTCCGGCCGCCGCAGCAACAGACGAGAGCGGCTCTTCCGAGAGGCAGAGCGCCGGCGACACCTCGCACCCTTTCGATGTTCCAGGGGCAGACGACCGTCTCCCGTCCGTACCGTACTCTCCTCTGGGCAGCCACTGCGGACAGCCCGGCGTTCCGGCAGAAGAAACAAGCCATGCCGGTCATCGAACAGCAAAGGATGCGTCTTGGGAAAACCCGCCGAACGCCCCGGCGGAACCTGCAACATGGTGTACAGACACATTGTTCCCGTTCACCATGCGCGCCTTCATGATACACAAGCGTGCATGACTGCAAAGCGCCTGTACTTCCGCGCGCCGGACAACGTACTCCGAAACGAGGCCTCCCGCCTTTCAGACTTATGTCACGCGCCGCCCGTTCCCCAATACCGTCCCCCGCGGACCCGCATTGCGGGCATTCTTCCGGTTATTCCTTCCGCTTCCGAGCGTTTAAGTCAGGACCGCCCCTTCAAGGGGCGGTTTGATTTGACCCTATAAGGGTCTATTACTCGGCTGCCCTCTTAAGAGG